>JANQQN010000505.1 GCA_028289325.1 Myxococcota bacterium | reverse complement strand
GCTACCCGCAGCGCGCGCAGGAAGTCTCGGCAGCGGCGCGTGACCGGGGGTGGACGACGGCTCGGCTCGAAGAAGGCGTCGGCAGCGCCGACGTGGTGGTGATGGGGGAGCTCGGCCGGCTGCGGGCCGCGTACCGCAGCGCGTGGATCGCCATTGTCGGCGGCAGTTTCGGCCGCCACGGGGGGCACAACATCCTCGAGCCGGCGGCGGTCGGCGTGCCGGTGCTCACGGGCCCTGACCTCAGCCGACAAGTGGAGTCGGTGGAGCTGCTGCGCGGCGAAGGGCTGATTCAGGCCTCGGACGCGACGACGATGGCTCAGGTCGCGGCCGACCTTTGGGCCGACGCGACCTTGCGGGATCGACTCGCGGCGCGGGCCGCGCAGGCGGTCGGTATCGGCAACGGCGCGGCCCAGCGCGCTGCAGACGCGATCGTCAGCCAGCTGCGGACTGACCACCCGCGTGATGTCCCCGGTGGGCGAACCGTTGCGTCGGTGGGGCCCGCCCACAGTCGCCGTTGACGGTCTGTCGTTGACCGCCGGGTTTCGGTCTCTACGTGTAGATCGAGGAACCGTTCATTTCATGAAAACTGCGAATCCTAGGAAGATCGATCTTCGTCGCTTTGTTTTACCTGCCTTGCTCCTCATCGGCTTGATCGCCGTCAACGTGTACGGTCGACGCGATCCGAGCCACGAGGAAGTCCCGTACAGCGCGTTTCTGGCCGAGCTCGAGCAAGACAAGCTGCAAAGGGTGGAGATCCGCGGCCGGGTCTTGATCGCCGACGTCAAGGCCGCCGGCGACGAGATGCGGCGCATCACCACCAAGCGCTTGCCGGGCATCGACGAGTCGAAGCTGGTCGAGAAGCTGACCGACAAAGGTATCGAGTTCGTGGGCAAGGCCGAGGAGCCTTCGGTGCTGCCGGTCATCATGGGGTGGCTGGTTCCTTTCGCGCTGATCTTCGGCCTCTACTTCTTCCTCTTTCGACGCATCGCCAAGAACGTCGGCGGTAGCGGCGGGCCGTTCGGGGTGGGAAAGAGCAAGGCCAAGCGCTTCGACGCGACCCAAGATACGAAGGTCACGTTTAGCGACGTGGCGGGGATCGATGAGTCCGTGGGGGAGATGAAGGAGGTCGTGGACTTCCTGAAGAACCCGGAGCGATACAAAGCGCTCGGGGCCAAGATCCCGAAGGGCGTGCTGCTCGTGGGCCCGCCGGGTACCGGCAAGACCCTCCTCGCGAAGGCCGTGGCGGGGGAGGCCGGGGTTCCGTTTTTCAGCCTGTCAGGCTCGGACTTCGTGGAGATGTTCGTCGGCGTCGGCGCGGCGCGGGTGCGAGATCTCTTCGAGCAGGCGGCGGCCCAAAGCCCGTGCATCATCTTCATCGACGAGATCGACGGTATCGGTAAGTCGCGCGGCGGCGCGGCGGCGTTCGGTGGTCACGACGAGCGAGAGCAGACCCTCAATCAGCTGCTGTCGGAGATGGACGGCTTCGATGCCCGCACCGGGATCGTGATCATCGCCGCCACCAACCGACCGGAAGTCCTCGATCCGGCGTTGGTGCGGGCCGGTCGATTCGACCGCCAGGTGGTGGTCGACCGGCCGTCGGTCGACGGGCGGCTCGCCACCCTTCAGGTCCACGCGCGCCAGATTCGGCTCGCGGAGACCGTCGACCTGCACGTCGTCGCCCGTCGAACCCCCGGCATGGTCGGCGCGGACCTGGCGAAGGTGGTGAACGAGGCCGCCCTCGCTGCGGCCCGGCAGTATCGTTCGGAAGTCACTCAGCACGACTTCGAGGAGGCCGTCGACCGCATTCAGCTGGGGCTCGAGAAACAAGGCCGCGCGATGAGCGAGGAAGAAAAACGGCGGGTCGCTTTCCACGAGGCAGGGCACGCCCTGGTGGCGATGTCCGTCGACAAAGCGGACCCCGTGCACCGGGTGACCATTATTCCTCGCTCCATCGGCGCCCTGGGGGCGACGCTGCAGCTGCCGACCGAAGACCGATATCTGCTGCTGAAGAGCGAGCTCGAGGACCGCATCGCGGTGATGCTCGGGGGGCGCGCGGCCGAGCGCCTGGTGTACGGAGAGGTCTCGTCGGGGGCTTCCAACGACCTCGAACGGGCGACGGAGACCGCGCGCCAGATGGTGACGAAGTTCGGGATGAGCGAGGCCCTCGGCGCGCTCAGCTACGGGCGGAGTCGGGGCGCGCGTTACCTGGACGCCATGGGCGAGGAGCGCAATTACTCCGAGGAAACCGGTCGACGGATCGACCGGGAGATTCACCAGGTCATCGATCTCCAGGACGTTCGCGCCCTGGAGATCCTGACCCGTCGACGTGCGGTTCTCGACGCCATCGTCGAGCGGTTGCTCGAGGAGGAAACCTTGAACGCGGAAACGCTCCAGGCCATCGTGGTCGGAGTGGAGATGTCCGAGGGGTCCAATTCCGGAACCACCGGGGTGTTTTCAGCTGAAGCTTGATCCGGCTCGTCTCGGGCTCCACCCCGTCGGGAACGGGGCCCGAGACCGCGGCCTCGTCAGTTGTGTCGACGGCAGGTGGGGGCCGTGTTAGTGCCGCAGGCATGGCAACTGAGCGTTACGAGGTAGCGGTCATCGGCGGCGGCCCAGGCGGGTACGTCGCCGGAATCCGGCTCGGACAACACGGCAAGAACGCCGTCGTCATCGAGCGCGAGCACATGGGCGGCGTGTGCTTGAATTGGGGCTGCATTCCCTCCAAGGCGATCATTCACGCCGCCAACCTTCGCCACGAGGTCGACCACTTCGGCGATGTATTCTCCGCCGTGCCCGACGTCGACGCGAGCAAACTGCAGCGCTGGAAGAACGATATCGTCAAGAAGCAGCGCGGCGGGGTTTCGAGCCTGCTGAAGGCCAACAAGTGCGCCGAGCGGTTCGGCGATGCCACCCTCACCGGTCCCAACAGCCTCACGGTCACCGGTAAGGATGGCGCGGTGACCGAGGTGACCTTCGAGACCGCGATCATCGCGACCGGGGCATCGATCATCGAGCTTCCGATGTTTCCGTTCTCCGAGCCCTTCATCGGCTATGCCCGCGACGCGGTGGCCTACGATCCCGTCCCTGCGAATCTGGTCATCATCGGCGGCGGGGTCATCGGCTGTGAGCTCGGCATGGCATATACAAAGCTCGGCGCGAAAGTGACCATCGTGGAGATGATGGACACCATCCTTCCCGGCACCGACAAGGATCTGCTCCGTCCGATCACCAAGAGCATGAAGAAGGCCGGTCTCACCGTCCTCACCAACGCCAAGGCCAGCGGCTACAAAGCGAACGGCAGCGGCGCGGACGTCGAGGTCGAGCTGAAGGATGGAAAGAAAGAGAACATCTACGCGGATCAGATCCTGGTCGCGGTGGGATTCAAGCCGAACACGGAGGGCCTCGGCCTCGACGCGGCCGGGGTCGCGCTCGACGAACGGGGCTGGGTGAAGGTCGACAAGCAGTGCCGGACGTCCGTCCCCAGTATCTTCGCCATCGGTGATGTGACCGGTCCTCCGCTGTTGGCCCACCGGGCGAATCACATGGGAGAGATCGCGGCCGACGTGATCGCCGGTCACGCGGCGGCCTTCGACGTGATGGCCATGCCTCTCGGCGTGTTCACGGATCCGGAGGTGGCGCAGGCGGGATTGACGGAGGCCGAGGCCAAAGCCGCCGGTCACGACGTGCGCACGGGCGTGTTTCCTCTCAGCGCGCTGGGTCGAGCGGCGGCGATGAACGCGACCGACGGCGTGGTCAAGGTGGTCATCGACGCCGCGACCGACGTGATCCTCGGGGTGGGCATCACCGCCTACAATGCGAACGATCTGATCGGTGAGGCGTGCTTGGCGTTGGAGATGGGCTCCTTGGCGGAGGACGTTGCGCTGACGGTTCACGTCCATCCGACCCTGTCGGAAGGCGTCATGGAGGCCGCGAAGGCGGCGCGCGGTGAGGCGGTCCATATCATCAACCGGCGGCGCTGACGTCCGCCCGCTCGAGGTCGTCCGCCTGGACGGCCTCGTCGGTTACGCGGACGGCTTGGCCCGACAACAGGCGCGGCAGCGGGCGCGCATGCGCGGCGAAGTGCCCGACGCTCTGCTTCTCCTCCAGCATCGACCGGTGTTCACCCTCGGCCGCCGCGCCGAATACGCGCACATCGTCGGCTCCGAGGCGCAACTCGCGGCCCGGGGTATCGAGGTGTTCGAGACCGGGCGAGGGGGCGACGTGACGTACCACGGGCCCGGTCAGATCGTCGGCTACCCGATCGTCGACCTGCGGCCGGAGCGCAAGGACGTGAGGCGGTACGTTCACGACCTCGAGCAGGTCATGATCGACGTATGCGCTGAGTTCGGTCTTTCCGCGGGGCGGGTCGACGGGCTGATCGGGTGTTGGATCGACAACCAGCGGAAGATTGGCGCGATCGGGGTGCGGATCAGCAAGTGGGTGACCATGCACGGGTTCGCGTTCAACGTAACGGAGGAGGTCACGGACCCGTTCTCGCTGATCGTGCCCTGCGGCATCTCCGATCGGGGTGTCACCTCCCTCGAGCGCGAGCTTGGCCGTCGTTTCCCGGTGGATGACGTCATGGACGTGGTCGAAGCGTGTTTTCGGGCGCGGTTCGGGCATCGGCCGCAGCTGGAAACGCCGGCCTCGCCGGCCTCGAGGCCGTGATCGCCGACGGCCGATCGACGAGACGGGCAGAGGAGGCGGAGTCACAGATGTGGGATCAACGCTACGGCGAACCGGGCTTTGCGTACGGTGACGCCCCGAACGACTATCTCGTGGAAGTTGCGGATCGGCTCCCGGTCGGCCGGGCGCTGTGCCTCGCCGAAGGCGAAGGCCGCAACGCGGTGTTCCTGGCCCAGCGAGGGTTCGAGGTTACGGCCCTCGACCAATCTGCCGTCGGTCTCTCCAAGGCCGAGCAGCTGGCGGCAGACCGCGGGGTGCGGATCGCAACTGTGGTTGCCAATCTCGAAGATCACGAGATCCCGCCGGGCCACTGGGACGTCATCGTCTCGATTTGGGCGCACACGCCGCCGGCGATTCGCCGGCGAACGCATCGACAAGTTGTCGCCGGGTTGCGGTCGGGAGGCATGTTCGTGCTTGAAGCGTACCGGCCGGAGCAGGTTGGTCGCGGCACGGGGGGGCCGCCGATTCCGGAGCTCACCATGCCGCTGAGCGACCTCGAGGCGGAGCTGGCCGACCTCAACCTGCTGCACGCGGTGGCCATCGAGCGAGAGGTTCGCGAGGGTCGATACCACCGAGGGCTGAGTGCGGTGGTGCAGGTCCTAGGAAGAAAGCCGTGAGTGGGGCCCGGGTGGCGTTCATCGGGGGAGCCCTCGCTCTGCTCGGAGGCGGTCTGTGGTTGTTCAACTCGTCGACAGGGCGCGATCCGGGGCCGCCGGTTAGGGATCCGGCGGTTCGTCCTGCCTCGGCGCGGCCCCCGCCCCGGGTGACACCGGCCGCGGCCCGAGCGCCGGCCGGCCTATCGGGTTCGCGGCCGCCGACCGTCTCCGATGCCCAAAACTCCGCCGCCGGGGCCATCGCCGGCCTGGCCCGGGCGTGGTCGACCGGTCGTGGCTGGGCGGATGCTGTCGGCGACGATGGCCTCCAGGTCGCACTCGCCGGCGAAACGCCCCGTCGCGTCGGTCTTAGCGCGCTGTCGGATGCACGAATGAATCCGCCGCCGTGGCCGACGCCGGGGTGCCCGAGCGCGGATCTCAATCTTGCGGTCGGGGAACCGTTCTTAACCGCGTACTTTGCGCCGGGGGCGAGCCTCGGCCCCTGGGTATCAGACCGGGATGAATGGTCGACGTTCGACTGCCATGGAATCGACGCCGGCGCAGGGGCCGCGGTTCGCGTTTGCACCACCCGGCGCCAAGGGGGGATCAAGGTGGTGGCCATCGAGGCCGGGTTATCGCGACGCCCGTCGGCCGGCCAGCGCATCGAATCCGAAGCGATGGCGGTGGCCCCGGCGCCGGCGAGGTCACCCGAACATGACTTTTACAATGTTGTCCTCGTTCCGGTCGATGAACACTTGGCCGCCCGCGCTCAGCCGCGATCGGACGCGCCGGTCGTCCATCGCTTTGCCGCCACCGCGCGAGGAATTCCAGGCCGCGGACCCGCAAGGACCGTCGATGAGAATGTGTGGGTCCCGCTCGAATCGCCGGCGGGACCGGTGTGGGTCGACCGTAGGTTCCTGGCCCGGACCCGTACGCCCGAACAGATGCGCTCGGACTCGCGGTACACCATGGCCATCGACGAAGCGTGGTCCGCGTTTGTGCACGGCGCTTCGCCGAAGATCGCGCAGCGGGGCTTTTTTATTGAGCATTTCGGCACCCGAATCCGGGTTGGCATCGATGATTGGTCGGCGACGATAAAGAAGCAACGACGCCTGGATGGTGCCGCGTGTGAAGACTGCATGGAAGGCTCGCTGCAGGAGATTGTCGGTGATGCCTTGACGGACGCCTTGCGGGACGCAAACTCCCGGTGGTCCTACGGCGAGATACGCAAGGGCGCCAATTCGAGCTGGGCGTTGCCGGCATCGCTGTCCGGTTTCAACGTTCTGTCGGTGTTCGATCCTCTGGATTCGAGCTGCACCGAGCTCGACTGGAAAACCGCGATCTTCTTCTTCGATGAGGAGGACGGTGTACCGAAGCTCGCAGGCCTTGCGTTCGATTCATGGAGCCCGTGACCACAGCCACGCGTGTTTGTCCGAATTGTCGGTTGATTTTATCGGTCAATAAATCGAGCGTCCGCTCGCCGGTGCTCCGGTGAGTGTGCCATGAAGCGCCTTTCTTCCACGTCTCGTCTCATCATCAATGGCGTCGTTCTCGGTTTGGTCGTCGGCGTGGCAGGTCAGCCTGCCGGCGCAGACGAACCGGACTCGAGCTCGGCAAATGTTTCACCCACCGATCGAGTCAGCGTTCGGCTCGAAGAAGCCATCGAGCTCGCGCTGCTGAACAACTACGCCCTTCGTAAAGCGCGTCTCGACCAAGAAGACGCCGAGGCCCAGGTTAGCCAGGAGTGGGCCCGCGTGTGGCCGAGCATCGATGGCGCCGCCTCGTACGATCGAAATCTCGCTGCGCCCAACCCCTTCGCGGGTACCGGCGCCGGCGGAGCGTTCAACGCGTTCAACGGGATTGGTTGGCTGGCGTTCAACGAAGAAGCGCGGACGGACGACAATCCGAACACGGAGCCCTTGTCGTTCATCGACTGGTCGAACCGGACCAACCAAGCCCTCGAGAACGCCGGCGTCATCATCGATCCCGACGCCAACGCGTTTCTGGTCGAGAATCAGTTCTCGGTGTCCTTGGCCGTTCGACAGGTCCTGTACGACGGTGCGATCTACGCAGGCCTGCGAGGGACGGATGTCCTCGAGGAGATCGCGGAGGTCGGCGTGGACGCCGAGGCGCAACGAACCGTTCAGGATACCGCGTCCGCGTTCTATGGCGCGCTGCTCGCGTCGCGACAGACGGAGATCTTGGAGAAGAGTGTCGCCCGGACGCAGGAGACCGTCGACGAGACCAAGAAGCGAGTCGACCAGGGCGTCGTGCCCCGGTTTCAGCTCCTCACCGCGGAAGTGGAGCTCGCCAACCTGCAGACCGATCTCGCGCGGGCGCGCAACGCTTCGCTGAGGGCGTTGGACGACCTACGTCTGGTCATCGGCCTGCCCGCTACCCAGCCCCTAGAAGTGCGGGGAGAGCTGACCCTGGAGGGTGTTCCGGCCGAGATGCCGCCGGCCGAAGAGGCGGTGGCGGTGGCGTACAGCAATCGACCCGACTTTCAGCAGGCCAAGCTCGCGGTGAAAGCTAACCTGATCCAGGAAGACGCGACGATCGGCGAGCTCTTTCCCACCTTGAGCGCGGTCGCCAACATCGCGTTGATCGGAACCGTTCCCGACGATCGGACGTTCACGGTGCCGGATCCGACGTTCGAAACGGTGGACGGCGAAGATCGGATATTGGATCCGTTCCCGGTTCGTGTCGAGGAAAGCGGCTTCTTCTCCGAAGCGTTCTGGTTCGCGAACGTATCGGTGGGGCTTCAGCTGGAGTGGAAGATCTTCGACGGTTTCGAGACCTGGTCGCGCTACCGGCGAAACCAGGTAGAGACGCGAAAGGCGCGCGTCGACCTCGAGCAAGCGCGAGTGGTCGTCCAGCTGGAAGTGGCGCAGGCGCTCCGCGAGCTCCGCACCGCTCGCCAGCAGATCGAAACCCAACAGCGTAATCGCGCCCGGGCCGAGCTCAACTACGAACACGCCCAGGTTCGGGTCCGAGAAGGCGTTTCGAACCAGTTCGAGCTCCGGCAAGCCTCTGAGCAGCTGGACGAGAGTCGGTTCAACTATCTGCAGGCCGTTCATGATTTTCTGGTGGCGCGCATCTCGTATCTCGTCGCCGTGGGAACCCCACCGATCCTGGAGAAACAAAAAGATGAGTAGTGCCGTCCGAATGCTCCCGGCCGTTGCTCTGCTGGCGGCGACCACGCTGAATTGCCAACCCTCCCCGGACCAATCGACGGCCACCGCAGCGCTCGACGCGGGCACCGTCGACCGCTCTCCTCAGGTCGAGACGCTGACCGTAGAGCCTCGACGGTTCGTCGAGCGCATCGAGGTCACCGGAACCACGGAAGCGATTCAAGACGCGACCTTGTCCGCTCAGTCTTCGGGGACGGTGCAAAACCTCGTGGCCTTGGGGGCATCGGTGACGGCCGGACAACTGCTCGCTCGCCTGGACCCGGGGTTGGTCCGGGCGCAGGTGCGTCAGGCCAAGGCGAGCCTGGAGGCGGCGAGGGCGGCCAAGGCGCTGGCGCAAGAGAGCTTCGAGCGCCAAAAACCGCTGTACGACCAGAAGATCATCAGCGCCCTCGAGTTCCGCAAGATCCGATCCGACCTGGCTTCGGCCGACGCCCAGGTGGCGCAGGCCCAGGGGGCGCTGGCCCAAGCCCTCAAGAGCTTGGCCAACACCGAGATCCGGGCGCCGTTTGCCGGCGTGGTGGAGATGCGGATGGTCAAAGAGGGGGAGCAGGTCGTGGTTGGGACCCCGATCCTTCGGGTCACCAACAGCACGATCATGAAGGTCAAAGCCGGGGTCCCTGAGCGTTACGCGGCGGATATCAAGGCCGGACGGGAGGCTTCGGTTCGATTCAACGCCTACGGGATCTCAGCCCGGACGGGCAAGCTGACTTTCGTCGGTTCGGTCATCGAGCCTCGCAGCCGAACGTTCGACGTCGAGCTTCAGCTGGTCAACGACGACCGCGTGCTCAAGCCGGAGATGGTGGCGCGGGTGTTGGTCACCAAGACCATCGTCAGCGACGCGCTGGTCATCCCCATCACTTCAGTGATTCGCGACGAAGAAGGGACCAGCGTCTTTGTCGTCATTCGTCGCGATGGAATCCCCGTGGCCCAGCAGCGCCGCATCGAGCTGTCGGTGGCGTCGGGGGGCGAAGTCGTCGTCAGTGGGGGTTTGGAGCCCGGCGATGAAGTAGTCGTCTTGGGTCAGACCGAGCTGACCCGAGGTGACGTGGTTCAGGTGACCCGGCGCCGAGAACCGCAGGCGCGCTCCGAGTAACGTCCGGCCCGCAAGGAGGCACCCCGATGAGCTCGATCATTGCCTTGGCAATCCGGCTTCGCATCAGCGTGGCGGTCTTGATGGCCCTGTTCGTGTTAGGCGGCCTGTTCGCGTACATCACCATTCCGAAGGAGTCTCAGCCGTCGATCGAGATTCCGAATATCGTGATCACCACCCTGTATCAGGGGGCCAGCCCAAACGACATCGAGAGTCTGGTCACCCAGGTGATCGAGCAAGAGATTCAATCGATCAACGGGATCAAGAAGATCGAATCCTCGTCGAACGAAGGGGTCTCTTCGATCGTCATCGAATTCCAGCCCGAGATCTCCATGGACGAGGCCAATCAGCGGGTGCGAGAGAAGGTCGATCTCGCCAAGCCCGATTTGCCGCCGGAGATCGAAGAGCCGATCATCAGCGAGATCGACATCCAAGAGTTTCCGATCATGAACATCAACCTCGCCGCCGATTACTCGCTGGCGAGGCTCAAACAGATCGCCGAAGACCTCGAAGACTCGCTGGAAGGCATTCCATCCGTTCTCGAGGTCGACGTCATTGGGGGGCTCGAGCGAGAAGTGCAGGTCAACGTCGATCTGCTGAAGCTTCAGGGCTACAACATTACGTTTGAAGACGTGTCCGAAACGTTGCAACGCGAGAACGCCAACGTTCCGGGCGGCTCCGTCGATGTCGACCATCTGAATTATCTGGTCCGAGTCAACGGCCAGTTCACCGACCCCCGGGAGATCAACGACCTCGTGATTACCGCGCCGGGTCGAACGCCGATCTACATTCGTGACGTTGCCGAAGTGGTGTTCGGATTCAAAGACCGCACGAGCTACGCCAGACTCAAAGTATTGCGGCAAGAGGGCGAAGACGGGACCTACCAGGAGATCGACCAGAACAACTACCTTCAGGTCATCACCCTCGGGGTCAAGAAGCGTCCGGGAGAGAACATTCTCGACACCAGCAACGCCGTTCGCAAGGTCTTGGACGAAGCTCGGCTACCCCGGGGGACCCAGATTCTCATCACCGGGGACCAAAGTCAGGATGTCCGCGACCTGGTCAAAGACCTCGAGAACAATATCATCAGCGGGATCCTGTTCGTGGTGGCCGTTCTTCTGTTCTTCCTCGGGGTCCGAAACAGCATCCTGGTCGGGATCGCCATCCCGCTGTCGATGTTCATCAGCTTCGTGACCTTCCTCGGTCTCGGCTACACCCTGAACTTCATCATCCTGTTCAGTCTCATCATCGCCCTGGGCATGCTGGTCGACAATGCGGTGGTCATCGTCGAGAACATCTACCGCTTCCTCGAAGAAGGGCACTCGACCTGGGACGCGGCGCAGCGGGGGGCAGGCGAAGTCAGCAACGCGGTGACCGCCTCGACATTGACCACCGTCGCCGCGTTCATCCCCATGCTGTGGTGGCCGGGGATCATCGGCGAGTTCATGAGCTACATGCCGTTGACCTTGATCATCACCTTGTCCAGCTCGCTGCTGGTGGCGATCGTCATCAATCCGGTGGTGACCGGGTACTTCGCGCGGGTCGACGGGCAGGTCACCACCGCGCGGATGAACAGGACAACGAAGATCATTCTGGCCATCCTCCTGCTCGATCTGCTGGTGATGATCACGATAACCAATCCGATCACCGGCGGGGTCTTGGTGACAGCGGGGGTGGTCGCCTACGCGTCCCACATGCTCGTGATGCGGCACATCGCGACCGGGTTCGTGCAGGCCCTCTTGCCGAGACTGGTCGAGTTCTATCGGAGCTTCCTACAGCGGGTTCTCGAACGCGACTACAGCGTTCGCTTCGCTTTCGCTCGCAACGCGACCGGTCTCGCCAGCCTGGCCGCGGCCGTGGGGCTGGGAATGCTGGCGCTGTTGTCGATGACCTTCGCCGAAGGCATGGCCGTCCTCACCCTCGCCCTGCCGGCGGGGGTGTTGGGCGCCGTCGGCCTGCTCGGGGTGTTGATCCATACTGCCGAGACGGTGTTGCTGGGCCGGATGGCGTCGGTTCGGGTCGGGGCCGCAGCGCTGGTGGCGATCGGCATCGCCCTGTGGCTGATCAACCTGTCGACACCGATCGAGCCGACGACGGCGGTCGCGCTGCTGGGGACGCCGCTGGCGGTGGTCGCGGTCGGTCTTGTAGGGACGCTGATCACCGGTCGTCGTCCTTACCTCATCCTGACCGACAATCGCGCGAAGCTCATGAACAGCGTCATCGGTGGGCTCCTGGTGATCCTCGCCCTGTATGGCGTCGTGCCCACGGGGGTGGAGTTCTTCCCGGATACCGATCCGAACCAGATTCGCGTGATCGTCACCGGACCCCTGGGTACCAACATCGAGGCGGGGAATCGACTCGCGACCATCACCCACGGCCGGGTCGACGAGCTGCTTGAAAAGGATCCCAAGACCCAGGAGAACCTCGAGAATCTGCTCGTCAACGTTGGCGTGGGGGGCGGCACCGCGTTCGGCGGAGGCGGCGGCAAGCCCGAGCGCAGCGTCATCACCATGAACCTGGTCGAGTTCAACGATCGCAATGAGCCGAGTCGGGAGACCCTCAAGAAGATCCGGTCGCGCCTCGAAGGGCTCCCCAGCGCCGACCTGGAGATCGACAAAGACCAGCAAGGTCCGCCGACGGGGCCGCCGGTCAACATCGAGATCTCGGGACCGGACTTCGTGCGCATCGTGGGCATCGCGTCCCGGGTCAAAGGGGTCCTCAGCGACGCCGCGAAATCGGACCGGATTTCGGGTTTGGTGGACATCCGCGACAACCTCAACACGGGGCGCCCGGAGATGGAGGTCCGCATCGACCGGGAGCGCGCGGCGCAGTTCGGCCTCAATACGCAGCAGATCGCGTTTTTGGTGCGCACCGCGGTCAACGGAACCAAGGCCAGTACCTTCCGCGACGGCGACGACGAGTACGACATCACTGTTCGCCTGAAGAAAGAAGACCGGCAGAGCCTGGAGAGCATCAAAAATCTGACCATCCTCCACGAGGGCCGGCAGATTCCGCTGGTAGCGGTCGCGGACCTCAATATCTCGAGCGGCCTCGGGAGCATCACCCGCAAGGACCTCCAGCGGGTGGTTACGGTGTCCGCGAATGTGGCGACGGGGATCAACGCCGATGCGACCCTCAAGGCGGTGCAAAAGGAGCTGGCCCCGCTGAAGGCCCAGCTGGCCCCCGGATACTCGATGCGATTCACGGGTCAGAGCGAGGACCAGCAGGAGAGCTTCTCGTTTCTGTTCACCGCCCTCCTGATCGGTGGTGGCTTGATCACGATGATTCTCATCGCGCAGTTCAACTCCCTCAACGGGCCGCTGATCATCATGATCGCCGTGGTCTTGAGTCTGATCGGCGTCCTGCTCGGCCTCTTGGTCACGCGGACGCCTTTCGGCTTGTTCACGTTCATCGGCATCATCAGCCTCGCGGGCATCGTCGTGAACAACAACATCGTCCTCATCGACTACGCGATGCAGCTGCGGGACCAGGGGCTAGCCAAACGCGACGCGATCGTCACCGCAGGGGCGACCCGGCTCCGTCCGGTCCTGCTCACGGCGATGACCACGGTGCTGGGGCTTATCCCACTTACGTTCGGCATCAACGTGGACTTCGTTGGGCTCCTGACGAAGTTGGAGCCCGACTTCCACATTGGATCCGCGTCGACCCAGTTCTGGGGGCCGATGGGCACCGCGATCATCAGTGGCCTGACGTTCGCCACGTTCCTCACGCTGGTCATCGTGCCGGTGATGTATTCGCTCATGGATTCGGTGCAGGAAAGATTGACGGCGAGCCGGCCGGCGACGGCACCCGATGACGAGCCGACGGTGGCCGGGGTCCGCGGCCCGGACAGAGCTCCGGGCGCCGATGTCGCCTGAATCTCTGCCGCAGCGTTCCACGGGCCGACCCGGGTCGCCAGTCGTTCTGACCGCTTGACGCTCAAGTCGACGGCCCCTAACGTCCGCGCCGCATGGCGTTCGAATTCAAGCTTCCGGACATCGGGGAAGGGGTCGTCGAAGGCGAGATCGTGCAGTGGCTGGTGAAGCCCGGCGACGCCGTCGCGGTCGACCAGCCCATGGTAGAGGTCATGACCGACAAGGCGACGGTCGTGATCTCGTCGCCGGTGGAGGGCGTCGTGCGGGAGACGCGGGGGGCGGAAGGCGACCTGGTCGAGGTGCATGCGGTGGTCTGCGTGATCGAGACCGAAGGCTCGGACGCGCCGCCGGCCTCCGCGCCCTCGGGGTCAACGCCGGCCGATGCCGCGCCGATGCCTTCCGCCACGACTGATGGACCGCCGTCGGGTGCCGACCCAACGCCCGTGGCCGCGAGCGGAAGCGGGGCGAAGGTCCTGGCGGCCCCCGCCACCCGCCGTCTGGCCCGTGAGCTCGGGGTCGAGATCGCCGCCGTACAAGGTACGGGCCCCGCCGGGCGAGTGCTCGAGACCGACGTCCGTGCCGCCGCCGCAAGGTCGTCGGCTCCCGCTGCGACCCCGCCGGCGAGACCTGCGCCGGTGGCGGCCGGTCCTTCGTGGCCGGGTGACGTAGACGAGCGCATTCCGGTGCGCGGGCTCCGCCGCCGAATCTGGGACAAGATGGCGCAATCGGCCTTTACCGCGGCGCACTTCACGTTCGTGGAGAGCTGTGACTGCAGCGCGGTGGTGCAGATGCGAAAGCGGTTCAACCAGCGCCTCGGCCCCGAGGAAGCGAAGTTGACGTTCTTGCCGTTCATCGTAAAGGCGGTCGTCGCGTCCTTGAAGAAGTTCCGCTCGCTGAATGGGCATGTCGACGACGCCGACATGTCGTTCATTCAGCGAGGCGACTACCACATCGGGGTCGCGGTCTCGTCGGATCGGGGGCTGGTGGTTCCGGTCATTCGCCACGCGGACCGCCGCTCGATCCTGGACATCGGGGCGGAGATCGCTCGCCTGGCCGAGGCGGTGCGGGCCAACACCATCACCCCCGAGGAACTCGGAGGCTCGACCTTCACCATCACCAGCCTCGGCAAAGACGGCGGGATCTTTGCCACGCCCATCATCAACTATCCGGAGGTGGCCATCCTTGGCGTTCACCGGCTGCAGAAGACGCCAGTGGTCGACGATAACGACGAGATCGTCGTTCGCCCGGTCATGAATCTGTCGCTGTCCTTCGACCACCGGCTGATCGACGGTCATGTCGGGGCCGAGTTCACCTATTCGGTTATCCGGCTGCTCGAAGATCCTGACCGGCTGATGATGGAGATGGCCTGATAGGCCCTTTCGCGATGCGCATCGCGAAAGACCCTCGATCGACGGTCGCCGAGCCCGAGCTGTACCAGGTCTTGTCGTATGACGGTGAGGTCGTCGGCGCCGTTCCCGACGACCTCACGATCGAGACTCAACGCCGGATGTATCGATTCATGCGCCTCATCCGACGGCTCGACGAGCGGATGGTCATCCTCCAGCGCCAAGGCCGGGTGGGCTTTTACGGCTCGTGTACGGGCCAGGAGGCGACGCCGGTGGCTACCGCTGCCGCGCTCAGGCCCACCGACCTGATCTTCCCGGGGCTCCGGGAAGGGGTCAGCCTGCTCTACCGCGGGTTCCCGCTCGAAACGTATCTGTGCCAGGTGTTCGGCCACCAGGGCGACGTGTTGAAGGGACGGCAGATGCCGTCCCACCACGCGGACCGGTCCGTGAACGTGGTGTCGTGGTCGAGCTGTATCGGACCGCAGCTGACTCAGGCCGTAGGCGCGGCGTGGGCGGCTCGGATCCGAAAGACCGACGAAGTGACGCTTGGCTTCATGGGGGACGGAGCGACGTCGAGCGCCGACTTCCATACCGCGTGCAACTTTGCCGGGGTCTATCAGGCGCCGTGTTTGCTCGTCTGCCAGAACAATCACTGGTCGATCTCCATCCCTACCCGCGCGCAAACCGCATCCCGCACCATCGCGGAAAAGGCGATCGGGTACGGGCTGCCGTACGCCCAGGTCGACGGCAACGATCCCCTCGCGGTGTACGCGGCGGTATCCGAAGCGGCCCAGCGGGCCCGAGCGGGTGGCGGTCCCACCTTCCTGGAAATGCTGACCTACCGGATCGGCGCGCACTCGACGTCGGACGACCCTCGCGTCTATCGCGATGAACGAGAAGTCGAGCAGTGGAGGAAGCGCGACCCGATCGCCCGCATGCGGCGGTGGCTGATCGGCAAGGGCGTTTGGTCCTCAAAGGAGGATGACGCGCTCACGGCGGCGCTCGACGACGAGATCCAGCGCGCGGTGGCCGCCGCCGAGGCGCGTCCACCCCCCGACCGCGACACCCTGTTCGACGACGTGTACGCCGCCAAGCCGTGGCATATTCGGGAGCAGGAAGACGGCTGACGCCGCCGAGCGTTCACCGCTTAACGACGTGGCGGGCGGTCCAAGCCGCGAATCCCGCCGCGGTGATCAGCATCCACAGGCCGTACAGCGCGCCGGGGACGGCGAACTGCATGTTCTTACTAGCCCCGTTTTCTCGCCAGGTACAGGCCGTCGCCGATGGGGATCATACTGACCGAGACCTGGTCGTCTCGATGGATGGTGCGGTTCAAGGCGCGGATGGCCTCGGTGCTGGGCTTCGTATCGTCGGGGTCAGCGACCGAGCCCCCCCACAGGACGTTGTCCACCGCAACGACCCCGCCTTTTCGCACCAGGGCCAAGCAGTGCTCGTAATACGTCGAGTAGTTCCCTTTGTCGGCGTCGATGAATGCGAAGTCGAACTGTTCGTCGCCGCCCTCTTCTCGCAACGACCGCAAGGTCTGCACCGCGTCGCCGATCCGGACGTCGATCTTGCTCGTGACCCCCGCTTCCTCCCAGAACGCCCGGCCTGCGTCGACGAAGTCCGAGTTGACGTCGCACGCGGTCACTCGACCGTCGTCGGGAAGGGCGAGCGCGACGGCGAGGGCGCTGTAACCGGTGAAGGTCCCGACTTCGATGGTGTGGCGAGCCCCCAGCATTTCGACCAGAAGGGCCATGAACTGGCCTTGCTCCGGCGATATCTGCATCCGGGCTTCGGGCATCTTGGCTGTCATCTCCCGAAGTCGACGCAAGACGTCCGGCTCACGGAGTGAGTTCTCGAGCAGATAGCGATGAACCGCGGGCGTCAGCGCCCACGAACGACCAGACATAGGTCGGTTGTGGATCTACGCCGCGGACACGTCAACCGGCACATCGTTGAGACAGGCCGTTCCGGATACTGGGTCGACCACGGGACGGATCACGTCATTGCTGCTGGCGCCGGCGTGGTCCGCCGCGACCCGCAGTTTCACCCCGGGACGGTCGTGGCCCCAGCCGTGCGGCAGGCAGACCACGCCGGGCATCAGGTTTTCGTCGAGCTCGACGGGCACGACGATTTCGCCGGACTCCGTGGCGACCTTGACCGCCTGGCCATCGGTCAGGCCTCGCTGCACCGCGTCGTGGGGATGCATGAGGAGTGTGCAGGATGACTTGCCCTTCACGAGACGAGGGACGTTGTGCATCCAGGAGTTGTTCGACCGCAAGCCGCGGCGTCCGATGAGCGTGAGGCCCGGCCGAGGCTCGCTGAGTCGATCGACGAGCCGGGGGAGGTCCTCGATGAACGGGGTTGGGGCCAGCGCGATTCTCCGGCTGGGGGTGTCGAGGGCGCCAGGCAGCGTCGACTGCAGAGGGCCGAGGGCCACGCCGTGCGGGGACGACTTGAGCTGCGATAGGCTCAGGCGGTGAGGGCCGCCTCGGAGCATGAGGTCGATGATATGCGCGGGCTCGGCTCGCCCGAGTAAAGCGAAGATCGGGTCGATGGCCCAGCGGCGGAGTCGGCCGAGGCCGGTCGCGGGCCTCGCTCGCTCGATACGCCGCGCAAGTGCGGTATAAATTTCCCAGTCGTGGCGTTGCTCCGCCGACCGAGGCCAAGCGGCGGGGCTGTACTTCGCGGAGTTGCGGACCGCGAGCGCGTGAAACACCACGTCGTAGTGGTCGTGCTCGAGACCGAAGGTCGGAGGCAGGATCACGTCGGCGTGGCTGGTCGTCTCGTTGACGTAGATGTCGATCGACGCCATGAAGTCGAGGTCGTCCAGCGCGTCAGCGAGCCGATGGCCGCCTGGGCTCGACAAAACGGGGTTTCCGGCCGACGTGATGAGACCTCGAATGCGTCCTTGGCCGGGGGTGCGGATCTCCTCGGCGAGGGCGGGTGTCGGTAGCTCGTTCGAGAACTCTGGCCACCCGTAGACCCGACTGAATCGAGTGGCGTAGCTGCCCTTGAGCCCGATGTGACGCGACAGGCCGGCGAGGTCGACGGCGGGGGTGGCGAACATCGATCCGCCGGGTTCGTCGAGGCGGCCCGCGACCGCGTTGACCACGTTGAGCAGCCAAGCGCACAGCCCTCCGAATCGCTGCGTGCACACGCCTACGCGACCGTAGATCACCGCCGAGTCGGCGGTGACGAGGTCGTCGGCGATCGTGTGGATCGTCGCCTCGTCGATGCCGGTTGCCGCGCTCACGGCATCGGCGGTAAAGGGGGCGATAGCCGCGGCCAGCGTCTCCACCCCGTCGACGAACGAGGCCAGCCGTCCGAAACGGGCCCCGTGATGGGTCATGATTCGACGGACGATCGCCGCCAGCAGCGCGGCGTCGGTGCCGGGTCGGATGAAGATGTGGCGGTCGGCGATGCGGGCGGTCTCCGTGCGTCTCGGGTCGATCACCACGACGCGCCCGCCTCTCCTTCTTATCCCCTTGAGGTCGGCCTTGATGTCGCCGGCGGTCATCAGGCTTCCGTTGGATACGGCAGGATTTGCGCCCACGATCACCAACAGCTGGGTGCGGTCGATGTCCGGCACGGGCAGTCGAAGCTGATGACCGAACATCAGGTAAGACGCGAGCATGTGGGGCAGCTGGTCCAAAGACGTGGCCGAGAAGTTGTTTCGGGTACCCAGCGCGTGACGCAGCAGCTGTCCGTGCAGCAGCGAGCCGTAGTTGTGAACGGCTGGATTGCCCGTGTACGTGGCCACCGCATCCCGGCCATGGCGGGCCTGCAGGTCCACTACCCGTTCCGCCACGAGGTCGAACGCTGCGTTCCACGACATCGAGATCCAGCGCTCGCCCTTCTTGAACACCGGGCTCTTCAACCGGTCCGGGTCTTCGTGGAGGTCCGCCAACGCGAGGGCTTTGGGACAGATGTGACCTCGGCTGAACGGGTCGTGAGGGTCGCCAGCGATCCGCTCAATAGAATGGCCGTCGAGGGTGATCTCCAGCCCGCACATGGCTTCGCAGAGATGACAGGTTCGGTAGTGGAGCTCGGGCACGTCGGCAATGTACCCTGACCCCTCGGCGGGGGCATCGCTGCCGCCTCGATAGTGCGCCGGTGGCAGCGATTTTTTGGCGGCGGCCCCGACCCATCGCCTTCACCGGCCGCGATGACGCGGGCGTGACCTCGATGGCCGTCTCCGGGTCGTCGGTGATGTCGACCAACGAGCCATCGCCGTACCCGCTCACGATACTGAGATTGACAGCCTACGGGCACAAACCTAGCGTCCGAGCGCGACTGTGAAGGAGGCCGCGACAGAATCCAGTCCCGCTGATGTCGGTCCGGCCGACCCATCGGCGCCCCGCATCGAGCGAAGGACCCCGCTCGGCGGGCTCATACATGCCGTGCACGCCGTCCGGTCTTGGTTTCCGCCGGAGACCGGACCCGCGTTCTGGCTGGGTTGGCTTCGCGCCCGCGTGGCCAGCGACCGTCGAGCCGCCTGGGTCGCGGTGGGGATGGCAGCGCTGATCCTGTTACCTCGCCTCGGTTCGCTCGGCCTGTGGGATCCTTGGGAGACCCATTATGGCGAGGTCGCCCGCGAAATGATCGTGCGTGACGATTACCTTTATCCCCACTGGGAGCAGGCGTACTTCTGGTCGAAGCCGGCCTTGCCGATGTGGCTGATGGCGGCGGGGATGCTGGTCTTCGGGGCGGAGGGGGCGCCGATGGGCGAACCGCTCGGCGCCTGGACGGTGTGGGGGGTTCGCCTTCCGTTCGCGCTGATCGCGGTCGGCGCGGTGTGGGCCGTGTACCGGATCGGCCGACATATTCGGGATCCGTTGACCGGTGTTCTGTCCGCGCTCGTGCTGACCACGAGCGCCCAGTTCATCTTCATCGGTAAGCAGGCGATGGTCGACATGCCGTTCGTCGGGTTCATGACCATCGGGCTCGCGTTCTTCATCGAAGCCGTGTTCGACCGCCGGTCGGATCGCCCGGCGACCAGGGCCGAGAAAGGCCTCGCGCTGGGCGCGGTGGCGGTGGCGGTGGGGGCTCAGGTCGCGATCATCGTCCGCGATATCTCCGTGGCCCTGACCTTCAATCCGCTCGGGGTCCTGAAGCGAAGCTCGGTGGGGGTCAACGTGGTGACCGCGGTCGTGCTCGCCTATCTGCTCGTCGGGCTGGGGCTGTGGGCGTGGCGCGTTACGCGATTGAGCAAGCAGGACTGCTCGCTGATCGGCTTTTACGTTTGTTTGGGGCTCGCGGCGCTGTCGAAGGGACTCGCGGTGCTGCTCATCGTTCCGCCCGCGGTGGTGCTATACGTGCTGTTCTCCCTCGACGTCGACGTGCTGCGGCGGAGTCGGGTGTTGTGGGGCGGCGCGTTGTTCCTGCTCGTCGCCGCCCCCTGGTATACCGTGGTCAGCCTGTTTACCGGGCGTGATGACGAAGGAAAGACGTTCGTCGACCGCTTTTGGCTGCACGACAACTTCAACCGGGTCGGGCGCGGCGTGCATGGCGACCGCCCGGAGATGGGTTACTACCTGGAGCAGCTCGCCTACGGCATGTTTCCGTGGTCGGCGGTCGTGCCGTTGAGCCTGGGGTTCGCGGCCAACCACGACCCCGATGACCCCCGACCCGAAGTCCGTCGTACCGTCCTGTTCGTTCTGTTGTGGGCGATGTGGAGCTACGTCGCGTTCAGCTTCATGAGGACGGCGTTTCACCATTACATCCTGCCCGCCGTGCCCGCCCTCGCCGTTCTCGTCGGGTACTGGTTGCGGTGGGTGGCCGACGCGCCCACCGAGCGGTTACGGGGCTACACGCCGTTGCTCGTGCTGATGGTGCTCGCGGTCGCCGCTCGCGACTTGATCAGCGATCCGCAGCATCTCGTGAGTCTGTTCACGTACAAGTACGACCGCGAGTACCCGCGGGATATCAATCCGCGTTTGTTCCTGCAGATCTTGGTTTCCGCCTCCGTGACGGCGATGGTCGCGTTCTACTTCCTGCGTCAGAAGGGCTCGGCGTTGTTGGCGTTCATCGCGACGGCGATTCTCTTTGGGACGTGGGTCTCGCACTACCACTTCAACATGCTGTCCCCGCACTGGTCGCAGTACCACCTGTGGAAGACGTATTACGAGGAGCGCGAGGCCCGCGAACCCGTGTACGCCTACCAGTTGAACTGGCGGGGGGAAACGCTTTACAGCCGTAACACCGTGCTCCAGATCAAAGGAACGGGGGCCAACCAGCGCATGCGGAGGCTGGTCGATCAGCCCGGCCGCGAGTTCATCATCACCGAGCAGTCGCGCTTTCATACGCTGAAGAACGTCCTGAGCCCCGATAAGAGGAATAAGCTGCGAATCCTGGATCGGTCGAACACGAAGTTTTATCTTTGTGTCGTAGATGACTGATTCGAAGCCCACCGAACCGCGGCTGGTGCTGGTGGTTTCGGACATGCACCTCGGGCGCGACTGCCGCAAGATCACCGGCTTTCAGAGTCGCCGCCCGAACCCGGAGTTCGACCAGGCGTTCATCGACCTCCTCGACCTCTACACGGAAGGTCGGGCGTCCGACTGGCGCATCGTCTTCGCCGGTGACTTCATCGACTTCGTAGAGGTCGTGGTCCGGCCCGAGGCCCAGGATCCCCTCACGCTCTCGTTCGACGTCAGCGACGAAGAGCGGTCTTTCGGTCTCGGCTCCGAGTCCGAGCGATCGCAGGTCAAACTGGAGGCGACCATGGCCTACCACGAGGCCTTCTTTCGCCGGGTCGCGGCATTCGTGCGGGAGGGGGGCGAAATCGTCGTGCTGCGGGGCAACCACGACGCGGAGCTCTACTGGGAAAAGGTGCAGACCTTCTTGCGCCGCCGACTTGCGGACCTCGCGTTCGAGGGCGAGCGCTTCGACGTCGACCAGGCCATCGAGGTCCGCAACGACTATCAGACGAGGATACAGTTTGCGCCGTGGTGTTACGTCGAGCCAGGCCGACTCTACGTCGAGCACGGCCACCAGTACGATGCCTACTGTTCGTTCGACAAGCAGCTACACCCCGTCAGCCCCACCAATCCCAAACGGATCGACACCCCGCTGTTCATGTTCGCGATGCGTTACTTCGTGAACATGCTGACCGACTTCAACCCCCACCATGCCCAGGTCTGGACCGCGAGCGACTACTGGGCGTGGTTCAAGGCCCGCGGGCCGGCCGGAGGTCTGTACGTCCTTCGCATGGGGGTATCGGCGGTCGGGCGAGCGCTGTGGTACGCGGCGCAGTTTGCGTGGGGTCGGGCTGGGGAGTACGCGCAAGAACACCATAAGAAGCTGGTCGAGGAGGCGGAGCGCTTTCGGGTTCCGGCCGACAAGCTCATCCAGATCGACAGCCTCCACTACACGCCGGTGACTCGAAACTTGTCCGAGCTCGCGCGACTGTTGTTCCTGGACCGGGTTTTGCTCGTGGTCGGGACGCTGGCGGTGTGTCTTTCGGTCTTGGTGGTGATGACCAACGTGTGGTGGGAGCTGCTGTTCATCGCCGTGACCGGGCTCATCGCTTACCAGGTCAATCGGAGGCTGGCGCCGCGGCGGTTCCTGTTACCGGGTCCGAAGCAGGCGCTCGCGGCCCGCACCATCGCCCGCATCATGGACGTCCCGATCGTGGTCATGGGACACAGTCACGCTCGTCGGGTCGTTCACCTCGGCGACGGACGAACCTACTTCAACACCGGCTCGTGGCTGCCGCCGGCCGAGGGTCGGGGGCATGTCGACCCGAGCGAGCCCTGCACTTGCCGGCTATCTCATCTCGTCATCGGGCAAGAGCAGGCGCAGCTGAGGATCTTCTGTAAAGCGGCGAAGACCGTCCGGGAAGCCGACGCGCAGTCCGAGCAGCGCATGCTGTCCGAGGGTACGGCCGGTCTCCCCCCGGGCGCGGACCTCGTGGTTCGGTCATGATGACCGACGCCGATACGTCGATGCGCCAACGCGGGTTCGCGGGGTGGGCGGACGCAGTCGGCCCGGACCTCGTGCGGCGGGCTCGCTCCGCGATTCATCGAGACCTCGGGGTCAACGGGCTGCATCCCGACCGGCTCCCCGAGTTCGAGAACGCCTCTTACTGCCCGTCGCTGCGGCGACACCCGGACATCCTCGGTCTGTTCGGTGGGCGACTGAAGGCCGAGGCTGAGCGTTGGCTGGGACCGCTGTTGCCCGTCGACTACGCCCAGATCGCGCTCCGGTTCCCGCGGCCGCCCGGTACCCCGTCCGCCTCGCCTCACCTCGACGGCATCGCGGCCCCCCACAACGGCGTGCAGAGCGGCACCATCGCCACCTTCAGTGCACTAGCCGGCGTGTACCTCAGCGACGTCGAGGCCGATGGCGGTGCGTTGACGGTATGGCCCGGCAGCCACCTTGCCCACGCCGAGTACTTTCGACGGCACGGTCCGGCATCCTTGCTCCAAGGGATGCCGCCCCTCCCACCGGTCGAACCGATACCCATCGTGGGCGGGGCCGGATACGGTTTTCTGGTCCACTACCTCGTCGGCCACGCGGTCGGTCCGCACTTCGGTCCGGATATTCGGTACGCCGTGTTCTTTCGGCTCAAGGCTCGCCACCATGATGACGTCGGGCGGCGGACGATGGCCGAGCCGTGGCTCGAGTGGCGCCTGCAGCCTCCCAAGCAATGATTTTCGCGTCGTTCCGCCGCACCGGTATCGCCGCTGGGCCGAACAGTTATTGTGCTCCAATATCCCACTCCGACCAAACCAGACCCTCTCGTCGACGCCGTCGACCGACTATGGCGTGAGCAAAGACGGCTCCTTCAGCGGTGGACCGCCCTGCAAACGGACGGCGGACCGGACCCTGCTCGGGAAGGTGAGTTGCGGGTCCTCGCCGCGAAGATCGCGGCGGTGCGGGCGTTGAGTCGCCGCTTCTGTACCATTTTGCGGGACGAAGCATGGGCGCGACACGCCTCGCGCACCGCTGGTGAATCGTCCGCTTTGTGTTTGCCGAGAGCGGCGCAAGTGCCGCCGCCATTCGATTCGCCGATCGTCGTGGAGGAGCGAATCATGTCCCGGCCCATACCTGACGATCGGTTCTGAGCGCATCTGAATGGTCGGTGGTGACGCTAGAGTGTTTTCATTTGTCAGGTCCTTGAAGCGTGATACCCGGCTCCCTAGATGCCCATCGGGCGTGTCGCTCCCGCGGCGCGCGACAACGACTTTTTAGGAGAAGAACATGTCGATGATCGGTCAGAAGGCTCCCGCGTGGACTGCGCAGGCTTATGTGAACGGTGAAGAGAAGACCATCAGCTCGAAGGATTACGAAGGCAAGTGGCACGTAATCTACTGGTACCCGCTGGACTTCACGTTCGTGTGCCCCACGGAGATCCGCGGCTTCGAGGCCATGCTGGGTGACTTTAGGGAGGACGGCATCGAGGTCATCGGCGCCTCCACGGACTCCTTCTTCAGCCACAAGGCGTGGTTCGCGGACCGTGAGACGTTCTCCAAGGCGATCACCCACCCCGTGGTCGCGGATACCAACCACGAGTTTTCGAGCGCGTTCGGCGTTCTGAAGAGCGACGCCGGCGTGGCGTACCGGGCCACCATCATCGTGGACGACCAGGGCGTCATCCGCTCGACGTCCGTCAACGACCTCGCGGTGGGTCGAAGCCCGAAAGAGGTCCTGCGCACGGTGCAGGCGTTCCAAAGCGGCGGGCTTTGCGCCGCGGACTGGGAAAAGGGCGAGGCTCACGTCGGCTGAAGCCGGCTGAAGCCATACCGACGTCGAGGTGCGGTCGGCTTTACGACCGCACGTTAGGTCCTAAACTGCGTACGACGCAGGGGCCGACCACGAAGAGTCCCGTTGGCCGACCGGCCCGCGGGACTTTTCTTTGTCAGGCCCTGCTTACGGGAGATCACGATGAGTCGACTCGAAATGATCGGTAGCGACAACTGGGAGGAGTTCCTCAAGTCGCCTTTCGCCGTGCTCATGCTCAGCAAGAGCGACTGTGCCGCCTGCCACCAGTGGACGGAGGAGCTCACGACGTTTCTCGATGGCGACGAAGAGTTCAAAGACGTTCGCTTCGGCAAGATGTTGCTCGACCAGCGAGGCCTGGCTGGCTTCAAGAAGATCAGCCCGTGGCTAGCGGAGGTCGACGTGCTGCCCTTTAACGTCATCTACAAGGACGGCGAAAAGGCCAAAGAGTTCCCCGGCAGCGGCATGGACCGGCTCACGAACCGGCTCAACAACCTTCGCCGCTGAGCCGTCGCGGCAACCCGGGTCCCGGCCGTCGACGCCCCAGGCCGCGGCATCGACGTGCCCCGGTGGTCAGGCTAGGTTCGGTGCATGGCCACCGAACCCCCCGCGACGGTCCGAACGCTGAAAGAAGAGGGCGTCATCCGCCTGTTCGCGGACCCCGGCCTGGCCGCTTCGCTCGGCCCGGATCCGGCGGTGGTCCTGGACAATGGCGACGACGCCGCCGCGTGGCGGTTCGATCCGGGCGTGGCGTCGGTGGTGACCACCGACAGCCTGGTCGAGGGCCAACACTTCGATCTCGCGTACACGCCCCCTGACGCCGTCGGTCGCAAGCTGATGGCCGTCAACCTGAGCGATCTCGCCGCGATGGGGGCCGAACCGCGGTACGCGTTCGTCTCCGTTTGTCTGCCCGCAGACATGCCGGCTTCGGTCGTGGAAGCGATCGCCGGGGGCGTGATCGGTCAGTCCGAAACGTACGGCGTCCGGGTTCTGGGGGGCAACACGACCGGCATCCAGGGTCCCGCGGTGCTCACGGTGACCCTGGTCGGGGCCGCGGCGCCCTCTCTCCTCATGCGGAGAGCCGGTGCGCGGTCGGGGGCGGGGATCTACGTGACCGGGACCCTCGGCGATGCGGCGGCCGGACTGCAGCAGGCGTTGGGGTCAGGCCGCTCGCCCCACGGCGGGCGGGCCGACCCCCTGTTTCGCGCGCTGGTGGATCCGGTGCCGCGGGTCGCGGCCGGGGTCCAGCTCGCGGCGTCGGGTCGAGTTTTCTCGATGTGCGACGTGTCCGATGGGCTGGGCCGTGATCTGCGTCGGCTCTTGGCTCCGGCCGGACTTGGGGCCCGTATAGAGGTCGACCGAATTCCGATATCCTCTGCCCTCGAGGCGGCGAGCGTTGGGCTCGGCCGGTCGTCGGAGGTTTGGGCCATGGCGGGGGGAGAAGACTACGAGCTGCTGTTCACGGCATCCCCCGACGACGAGACGGTCATCCGCGACATCTGCGCTTCGGTCGCGACGCCGGTGGCTCGGATCGGTGAGGTGACGGCCAGCCCCGCCGTTCACGCCATCTACGCCGACGGGCGCTCGATCGACGTGCCGACCGGCTTCGAACACTTTCCGCCCGCGGCCGAGGGGCGTACGCGATGAGCGCTCGCGTTCTGGTGGTGGATGACGCGGCGGTCGAGCGCGCGCTGGTTCGGGGTCTCCTGCGGCAAGAGGGCTTCGAGGTGGTCGGAGAAGCGTCGAGCGGGGTTCAGGCCGTGGATCGATTCCGGGCCCTTCGGCCTGACGTTGCGGTCATCGACCTCATGCTTCCCCAGATGAGCGGGGTCGAGGTCGCACGCGCGATCCTGACCCTGCAGCCCCACGCGGTATTGGTCGCGATGTCCAGTCTTTCCCAACCCAGCGTGAAGGCCGAGGTCGTCAAAGCCGGCATGCGGGGATTCGTGGTCAAGCCGATCGAGCGAAAGGAGCTGGTGGCGGAGATCCGTCGCGCTTTGGCCGCGTGTTGATCCGTTCCCTGCGTCTACTCGCTGGCGTTCGAGGGGGACGGGTCGGCGCTGGCCTCCCTGGCCGGTGACGAGTTGTCCAGCGCGCGTTCGTCGCAGAACTCGGCGAGCGCCCGCAGCGCGAGCGCGCAACGCTGTTTTCGAAGGCGCGTTCGTTCCAGGTCGCCTTTGGCTTCGCGACGGGCCTCGCAAATCTGATAGCCGAACGACGTCTTCTTGATCTGTCCGCCGTTGTCGACACACCACTGGTCTCGGTCTTGGCTGGCGAGACACTCATTCATCAGATGCGGTACGGTTCCCCGGCAAAAGTCTTCCATGCCTGGACATCCCTCCATCCAATCGAGGGTGGCGTTGACGCAGTCGGCGGGGGTGAAGAGCCGGGTCTGCCACGCCGGTGGGGTGTCACGGTCCCGGACCGTTTCCCGTACGTATGTCGCGTACGCGCGATACTCGGCGACCACCGAATAGCCGAAAGGGACGGCGAGGATCATGAGGCCGCCGACGAGCAGAGCCGCGTGCAGCAGAGGGCGGGGCTGGTGCGCCGTCATGGACAACGATCTAGGCGTCCTGAGCCGCGGTCGCAATTGTAAATCGGTTGCCCCCGCCGCCGTGGGGTACGAAACCTCTGGCGCGGATCAGCATCCCCGAATACCTTGTTTGGAGTGAAACCAGAGGATCTGAAAGCCCTCTTGGAGCGGGTGCAGCAGGGCGCGACGACCGTCGCCGATGCGCAGCGGGCGCTCGCCGGCCTGCCGTTCGAAGACCTCGGCTACGCCCGAATCGATCACCATCGTCATCTGCGGACCGGGCTCCCCGAGGTGGTCTACGGACCAGGTAAAACTGCAGCCGAAGTCACGGGCATCGTTCGGTCCTTTCGGGAGCAGGGACAGACGGCCCTCGTGACCCGGATCGAACCGGAAAAAGCGGCGGGGGTGATGGAGGCCCTGCCCTCCGACATCGTGCAGGTCGCCAGCTACGATCCGCGGTCGCGGCTGCTGGTCGCGGGACCGCCCCTCGAAGCCCGCTGCCGAGGAGAGATCGCCGTGGTCAGCGCAGGCACCGCAGATACCCCGGTGGCCGAAGAAGCGGCGCGGACGATCGAGGTCTTTGGTCATCCCGTACGGCGCATCAACGATGTCGGTGTGGCGGGTCTGCATCGCATCCTGTCCGTTCGGGAGACCCTCGAGGGGGCCGAGGTGGTCATCGTCGTGGCGGGTATGGAAGGCGCCTTGCCCAGCGTGGTGAAGGGCCTGGTGACCCGTCCCGTGATCGGGGTTCCGACGTCGGTCGGCTTCGGGGCCAACTTCGGCGGCTTCAGCGCGCTGACCGGCATGCTGGCCAGCTGTACCCCTGGCTTGACGGTGGTGAACATCGACAACGGTTTCGGGGCCGCCTACGCCGCGGTGCTGATGAACGCGGAGCGCGCCGCCGCTCCGGGCGGTGGACGCGAACGGTGACCCAGCGCACGCTGTATTTCGACCTCGTGGGGGGGGCGGCGGGCGACATGATCGTCGCGTCGTTGCTGGATCTCGGGGCTTCGCTGGACCGGATTCGGGACGCGTGGGCCAGAGTCGGGCTCGAGCGGGTCACCGGCGAGGTGAAGCGCGTCGATCCGGCCGGATTGCGCGCGCTGTCTTTTGACGTCCGCATCGACGGATTGCTCGCCGACGTCGAAACATCCGCCACCGGCGCCGATGGGCCCGGGGTTCGGCCCCATCACCCCCCCGAGCCGCGCCATCATCACCACGCCCCCCACCATCACCACCACGGCCATCGCTCGTACTCGACCATCGTCGAGCTGCTGGCCGGCGCCGACCTGCCGCCGCCGGTCGTGCGAATGGCGCAAGACACCTTCCGGCGTCTGGCCGAAGCCGAGGCCCAGGCCCACGGCGTCTCGTTGGACGAGGTCATCTTTCACGAGGTTGGGGCCGACGACGCGCTGGCCGACGTGCTCGGCGCGTGCGTCGCTCTACATGACCTGGCTGTCGACCGGGTGGTGGTGTCGCCGTTTCCTCTCGGGCGGGGCGTTGTTCAGGGAGGACACGGTCCGATTCCGTTGCCCGGCCCCGCGACGCTCCACCTGCTCACGGGGGCCCCGACGGTCGGGACCGACCTCATCGGGGAGACGGTCACTCCGACCGGGGCGGCGGTGCTGATGGCGATGGCCGACGGTTTCGGAGCCGCGCCGGCGATGATCGTACGGGCGACGGGCACCGGCGCCGGTCACAAGCGATGGCCTGACCGACCGAACGTGGTGCGGGCGGTGTTGGGCGAAGCGACCACCGGTCACGCGCGGGACGACGAAGACGTCGTGGTGCAAGCCAACGTCGACGACATGCGGCCCGAAGACCTCGGGCCGCTGCTCGATGCCTTGTTCGAGGCGGGGGCCGCCGACGCGTGGGGCGCGCCGCTGTATATGAAGAAAGGGCGCCCGGGCCTCAAGGTTTCGGCGCTGGTTCGACGAAGCCTCGAGCCGGCGATCGTCGAAGCGTTCATGGTGCACAGCCCCACGCTCGGCGTGCGGGTACACGACGTCCGTCGTTTTCGCGCCGAGCGACGAATGTTGAGCGTGTCTACGGATTACGGCGAAGTGCGGGTCAAGGTCGCGCCGCGACCGGACGGCACGACCCTAGTCGCGCCCGAGTTCGACGACTGCGTTGCCCGGGCGAAGACGGCCAAAGTGGCGGCCCGTCGCATCTACGAAGCGGCGCTGCGGGCGGCATGGGCGCAGCCGCTATGAGCGGGCCGGCCGCGGATCTCGACGCCGACCTCGAATCGCTCCTCGAGGCATCGGAAGGCTTGGCTTCGCGTGCCGACGTGGTGGGTAACCTGACGCGGATCGCGAGGGCGTTGGCGCGACGGCTCGAGGTCGATGATTGTTCGGTGGTTCTGATCGACCACTCGGATCGACCGGCGTGGGTCGTCGCGGCTACCGACGCATCGGCCCAGCCTCATATCCCGTTGGATATGGCGCGTCATCCGGAGATCCGAGAGGTGCTTCGGACCCGCGCTCCGGTGGTGGTGACCGACGTCGAGCGAGATGGCCTGTTCGACGGCGTACGAGCGCATCTCAAAGACCAATCCTTGGGTTCAGCGGTCCTGTTCCCGGTCATGTCCGATGCGGACATCATCGCCGTTGTTCGCCTGCGGGCCCAGACGCCGCGGCCGGATGCCTTGTCGACGCGAGAGCTTCGGCTGGGTCGAATCTTCGCCAATATCACCGCGATGCTGTTGAGAAACGCGCGGCTACTGCAGTCCGTCAAGGCGCGGTACCGAAGCAAGCAGCAGAGCGCGGTCGCGAGCATGCAGCGGCAGCTCCGCCAGGTCGAAAAGTATCGGCGGTTCTTCGACTTTGCGGGCGACGGACAGCTGATCGTCGATCCCCGGGGCCGGATCCTGTTCGCCAACCGCACCGCAGAGGCGGTTTTGGGGCTGGAGATCGCGGCCCTCCACCAGATGCGGCTGAGCGACCTCGTCGCCGATCACGGCCTGAGCGCGCTGCGGAGCGCGCTCCTCGCCCTGCAGCGCCGCGATTTCCCCACTTCGCTCGACCTGCCGGTGGTTCGGGCCGACGGCCGACTGCGAACGCTGGCCATCACCACCGCCCCCGTCATCCCGGATGACGAGCGCGACGGGGTCGCGGACCCGCCCGAGCAGAGCATCATCCTCAGCTTCCGTGACGTCACCGAGACCCGGTCGGTGGAGGCGGACCTTCGCCGAACGCAAGAGTTCTTGACGAACCTGATCGAGAGCAGCGCCGACGCGATCGTGGCCACCGATATGCGGGGCCGTATTCTGCTGTTCAACGACGCGGCCAGCCGCATCACCGGCTACAGCTGGGACGAGGCCCACGGCATGCTCGCGGAGGCGTTGTATCCCCCTGGCTTCGCACGGCGGATCACCGCGGAGCTGCGCTCCGTACACAACGGTGGCCCGGGCAAGGTCAACGAGCGGCGGTCCACGGTGGTGGCGAAAGACGGAGAGCTTATCCCCGTGAACATCGCCCTGTCCGTCGTTCACAGCCCCGACGGCAACGAGGTCGCCATCGTTGGTATCTTCTCCGACCTCCGGTCGCAGCTGCGCCTCGAAGAAGAGCTCACCAGCGCCCAGGCCAAGGCGGAGCTATCCGAACGCCAGCGCGCCGCCCTCGAGGTCGCCGGGGGGGCGGCGCACGCGCTCAATCAGCCGCTGACGGCCATTCTGGGCTCGGTCGAGCTCATGCTGCGGCGAATGCCCGGCGCTTGTCCGACGGAGTCGGACCTTCGCCGGGTCATCGATGAAGTCGAACGGATGGCGGCGATCGTCGACAAGCTGGGGCGGGTCACGCGCTACGAAACAGAGCCGTACATCGAGGGCAAGGCGATCTTGGACCTCGACCGTTCGAGCGCCCCCCGTCAGGACAGTAGTGGCCCCCTGGCGCCTTCGGCCCAACGACGCCCTGCCAAGCCCGGCGCCGACGCGTAGCGTTACCCGGGGGACGGGCCGCGTGTTCGACAGTGGCGTTTTGTTGACCTGTCGGGCCCTCAGACTTACGCCACAGTCATGACGAACCAGCCGCGCTACAAGCCGCAGCACCACGTTCGCATCGTGACCGCCGCGTCCCTGTTCGACGGCCACGACGCGGCGATCAACCTCATGCGTCGCATCATCCAGGCGTCGGGCGCGGAGGTTATTCACCTTGGCCACAATCGTTCGGTCAAAGAGATCGTGGACTGCGCGATTCAGGAAGACGCCCAGGCGATCGCGGTGACGTCCTACCAAGGCGGACACGTCGAGTACTTCAAGTACATGTACGACCTGCTCAAGAATGCGGGGGCGAACATCAAGATCTTCGGTGGCGGCGGCGGAACGATCTTGCCCGCGGAGATCGAGGAGCTTCACGCGTACGGCATCACGCGGATCTACTCGCCCGATGATGGCCGGTCCCTCGGCCTGCAGGGGATGATCGACGACCTGCTGAAGCGCAGCGACTTCGAAACGGTGACCGCGGCCGCGATGGAGGCCAACCTCGAACGGCTGCCGAGTGGCGACCCCCAAGCGCTCGGGCGGCTGATCACCATCGCCGAGAACTTTCCCGAGCAGGCCGAAGACCTCCAGGCCCGATTGTCGTCGGGTTCCGATGCCAAGGTGCCGGTTCTGGGCATCACCGGCACCGGAGGGGCCGGAAAGTCGTCGTTGGTGGACGAACTCGTCCGTCGATTCCTGGCTGACTTCAGCGACAAGACCATCGCCGTGATCTCGGTCGATCCCTCGAAGCGGAAGACGGGCGGCGCGCTGCTGGGCGACCGGATTCGAATGAATGCGGTGAGCAGCGATCGGGTCTACATGCGGTCGCTCGCGACGCGTCAGTCGAACCTGGCCCTGTCCAAACACGTTCAACACGCGGTCGATATCTGCCAGGCGGCGGGCTTCGATCTCATCATTCTCGAGACGTCGGGCATCGGGCAGTCGGACACGGAGATCGTCGAGCATTCCGACGTGTCGATGTACGTCATGACCGCCGACTACGGTGCGGCCACCCAGCTCGAGAAGATCGACATGCTGGACTTCGCCGACGTTATCGCGATCAACAAGTTCGACAAGCGCGGCTCGCTGGATGCGCTCCGAGACGTTAGGAAGCAGTATCGACGCAATAATGCTCTGTTCGATGGTCCCGACGCCGGCTTGCCGATCTTCGGGACCATCGCCTCCCAATTCGCGGACCCCGGCACCAACACCCTGTACCGATTCGTCATCGACAAGATCGTCGAAAAGACCGAGGCGCCGTTGTCGAGCCGCGTCGAGATGACGGAGGCGATGAGCCGGAAGGTCCACATCATCCCGCCGGACCGGGTTCGATACCTGGCGGAGATCGCCGAGGGCAGCGACGAGTACGACGTTTGGGTTCGCAAACAGTCCGATGTCGCTCGCCGACTGTATCAGCTCAACGGGACCATCCAGCAGCTCCGGGCCCGAGTTGGGAAGCGCTCGATCGAGATCGTGGAGCAATCGGATGCGATGGTTCAGGTCATCGAACACGTCGAGGGAGAGCCGGACTACCTGAAGGATCTCGTCGATCTGTATCGAGGTCTGGAAGCCGAGCTCGACCACGAGTGCAAGGCCCTCCTTCAGGACTGGCCGTCGATGCGCGCGAGGTACAGCGCCGACAAGTACCAGTTCAAGGTTCGGGGCCGAGTCATCGAGCAGGACCTGTTTTCGACTTCGCTGTCGGGGACCAGGGTGCCGAAAGTCAGCTTGCCCAAGTACCAGGACTGGGGCGATATTCTCACCTGGCTCCTGCGGGAGAACGCGCCGGGCTTCTTCCCGTACTCGGCCGGGGTCTTTCCTCTCAAGCGAGAGGGGGAGGATCCGGCCCGGATGTTCGCCGGCGAAGGCGGCCCGGAGCGAACCAATCGACGGTTCCACTACGTCTCCCGAGGGCTTGCGGCCAAGCGCCTGTCGACCGCGTTCGACTCCGTCACCCTATACGGCGAAGACCCGGATCACCGACCTGACATCTACGGCAAGGTCGGCAATTCGGGGGTCAGCATCTGTACCCTCGACGACGCCAAGAAGCTGTACTCGGGCTTCGACCTCGCGGATCCTTCGACTTCGGTGTCCATGACCATCAATGGTCCGGCGCCGATGCTCCTCGGATTCTTCCTCAACGCGGCCGTCGACCAACAGTGCGAAAAGCACATCCGGGCCCAAGGCAAAGTTGACGTAGTCGACAAGCGGATCGCCGAAATGTTCGCCGCCCGAGGTTTGGAGCGTCCGCGATACCAAGGTGAACTTCCGGAAGGCAACGACGGCCTCGGCCTCCTCCTCCTCGGAACCACCGGCGACCAAGTGCTGGCCCGCGAGACCTACGAGAAGATCAAGGCCGAGACGCTGCAGGCCGTGCGGGGGACGGTACAGGCCGACATTCTCAAGGAAGATCAGGCGCAGAATACTTGCATCTTCTCGACGGAGTTTGCGCTGCGGATGATGGGAGACATCCAGCAGTATTTCATCGATAGCCAGGTCCGAAACTTCTATTCGGTATCCATCAGCGGCTACCACATCGCGGAAGCGGGCGCGAATCCGATCTCTCAGACCGCCTTCACGCTCGCCAACGGGTTCACGTTCGTCGAGTACTACTTGGCCCGGGGAATGAACGTCGACGACTTCGCCCCTAACCTATCCTTCTTCTTCTCCAACGGAATGGACCCGGAGTACTCGGTCCTCGGCCGCGTCGCGCGCCGCATCTGGGCCAAGGCGATGCGGTACAAGTACAAGGCGAACACGCGCTCCCAGAAGCTGAAGTACCACATTCAGACGTCCGGCCGGTCGTTGCATGCGCAGGAGATCGCTTTCAACGACATCCGAACGACTCTACAGGCGCTCTATGCGCTATACGATAACTGCAATTCGCTTCATACGAATGCGTACGACGAAGCGATCACCACGCCCACCGAGGAGAGCGTGCGTCGGGCGCTGGCCATCCAGTTGATCATCAACAAGGAGCTCGGGCTGGCGACGAACGAGAACCCGCTGCAGGGTGCGTTCATCATCGAAGAGCTCACGGACCTGGTCGAACAAGCGGTCCTTGCCGAGTTCCGTCGTATTTCGGACCGGGGCGGCGTGCTGGGCGCTATGGAGCGCATGTACCAGCGCTCGAAGATCCAGGACGAGTCGATGCACTACGAGACGCTCAAGCACACCGGCGAGCTGCCGATCATCGGGGTCAATACGTTCCTCGACGAAAAGGGCTCTCCGACCATCGTGCCCGCGGAAGTCATCCGGTCTCACGACGCCGAGAAGCGGTATGCCATCGACAGCAAGTTGGCTTTCCAGGCTTACAACGAAGAGCTCGGTCGAGCCCGATTAGCGGAGCTGAAGACCACTGCCCTTCAGCACGGAAACGTCTTCGAGGGTATCATGGCTGCGAGCCAGGCCTGCTCGCTCGGCCAGATGTCTCAGGCGCTGTACGAGGTCGGCGGGCAATACCGGCGAAACATGTAGCGCCGTCTTCGGGCCGGTTCGGTCGCCGACAACTTCCGCAACTTCGTCTTAAATGCAAATCACATGCTTTCCGGAGCCTTCCGGCTCCCGGTGAGGGCTTTCGTCGTCCTCCGGTGGCGTGACGGTGGGCGCGACGCCGACGGACTGGGATTCCGCACCTGGTTTTCACGAACCGATGATTCTTGGCGATCGGGTAAGGGACGGGTGAAGACCTGATGCCTCCCTTGAGCTCTCTCGAATGTAATCGTGACTTCGGCTTAGGCATCGTTCGCGCCTGATCGGTTCCTCGGCAGCCCTGCTCAGGTCATTGAAGATATCCCTACCCGATCTCGGCGATCGCATGGCATCCACGGGGGTCCGTAAGTGATCGCGCGGACCGCAGGTTCCGGCGGTCGCGTAGTGGTGTCGAGCCAAAAGTATCTGGGTTGACTTAGGCAGGTCGAAATCCCATGGAGCCCCGGAGTGCGTGCGCACACAACGGTGGTCCAGCCTCGGATGCTGATCGCCGGATACCAGGGATTCCATCCATGGGAGGAACGAACATGAAGCCAATCGGGGCATTGATGAGTGCGAGTGCGCTCTTCGGCGCCGTTGCGCTGGCGGTGCCGGCGCAAGCCCAGTTTCGGCCCACTACGGGGCAAGACACCTATATCGTTCAGATGAAGGCGGCCCCGGCCGCCGAGTTTGTCGGCACCCGGCCCACGCCCGGCGCTAAGCTAAACGTGGCTGACAAGGCGGTTTCCGACTATCTCGCTCAGCTGAAGGCTGACCATGATGAAGCGGCGGCGGCCGTCGGGGCGCAGAAGATCTACGACTACGGCATTACCGTCAATGGCTTCGCAGCCAAGCTCAGTGAAGGGCAAATCGCGGCGCTACGCAGCCGAAACGACGTCGTCAACGTATTTCCGTTCAAGACCTACAACCTCGATACCAACAACACGCCTGAGTTCCTCGGCCTCAACCAGCGTCGTGGGCCCTGGCGCCGCCGGGTGACCGGCAACGACGTCGTGATCGCCGTTCTCGACGGCGGCATCTGGCCCGAGCATCCCTGCTTCGAGGACCGGCCGACGCGGATTCGTGGCGACCGCGGCCGCAAGGTGCCTTACGGTCATCCGCCCGAGACGTTCACCGGGGCCAACGGACCCGACTCGTGCCAGTTCGGGGACACCGCCTTCAATCCGGAAGACGCGCCGTTCCACTGCAACAACAAGCTCCTGTCGGCCCGCTTCTATGTGGATGGCTTCCTCGACCCTGAGGCCGAGAACCAAGGCTTGAGCCCTGGCGAGTGTTTGTCGGCGCGCGACTGTGGTCCGTTCGGTGACCACGGCACCAACGTCGCCGGCACCGCCGCCTGCAACGCCGAGACCCCGGCCCAAGAAAACGGCGTCGACGCCGGTGAGATCTCCGGCACCGCGCCTCGCGCCCGCATTGCGCACTACAAGGTGTGCTGGTCCGTTCCCACCGCCCCGACGGGTACCTGCGCCAACGTCGATCTCATCGCCGCCGTGGAGCAGGCCATCGCTGACGGCGTGGACGTCATGAACCTCTCGTTGGGGAGCGATAACCCGACGCTGGGTGACCCATTTGACCTCGCGCTGCTCAACGCCACGAACGCGGGCATCTACGTGGCGACCTCGGCCGGCAATAACGGCTCGGCCCCCGAGACCGTGGGCTCGCCCGCGTCCGCGCCGTGGGTCACCGCGGTGGCGGCGATGCAGGATCCCGGCGTCAGCGCCATCGGGCTCCAGGTCGAAGCCCCGGATTCGATCGCTTCGTTCTACATCGCCCTTGAAGGGGCAGGCCCGGTGACCCTGGCCGATTCCGGTGATATCAACGCCGACCTCGCGGTGGCGGAGCCCCTCAACGCCTGTGGCGCCGACGCTGACGGCAACCCGACGGGCATCGACAACGACCTCACGGGCAAGATCGCGCTGGTCATCCGCGGCGGGTGCGGCTTCAACGAGAAGTACCTGAACGCTCAGTCGGCGGGCGCGGTGGCCATCGTGGTGTACAATGACGGCACCGACCCGTTCCGAATCGATCCCATCGTCATGGGCGGGCTGACCGGTCCCATCACCATCCCGGGCGTCATGATCGGCTTCAACGACGGCGACCTCATCCAGAATACCTTGGCCGGCGGCGAGTCGGTCGCGGGCCTGTTGAGCCCGGATGTCTCGGAGCCACGTGGAGACCGGATGGCGGGCTTCTCGTCTCGGGGTCCGAACGGCTTCACCAACAACCTCTTCAAGCCCGACGTTGCCGCGCCGGGCGTGCAGATTCTTTCGGCCGGTTCGCCGCTGGGCGGGATCGACACCCGCGACGAGCTCTTCTCTTCCATCAGCGGCACGTCGTTCTCGAGCCCCCACGTCGCGGGCTTGTTCGCGCTGCTCAAGCAAGCGCACCCCGACTGGTCGCCGGCCGCCGTGCGCTCGGCGTACATGACCACCGGCCGGCAGAACATCCTGGAAACTTTCCAGGATGAGGCGGCGGATCCATTCGATATCGGCGCGGGTATGGTGGTGCCCAAAGACGCCCTCGACCCCGGCCTCGTGTACGAAGCCGACGCCGAAGACTACGCGGCCTACGCGTGTGGTCAGGGCATCTTCGGCGGAGAGTTCGACTGCGCCGCCCTCGCCGCGGCCGGCAAGTCCTTCGCGCCCGAAGACCTGAACTACCCGGCCGTCGCGCTGGGCGAGGTGCTCGGCAGCCAGACCGTGACCCGAACCGTCACCGCGGTCGAAGACTTCAAGCGGCTCCGGCCGCGGTGGTGGCTCAAGTGGCTGTTCGGCTGGGGCGGCGGCGACGACGATGACGATGACGACGACCGCAAGCGGGGCCGGAAAGTGAAGTACCGCGCCCACATCGAGGCGCCGGAAGGGTTCGAGATCCGGGTACATCCGCATGTCCTCCGGCTGCGGGAAGGGGAGTCGAAGTCGTTCCAGGTCGAGGTCAAGGTGACCGATGCGACGCCCGGAGAGTGGCGCTTTGGCGCCATCACCTGGCGGGACGGTCGAGGTCACGAAGTGCGCAGTCCGATCGCGGCCCGGGCCCGGGCGTTCGAGGTTCCGGTGGAGCAGACGCAGACCGGTCCTGAGGGCTCGGGGAGCTTCGACTTCACGTTCGGCTACACCGGCGATTACACGCCGCAGGTGCATGGCCTGAATGACCCCATCCTCTTCTCGACCATCAACGTGGACGACCCCGACGATACCTTCGACTTCTTGGTCACCGGTGAGAACGCCTTCTTCGGCGCGTTGGGCGGAGGCACGGCGTTCGCTCGGTGGTCGACGGACGACCCCTACACATCCGGCGACGACAACGTCGATCTGTACCTTTACTTCTGCGAGGCTTTCAGCTGCGGGCTGATCGACTCCAGCACTGGTCCCGGGTCGAAAGAGTCGGTCGAGGTGGCGTTCCCCCAGACCAACACGGACATCGCCGGCGGCACCGGTTACCTCGTGATCACCCACGCGGTGGACACGCAAGATGCATTGCCCGCCGGCGTCGCGGTGTTCTTCCAGGCGTTCGGGATCGACAACGTCGTGGGCAACTTCAGCATCGACGACGCGCCCGCGAGCGCGGTCAGCGGCGCGACGGGCACGATCGACTACAGTTGGTCGGGCTTGTCGACCGGAGCCGGGAGCCGGCAGCTGGGTGCGGTGTCGTTCAGCACGCCGGACGGCTCCATTCAGGGCCTCACCTTGATCAACGTGACCAACGACGAAGGCGGCTCGTTGTGCGACTTGAACATCGAGGCGCTGGCTAGCTTCTGCCCGTGATCGGATTCCGCGTTAGATGAACGCTTCGCGGGAGTGAGCGCGTCGTCCGAGCGCGCTCACTCTCGCGCCTCCCTCACCCTACTCCGTGGCGTAGTCTCGCTCGAGGCCCTCGAGCACGCTTCGATAGTTGCTCTTGTTGATCGTCGCCTTCGCTTCTTCCACGAAGTCGGCAGGCACGGGTAGTCGGTCCCGCATCCGCGGTCCACGGACGCGCAGGCTGGTCGTCGAGGTCTCGGTATCGGCCTTCCCCGTGTGCTTCGGTGGGGTCTCTGCCATCGGCTTGGCCGCCGGCTCGGCCTCGGGCGTCTTCTTGCACCCCGCGCCCGCGGCCAACGCCCCGACGAGGAGGCCTACGTTCGTCCAGGGCCAGATGTGTCCAAATCTCATTCCGTGATCTCCTTGCGCCCCTCGTGCGGCTTTTTGACCCGACGGACGAAGTCGTCGACCCACGCTTGATGGCGGCGTCGCTCTTCGCTCAGGAACTCCTTGGCCCGCTTCGCGGTCTTCGCGTCATCGACTTCGGTCGCCACCGCGATGATCCGCTCGATCTTGGCGACTCGCTCCGCGTATCGCTTCTTCTCCTGGAAATACGCAGCGGGAATTTGCCGGTCGCCGAAGTATCGCTGGGCCTCGAGCGAGGCTCGCCGGCGCTCGAGAGCGGCGCGCTCGGTGATGGACACCGGTCCACCCGTGGTCAAGCCCGGCTGCAGGCGTTCCTTGAGTCGGCCCTTGAGCTTGCTGAGGTCAAAGCGCTGAGGAGGTTGCGGTCGCGCCTTGATGCGAGGCGGCGCAGTGGCGTCGTCGGCCTTCGCCGGTGGCTCCCCCGACGCCGAAGCCGCGGGCGTGGCGCAAGCCAGGGCAATACCGATACGGGTCCATAGTCGCGACATCGGCATCGACTAACACAGCCGGGTGCCCTCGGCGACGGTATCCGGCCTCAGGGCTCATGGCTTTTGCGCGGCGAGGACCTTACGAGCTGCCGCGCGGAGCACGTCGTTGCATGGATCGCACCCACTTAGACAGCATGAGGGCCAAGTCGAAGGGTCGAGCTCGATCCACTTCTCAACGGTCTTCGCGGCGAAGCGGTCGAGTCCCATCTCGGCGCAGATGGTCTCGATCTGTTGCCGACGGCTCTTCGCGTTCGAAGCGTTCATCACGACTTTCTTGCCAGCTCGGGCGTGCCCGTTACAACCGGGTCGCCAAGCGTTTCGGCGCGGGCAGGGGAGGCCATTAAGCGTGCGGTTCGGTGGTCAGAACGGAGCACCGTCCGGGCGGTTAGCCCACCGCTTCGGTGGAAGCGGGACCGGGGACCCGGTCATAAACCTCAGAGATCTGAGGGCTGAAGCCCCACTATCCGTCCTGGATTCGTCGTTCGGTGCGATTTAGAATGACCGCAGCACCGGCACGCAGGTTGCTTTTCAGGCTCAGCATGCAGCGAACCACCCAGTTAACGGCGATGGTTCTGGCCGCGTATGCGGCCGGGCTCGGATGTAGTGGCGCCGAGCGCGAAAGCCCGTCTCTTCAGGGGCCTCAGGGACAGATGGGGGATCTGTCGGTGGGCGAGCAGTGCTCGATGCCTGCGGATCCTGGCTCGTGCGAAGCAGCGATGCCGCGCTGGGCGTTCGATACCCATACGGGCGCGTGCGAGCCCTTCACCTACGGCGGCTGTGAAGGCAACGACAATAACTTCCGGACCAAGGCCGCGTGTGAAGCGACCTGCGTGGAGCCATCCGAGCCGGCCGTTTGCGGTGGCCCGACCGGTCTTCTGTGCGAGCCCGCGTTCTTCTGCGATTTCGAAGACGACCAGGCGGTGTGCGGCGCCGCCGACCAAACCGGCGTCTGTCGGCCGAGGCCGGGAGGGTGCCCAAGGATCTACGACCCGGTGTGCGGCTGTGATGGTCAGACGTACGGCAACGCGTGCGATGCGCATGCAGCGGGGGTCGATGTATCGGCACCGGGCGAGTGCGGGGTAACCGTTGGCTGGTGCGAGGATCAAGCGCACGATACGAAGATCATCGACGGCGGATCGGACTTTGGGTTCTGCGCGGGCAAGTGCCTCACCAACCTCACCATCAAGGCCAGCCCGCTGCGGGTGGCCAACCCGTGCGACGTGGTCGAGGTGCGGGTCTGCACCAACGTTCCCGCCGACCCCACCTGTGAGACGACCTTTGCCACCCTCACCGTGGCCGGCCACGATCGGGCGCGGGCTCTGGCCGCGGCGCTGAAGGGCGTCGATCTGCAAGAGCGCTATGGCTGCCCGAACTGCGCCGACGGCGGAACATCGTGGGTGGTGGTCGAGCGCGATGGAGACGGCGGTTTCGAGGCCGAGTATGAATGGCCGAACCCGCCGGACGTCCTCGCCGAGGCCGATGCCTTCGTGCAGGGGGTGATCGCCGACGTGCGGGCCTGTCGCTCCACGCAGTACGTCGAGGTCAACAAGACCTGCGAGGAGATTTAGGGGGTCCTACGGTTGCGCGTCCGGCTGACGGTCCGGCGCCGCGGCGGCGAAAGCCGGCAACGCCGCACACGCGGCGTCGACGCGCTCGATCGTCGGGAAGCGGCTCATCTTCACCCCGAATCGGCGGGCGTTATACACCTGGGGGACGACGAAGACGTCGGCCAGGGTCAGTTCGTCGGCGAACGCGTACGCGCCCGCGGTCTCCTGGAGCATCGTTTCCAGGGCAATGAATCCTCGCTCGATCCACCGGGCCCCCCACTCGTCCCGGTCCATGCCGGCTGCGGACAGCTCCTGTAACACCCGGAGGTTTTGAAGCGGCTGGATACCTGCGTTCACCACCTCGACGAGTTGGCGAACGGTCGCTCGGCCCTCGAGGGAGGGGGGCAGCAGGGGAGGCTCCGGATAGCGCTCGTTCAATAGCTCACAGATGGCTACGGACTGCGACAGTCGACGGGTGCGACCGTCTTCTTCCCACTCCAACAGGGGGACCTGCGTCATCGGGTTCTTGCGACGGTAGGCGTCGGTCCGCTGCTCGCCACCGTCTCGCACGAGGTGCACCGGATGGTTGTCGTATTCGACCTCCTTGAGCGCGAGGACGAGACGAACTCGCCAGCTCGCGGTGCTGCGCCAATACCCGTACAGCCGCATTGGAGCGCGGTATCATGGCCCGAAGGCGCCCTCAAGCGGGCGCCGACCTGCGAATAACTAGCGCCCCCTCCCCCGACGCTCTACACCTAAGACGTGGGCAAAGATCGCAGCCTGGGCCGGACCGGCCTCGAAGTGACCCGGATGGGGCTCGGCCTGGCGGCGCTGGGACGACCCGGCTACATCACCCTCGGCCGCCAGGAAGATCTGCCCGCCGACCGTTCCGTCGATGCGCTGCAGGCGCAGGCCAATGCGGTCCTCGACGCCGCCTATGACGCTGGGGTTCGGGTCTTCGACGTGGCCCGATCCTACGGCCGGGCGGAAGCGTTTCTCCGCCAGTGGTTGGACCGCCGGGACCTCGACCCGGGAGATGTCGTCGTCAGCTCCAAGTGGGGCTACACGTACACCGCCGACTGGCGAATCGAAGCGGATACCCACGAGGTCAAGGAACACTCGGTGGCTCGTCTTCGGCAGCAGTGGGCGCTCACCCGGCAGCAGCTTTGGGAGTACCTCGACGTCTACCAGGTCCACTCCGCCAGTCTCGACAGCGGCGTTCTCGACAACGACGAGGTTCTCGACGCGATGGCCGGTCTCAAGGCCGCCCATGGAATCAAGATCGGGCTCAGCCTGACCGGGCCCAAGCAGGCCCACACCCTCGACAAGGCGGTCGCCGTCCACCGCGACGGTCATCGGCTGTTTGATACTGTGCAGGCGACGTGGAATCCCCTCGAGCCTTCGGTGGGGGCCGCGCTGCTCGAAGCGCGCGAAGCGGGGTTGGGGGTCATCATCAAAGAGAGCCTCGCCAACGGGCGACTGACCGAACGCGGTCGCTCGACCCTCAGCGACGGGGCGGCCCTAGCCATCGACCGGGCCGTCGCCCGCCACCGGACGACCGTCGACGCGTGGGCCATCGCCGCCGCGCTCGCGCAGCCGTGGGTCGACGTGGTTCTCATGGGCGCGGTGACCGAAGCCCAGGTGGCCAGCAATCTCTCCGCCCAAAACATTGAATGGACCGACGACGATTCGGCGGCGCTGAGCGAGCTGGCCGAAGATGCCGAGTGGTACTGGTCGTACCGAAAGCAGCTGCCCTGGCGGTAGCCATGCCCCTCCGGGGTCGGCGGGCCGACGATCATCAGCGGCGGCGCAGCTCGTGAACGCCGCGGCCGGTCTTTCGACGCAGGAGGTTCCGCAAGGTGACCGCGTCCGCGTACCCGACCTCACCCGCGATCTCGTCGACCGATAGGTCGCTGGTGCGCAGGCGGTGGACGGCGTGCTCGATGCGAAGGTCTTGCAGATACCCCACCGGCGTCTTGCCCAACACGGCTTTCGTCCGGCGGCCGAGCGTACGGACACTGGTCCCGATCGCGTGGGCGGCGTCGCGCATCGACGGCGCGTCGCGAAGGTGGTCCCGGGCCCATCGCTCGAACGAACGGACGACGGGGTCGGCGTGAGCGAGATGGTCGGGGATCGCATGCAGGGCGACGGTGGCGCGGGCTTCGATCATCAGATAGCGGCTGACGAGGTCCGCTAGACTCGGGGACCGCGACCGGATCAACCACAGCGCGAGGTCGAGATGGGCCAGCGCGGCGCCGGCGGTGACGAACGGCCCGGACTCGACGACCATCCGCCGTGGATCGAGCGCGACCGACGGATATCGCGCTCGAAACGGGGAAGCTAGCCACCACGTGGTCGTGGCCATGTGGCCGTCGAGGAGGCCCGCTTCGGCCACCACGAACGTTCCCGTGCACGCCGCGAGGACTGTCGAGGACGGGTCGCGCCGAAGCCAGTCGGTGGCGGATCGGAGGTCCGGTCGGGCCAAGATGTCCTCCAGCGCGGCGACCGTGCGGCATCCCAGGCCGGCGACGATCGTGACGTCGGCTCGGGAGCGCGGCCGCTGCAGCGCCACCCCGTGCCCCTGCCCGGTGCGAACGCGGCGCCGAAAACCGACCTTACGGACGTCGAACGATAGTTTGAGACCCGTGATCCGAGGCGACAGCTCGTTGGCCGCGGCCAGCGTATCGACCAGCGCCGCGAGCCCGAGATCGAAGACCCCGTCGAACACCAACACGTCCACGCGCATGGCCATAACCGTATCATTGTTGTCTATTTTGCCAATGGCCGGAGACGGCCAATCAGGGGAGCCTGGGCCGCGGTCGCCGACCAGAAAGGGTACACGATGGTTAAAGTCGGTTTCTTGGTGAAGCTGGTAGCGAAAGAGGATCAGGCGGAGTCCGTACGCTCATTCCTCGAGGAGGCGCTGCCCCTGGCGCAGGACGAGGCGGAAACGATCGCATGGTTCGCGGTCCGCCACGATGAGCGGACGTTCTTCATCTTCGACGTCTTTCCCGACGAGCAGGGGCGCAAGGCGCATTTCGAGGGGCGGATCGCCGACCTCTTGAAGGCGCGGTGGTCTTCGCTGCTGAGTCAGCCGCCTTCGGTTCGGGAGCTCGACGTGGTGGTCGCCAAGATGCCCGGTCTCGGCTGAACCGGCGCGGGGGCGCCGGTCGCCGAAGGCGCCTACAGCGTCAGGTACACGAACCCGCGCGGGCCCAGGCCATCAAAACGAAGCCCCCCGTCGCGAGCGGCCGGCGACCCTTCGAGGCCCTCCTGCATTAACACCTGGGGGCGGGCTTCGACATCGATGGTGAACGCTGGTGCGGGTTCGGTATGGAGGTTAGCGACGAACAGCGCGCGTTGATCTCCGGATCGGCGCAGGATGGCGACGACGCCGCGGCCGCCGTCCTTGACCACCGGGGTCGCCGTCTCGCCATCGGCGAGCGCGAGGTGGTCGTGGCGTAGCGCGATGAGGTCGCGGTACAGGGTCCACAGGGAGCCCTCTCGCCCTCTTTGCGCCGTGACCGAGACCCCGCTCGCTTCGGTGCCCGGATGCCACGTCTTGGCCGCGGTTGTGAATCCGAAGCCGGGTTGGCTGTCCGTCCAACGCATGGGGGTTCGTTTGTCTTCGTCGCGGGGGAGAGGGCCGCCCTGCATGCCGATCTCTTCGCCGTAATAGATGAACGGGGTACCGGGCATGGCCATCATGGTGGCCGCGGCCACCCGCATCGCGCCCGGGTCTCCGCCGAGGCTGCGCATGACCCGGGGCATGTCGTGATTGGTCAGGAACGGCGCTTCGAAGCCCCGGTCCGCCATGACGGTGTCGGCCGTCGCCAATGCTTGGTTGAGGGACGCACGGTTGCCGTCGTTCACGGCTTCGATGATCGCGCTCGCGATGTCGAACGAGAAAGCGAGCTGAAACTCGTCGCCTCCGTCGCCGTAGTACTTCGCGACCTTGGTCATGTCGGTCCACGCTTCGCCGATCCAGACCGCGTTCGGATAGTCCGCCAGACGGCGGCGCAGCTTCTTGACGAAGGCGTGGGTCGCGGGGACATCGGCGATCTGACCGTCGTCGGTCTGATGGAGATAACGGACCGCGTCCACCCGAAAGCCGTCGACCCCGCGGTCGAGCCAGAAGCGCATCGCGTCGACCATATGGGCCTCGACTTCGGGATGGGCCAGGTTGAGGTCCGGCATTCCGCTCCAAAACAGGCCGTAGAAGTATCCGGAGCGCGTCTTGTGCCACACCGGGGCGCCATCCCAGGGGCGCTTCCACCGGTCGTCGGGGCGGTCTCGCCACACGTAGTAGTCGCGATACTTGGAGTCCGGGGATCGCGATTGCTTGAACCACGGGTGTTTCGAGGAGCTGTGGTTGAGGACGAAGTCGATGATCACCTTGATGCCTCGCGCATGGGCCGCCGCCAGCAGCCGGTCGAAGTCTTCGATGGTGCCGTAATCGGGATTGACGGCCTGGTAGTCGGTGACGTCGTAGCCATGATAGCTGGGCGACTTCTTGATCGGCATCAACCACAGCGCGTCGACGCCGAGGTCGCTGGAGGTTTCCGGGTCCCCGTCGTTCAGGTAGTCGAGCTGGGCGGTGAGGCCCGCGAAGTCGCCTACGCCGTCACCGTCGGCGTCCTTGAAGCTGCGCACGAAGATCTCGTAGAACACCGCCGTCCGCCACCATCCGTCGGTCACCGAGGCCAGCGGTGGCCGCGCCGCCTCGCTGGCCGCGGCCGGACGAGAGGTCGGAACGAGCGCGGGCTCGGTCTGTTCAGGCTTCGAGGCGGGCGTGGCTTCGGAGGGCGCGCTCGGGTCGTGTCGGCACCCCGCGGGCCCGACCCCCGCGGCCACCAGCACCAGCGAGACAAGAGCGTACGACGAACGATTGAGCCGCATGGGCTCCGCTTACCCCATCCCGGCAGCGGTGTCTAAGCGACGTCGTCGCCGGGCGGCGGCCACCGAAAGGCGTCGAGGATCGCCTGCGCGCCGAGGGCTGGCGTCGTCTGGTTAGCGTCGAGCTGGGTCTCGAACCGACGCCGAAGCGTCCGAACCTCGCGCTGCTCGTCGAGCGACCGAAGCAGCGCGTCTTGCACCATGGACCACATCCATCCTCGCCGCTGCCGGGCGCGATTGGCGGCCAGCTCTCCGCTTTCGTCGAGGCGTTGACGGTGATCCTGGATCCGCTCCCAGATCTCGAGCACCCCGGTGTTGTCACGAGCCGAGCACGTGACGACCGGCGGCCGCCAAGTGGTCGTGCGGGGGGCCATCATTGCGAGGGCGCTCCGATAACGCGCGGCCGCCTCTCTGGCCCGGATGGCGTTGTCGCCGTCGGCCTTGTTGACGGCCAACATGTCCGCGAGCTCGAGGACGCCCTTTTTGATCCCTTGGAACTCATCGCCGGCGCCGGCCAGCATCAAAACCAAGAAGAAGTCGACCATGTCGGCGACCGAGGTCTCCGACTGACCCACGCCGACCGTCTCCACCAATACGACGTCGAAGCCCGCCGCTTCGAGGAGGGTCATCGTCTCCCGGGTCGTGCGGGTGACGCCGCCCAGCGTTCCCGACGACGGCGACGGGCGCACGAACGCCCTCGGGTCTCGGCTGAGCTCCTGCATTCGGGTCTTGTCGGCGAGGATGCTGCCGCCGGTTCGGCTGCTGCTGGGGTCGACGGCGAGGACCGCGACCCGATGCCCGCGCTCGATGAGGTTCAGGCCGAAGGCTTCGATAAACGTCGACTTGCCGACGCCGGGTACCCCGGTGATGCCCACGCGGGTCACATTGGCCGACGGCTCGGCCAGCTGCAGAAGCATGGTTTGCGCGAGCGCTCGGTGGTCGGCGCGACGACTCTCGACGAGGGTGATGGCCCGGCCGAGGGCTTGCCGTTCGCCTCGTTGGACCGCGGGCACGAGCTCGTTGAGGTCGTAGGTACGGCGGCCGCTCACGAGCCGTCGGCCTTCGGCGCCGCGTCAGCGGGCAGAAGCTCATCGAGCAGCTCCCCGGCCGCTTCGCTGATCACCGTCCCGGGAGGAAAGATCGCCGCCGCCCCGGCATCGCGCAGGGCCTGGTAGTCGTCGGGGGGGATGACGCCGCCCACGACGACGAGGATATCCGGCCGCCCGAGGTCGGCGAGGGCCTGGCGAAGCTCGGGGACCAAGGTCAGGTGACCGGCGGCCAACGAGCTCGCCCCGACGACGTGAACGTCGTTTTCCACCGCCTGCCGGGCGGTTTCGTCGGGGGTCTGAAACAACGGTCCGATATCGACGTCGAAACCGATGTCCGCGAACGCCGACGCGATGACCTTCTGGCCGCGGTCGTGGCCGTCCTGGCCCATCTTGGCGATCAGGATGCGGGGTCGGCGGCCTTCGGCGTCTTCGAACGCACGAACCTTGTCTTGGACCGTGGTGAGGTTTTGGTCGGGGTCAGCCACCTCGGCACGATACACGCCGGTGATGCCTACGGTGGTGGCTTTGTGGCGCCCATAAACTTTCTCGAGGGCCATCGAGATCTCGCCCACCGTCGCCGAGTCGCGGGCGGCGTCGACCGCCAGCGCGAGCAGGTTGCCTTCCCCCCGCTCGGCAGCGGTGGTGAGGGCATCCAGTCGCTCTTTCAGCCGTCGTTCGTCGCGCTCACCCTTCAGCCGCTCCAGCTGGGCGATCTGCTGGCCGCGCACCGCCGAGTTGTCAACCTTGAGCACCTCGACCTTTTCTTCTTCGTCCAAGCGATACTTGTTGATCCCGACCACCGTCTGGCGGCCGGAATCGATCCACGCTTGCGTACGGGCGGCGGCTTCTTCGATTCGGAGCTTCGGGATGCCGGCTTCGATGGCTTTGGCCATCCCACCTTCGTTTTCGACTTCCGAGATATGGGTCCAGGCCCGCTCGGCCAGCTGCCGCGTGAGGCGCTCGACGTAGTAGCTACCGGCCCATGGATCGATGACCCGACAGGTCCCCGACTCCTGCTGCAAGAAGAGCTGCGTATTGCGGGCAATCCGGGCCGAAAAATCCGTGGGCAGGGCCAGCGCTTCGTCGAGAGCGTTGGTGTGTAGAGACTGGGTGTGGCCTTGGGTGGCGCTCATCGCCTCCACGCAGGTCCGGATCACGTTGTTGTAGACGTCTTGGGCGGTCAGGCTCCATCCGGAGGTCTGGCAGTGGGTCCGCAAGGACAGCGACTTCGGATTCTTCGGTTCGAACGGCTTGATCAGCTTCGCCCACAGGGCGCGCGCGGCCCGCAGCTTCGCGACCTCCATGAAGAAGTTCATTCCGATGCCCCAGAAGAACGACAGCCGGGGCGCGAAACCGTCGATCGACAGGCCGGCGTCGATTCCACACCGCGTGTACTCGACACCATCGGCGAGGGTGTAGGCGAGCTCCAGGTCTGCCGTCGCCCCCGCCTCCTGCATATGGTAGCCCGAGATCGAAATGCTGTTGAACCGGGGCATATGCTTCGACGTGAAGGCGAAGATGTCCGAGATGATCCGCATCGAGGGATGGGGCGGATAGATGTACGTGTTGCGGACCATGAACTCCTTCAGAATGTCGTTCTGAATAGTCCCCGCCAGCTGAGCGGGCTTCACGCCTTGCTCCTCGGCCGCCACCACATACAGGGCCATCACCGGCAGCACGGCGCCGTTCATGGTCATCGAGACGCTCATCTGGTCCAGAGGAATGCCGTCGAAGAGCGTCCTCATGTCGATGATGCTGTCGATGGCCACCCCGGCCATGCCTACGTCACCGGCGACCCGAGGGTGGTCGCTGTCGTAGCCGCGGTGGGTCGCGAGGTCGAAGGCGACCGACAGGCCCTTTTGGCCCGCGGCGAGGTTGCGCCGATAAAACGCGTTGGAGGCCTCGGCCGTCGAAAAGCCTGCGTACTGGCGGATGGTCCACGGCTTGGTGGCGTACATCGTCGCGTACGGGCCGCGCAAAAAAGGTGGGGCCCCGGGGACGGTGTCGAGGTGATCGAGCCCTTCGAGGTCCGCGGGGGTGTACAGAGGCTTGACCGGGATCTTCTCCGGGGTCGTCCACACCCGGTCCGAAGGGCTGGCCTGGGCCGCCTCCGTGAACGCGGCGCGCCAGGTCGGCTCGTCGATGGGGGCGGAACCGTTCGGGTCGTTGAGCGGGATCTTCGTGAAGTCGGGCAAGGCGCTCACTGGGGGTCTCCTTCGGAAGCGGACGTGAGGTGGGCGTGGGCCCGCTGCAGAACGTCGAGAACGTCGACGCCGATGTAGATGAACTCGTCGATGCCCGCGGCACGGAACGCGGCTTCGTGGTCGCCCGGTCGCCCCGCGAGGTACAGGGTTCGGACGCCGGCCTGCTTCAGCGCGGTCGCCGTGGTTGCCGCCTCGGCCGCGTAACGGGCGTCGGCGCCACACAGGACGGCCAGGCTGGCGTCCGGGTGTTCGGCGCGGACGGTGGCGGCGGCGTCCGGCGTTTCGATGGGCCGGGCGTCGATCGCCTCGATGCCCCCCGCCTCGAAGAAGTTCTTGGCGTACATAACCCGCGCGGTGTGTTCGGCGAGGGGACCAAGCTTGGCCAGCAGCACCTGGGGCCGATGCCCCCGAGCGTCGCGATAGCCGTCGCTGGCGTCGCGCAGGGCCTCGAATCCTTCGGCCCGCCGGCGGGCGTGGACCGGCCGCGCCAGCTTCGGCTCATCGCCCTGGGCGGTGGCCGCGATCCACGCCGCGGTGATCGCCTCCATCCGAGCGCCCCTGCCCGCCGCGTCGACGGCGGCCCGGGTCAGATCCCCGGGCGTCTGTGGGCTCGGCCACGCCAGGGCGGCGTCGCCGTCGAATGAGGACGAGGCGGGCGCCGTCCGGCGGACGACCGGCGCCT
>JANQQN010000483.1 GCA_028289325.1 Myxococcota bacterium | reverse complement strand
CGAGGCGCCGTCCGGGGTGCAGGTCCGTCGAGACGAGCTCAGCGAGTCTCGGCCTGACGGCGGCAAGACCGTCGCCGGCGGCTTCCCTCCCGCCGCCGGTGACCCCGCCCACGAAGAGCTCCCACCCATCGTCGAGTCCGGCCCGGAGGCGCCGACCTTTCTCGCCGACGACGACGTATCGACGGTCATTCCGATGTACGGGGCCGGGGGCCGACAGACGGACAAAGCCGAAGCGATGGATGCCCTCGCCCCGCTACCCGGCAGCGACGGGCCGGTCGAGCCGTCACGACTGGACGCCGAAACCATCGAGGCCGCGTCGAGCGATCTGGGCCTCGAGCCTGGGCGGGCGGGGCCAGCGCCGTCCGAGGACCGCGTGTCGGTGGAGGCGCTGCTGTCGGTTCCTCCGCGCAGCCCGTCGATCCGCGCGACGTCCAACGGCCCCATTCGCGTGCTCATGGGGGCCGACGGCGAAGTCTCTCGGATCGTCGAGGCCGAGAACCCGTTGGCCGGCGAGGGGGGTCCACCGGGACCGGTCGCGCCCTCGCGGGTCCACCAACAGCCGCCCCCGATGGCCGGGTCGATGTCCGGCGACCCTCGTGGGGGCTGGAACCCGTCGCAGAATGCCCATCAGCTCGTCGAGGACGTCGGGTCCAACACCGGCCGCTGGATCGCCGGCGAACTCGGGCCCAGCGCGCTGTCGTGGGACGATGACGCGGCGGCACGACGAGCCGTTGCGACCCGCAGCCAGGCGCCGCCCTCTGTCCACTACGGTACCGCGCAGAAGCCGGGGCCAGGGACCATCCCGCCAGCGACCTATTACGCCCGCCAGCCGCCGAATGCGCCCACATTCTGGGAGCGCAACGGCATGTTGGTGGGGACGATGCTGGTCGCGGTGGGGCTTCTCACCGGGCTCGTCTACGCGATCCTGTTCACCCAAGTATTCTGGCCCCGGCTGAAGCTGTCGTCGAAGCCGCCGGGGGCCATCGTCCTCGTCGACGGCGTGCAGGCGCCGGGTCGAACCCCGCTCGTGGTGCAGGTCGAGCCGGAGCGTCGCCACCGGATCGAGTTCAGGCTCGAAGGGCATCAGCGCACGTTGCGGGAGATCACGGAAGGGATCGGTCGCGCCAAGACCTACACCCTCACCGTGGGCATGGAGCGTCTTCCCCCGAAGGTGTTCCTCCCCGTCGTGGGCCGGGTCTACGTGAACGAGAAAGAGGTCGGCGAAGGTCGCGAAGTGACGCTCGTCGACGTCCCGCGCATAGACGGCGCGGTGACGCTTCGGGTCGAGGCGGCGGGCCACGCGACCTATGAGGTGCGTTTCGGCGGGCCCGATGAAATCCCTCCCGCGCTCGACGTCCCGCTCAGAAAGAAGTCGAACAAGTAGACGCCCGCCTGCTACATGGAACGCATGGCAGAGCCGTTCCATGGAACCGACCTCTACGTCGTCGATGGTCTTCTGAGCGAAGAGGAGCGTCTGGTTCGGGACAACGTCGCGAGCTGGGTCGATCAGCGCTGGATGCCGATCGTCACCCAGCACTACCGCAACGGCACTTTCCCAGTGGAGCTTGCGCCCGAGCTCGGGGAGATGGGCCTGCTGGGTACCAGCCTGAAGGGCTACGGCTGCCCCGGGTTATCTTCGGTCATCTATGGGCTGGCGATGGAGGAGCTCGAGCGGGGCGACTCCGGGTTGCGGTCCTTCGCTTCGGTCCAGGGTTCGCTGGCGATGTATCCGATCTGGGCGTACGGCAGTGAGGCGCTCAAGGAGAAGTATCTGCCGAAGATGGCCGCTGGCCAGCTCATCGGATGCTTCGGCCTGACGGAGCCGGATCATGGGTCCGACCCCGGCGGCATGGTGACCAAGGCGATCCGCGACGGAAACGAATACGTCTTGTCGGGGGAGAAGCTGTGGATCACCAGCGGCTCGGTGGCCGACCTCGCCGTGGTGTGGGCCAAAACGAATCCCGAAGATCCGAAGAGCATCCGAGGGTTCGTGGTCGAGAAAGATCGGCCGGGGTTCACGACCTACGACGTGGAAGGCAAGTTCTCGCTGCGCGCGTCGGTGACCAGCGGCCTGGTGTTCGACGAGTGCCGAGTGCCGGCGGAGAACATGCTGGAGGGCGTAGGGGGCCTACGGGGTCCGCTCAGCTGTCTCAACCAAGCGCGCTTCGGTATCGCGTGGGGGGCGGTCGGCGCAGCCATCGCGTGTTACCGCGCGGCGCTGGACTACGCGAAGGACCGGGTTCAGTTCGATCGCCCCATCGCCGGTTTCCAACTGGTCCAGGCCAAGTTCGCGGACATGATCACGGAGATCGTCAAAGGGCAGCTTCTGGCCGTACAGCTCGGCCGTCTCAAGGATGCCGAACGACATACCCACGTTCAGGTCAGCATCGCGAAGCGAAACAACGTCGCCATGGCGCTGCAGATCGCCCGGACCGCCCGCGAGATCTTGGGGGCGAATGGGATCGCGGACGAGTATCCCGTGTTTCGCCACATGTCGAACCTTGAGAGTGTTTACACTTATGAGGGTACGCACGATATCCACACCTTGGTCATCGGGCGCGAGGTCACTGGCCTGTCGGCGTTCATGTAGGAACACGGATAAGGAGGAATGATGCGCCGCATCATTTCTGCTGCGGGAAAGCCTCATTTTCCCACTTAAAAGCCGCACTGCGGTTCGTTCCGTGTATGTTGCGCTGCAATGAACGAGTCGATCACTCGGTTGCGACAGCAGCAGGCGCAGCTCAATCAGGTCTGGCAAACGCGGAGCCGCGGTTTGGCCGCGACGACGGGACAATTTGCCGACCTGGCCATCGAAGGGATGATGGCGTGGCAACGGGCCATGGTGTCGCCCGGCGCGTGGGCACCGTACGCGCGGGACTTTGCCGAGCGATGGGTCCTCACCGCGGATACCTTGCGCCAGCGCGGGAACCAGTTCGTGAGCGACGAGCGCACCGGTCATCCGCCGCTGCTCAAGTTTCCTTACGAGACCCTGATCGACGGTCGTACCCTGAATCGACCGGTGAACTATTCTCTGCTTCGGATCATCGGGGATAACGACCCCGAACCGTCGCGCCGGCCGTATGTGATCATCGATCCCCGCGCTGGTCACGGCGCCGGCATCGGCGGCTTCAAGCCCGACAGTCAGGTCGGAGTGGCGCTTCGCAACGGCCACCCGGTGTACTTCGTCGCGTTTCATCCTCACCCGGAGCCCGACCAGACGATCGCCGACATCACCGACGCCGAGGCTCATTTCCTTCGCGTGGTATCGCACCGACATCCTGAAGCGCCCAAGCCGGTGGTGGTCGGAAACTGTCAGGGGGGTTGGGCCGCGATGCTGCTCGCGGCGTCCAATCCGGAGCTCACCGGGGTGGTGATGGTGAATGGCGCACCGCTGTCGTATTGGGCGGGCGTCGCAGGCAAGAACCCGATGCGTTATCTCGGCGGTCTGTTCGGCGGGGCGCTGCCGGCCGTCGTCCTGTCGGACCTCGGCAGCGGTCAGTTCGACGGCGCGAACCTCGTTCTTAACTTCGAGTCGAACAATCCCGGCCGAACCTGGTTCCGCAAGTATTACGCCTTGTTCGATCAGGTCGACGACGAAGCGGATCGGTTCTTGGATTTCGAGCGGTGGTGGTCGGGCTACTACTTCATGAACGAAGGCGAGATCCGCTGGATCGTAGAGAACCTGTTCATCGGAAACCGACTCGCTACGGGCAAGGTCGGTTTCAAGCCCGACGAAAACATCGATCTGCGCCGGATCGAGGCCCCGGTCATCGTCTTCGCGTCGCACGGCGACGACATCACGCCGCCCCAGCAAGCGCTCAACTGGATCGCCGACGCCTACGCCAGCGTTGACGAGATCAAGGCCCTCGGACGTCGAATCGCGTACATGATCGACGACGAGATCGGACATCTCGGGATCTTCGTGTCGTCGAAGATCGCCCGCCAGGAGCACAACCAGATGGCCCAGACGCTGGATGCGCTGGAGAGCCTGCCTCCTGGCCTGTACGAGATGATCCTGGTCAGCAAGCCCAACGCCGAACATCCCGATGACTTCTGGCTCAGGTTCGAGGCCCGAACGCTCGACGATATGCTGGTGCACGATGACGGCCGGGCCGACGAGGCGTATTTCGAATCGGTGTCCGCGTTCAGTCAGCAGCTGGTCCGAGCCTACGAGAAGCTCGCGCGGCCGGTGGTCAAAAGCGTGGTCACCCAGCCCCTGTCCGACGCGATGTTCGCGGCGCATCCGCTTCGGCTTCAGCGCTACCTGATGTCCGACGAGGTCAATCCCGCCGTGCGGGCGGTGGGCCCCATCGCGGACCACGTTCGTCGCCATCGAACCCCGGCCCCGCCCGACAACCCGTTTCGTCAGCTCGAGCGTCTGTGGGCGGACGGGATCCAGGCGAGCTGGGACGCTTGGGCCGAGGCTCGAGACCTGTGTTCCGAGATGACGTTCTTCGGGATCTGGGGCAGCCCGTGGGCCCGGTTGTGGAACCCCATCGAGCCGGAAGCAGCCGACGACGTCGGGCCGAGCCCGCCCGACGTCGCTGAGCTGCGGGCGGCGATGACCCGCGGAGGCTTCGTCGAAGCGGTGGCCCGGATGCTGCTCCTGATCGCAGCGGCGGGCGGCAAGATGCAGCGCGCCCGTCTCAACAAAGCGACCAACATCATGCGGACCGCGCCGCACTTTCGAGAGCTGGACGAGTCGGCGAGGCAACGGCTGATCACCGAGCAAACCCGGCTCGTGCACTTCGATCCCGCCGAGGCGAGGGCGGCGCTGGTCGAGCTGCTCCCCGGCCCCGACTCGCGGCGGGCCGCTTTACAGCTCACCCTGCAGGTGGCGGGGCCGCGCGACACGATGACCGAGCGCGGAGGCGCGGAGCTCGACCGTCAAGTGATGTTGCTGGATCCGGACGACGCCTGACGGCGACGAGACCGCCGCCAGGCGCCGTCGACGGTGGCCATCAGCGCGCGTAAGCCGGTGACGGTGAACCGCTGGCCCGAAGGCAAGGGTGCGGGTCTTCGCGCGCAGAAGCGCTCGAAGGTCCGGCTGATATCCGCGGGGGCGCGGCGCACGCGCCGCGGGCCCAAACCGTATCGGGCCTGGGCGTCGAACGACGGCGGCGGCCGCACGGCACGCTCAGTGTCGCTTGGGATCGACGTCGAGGTGAACCCGGTCGATGCGAGGCCCGGTGACCAGCACTTGGTGTAGGCCGTCGGCGGCGTCTCGAAACGACGTGAGCCCTTCCAACACCCGGCGCCAGTTGGTCAGGTCGTCGGCGCCGATCTCCGCCGACTGGGCGAGCTCGTCGAGCGCCGCCCCTACGGTGGTGACGGCTGCGTCGAGGTTCGACGCTCGCTGCGCAAGCTCATCGGGCGAGTAGGTCCGCATCGGCCCGAAGTCGCGGTTCAAGTGTCGCGCCCACTCGTTGAGTTTGTCGCGAACGGTCGGGTCGGGGGAGGTGAACTTCGTCGGAACTCGCAGGCCGGCGTGCATCGCGCCGTAGAGCGTGTTCTTCCCGAATCCTCGCGAGTTCAGATACTTCGGCCGGGCGATCGACGCCCGCTCCGCTTCGACGATGGCGACCGCCCACGGCTCGTCGTTACGAAACGCGTCTTTGATGTTCGACGCGTACTTGCTGCCGAAGTCGATCCCGTCCGTGTTGTAGCGGCTGTTGTCGAAAGCCGCCTTCGCTAACATCGTGTCGCTGTTGTTCATCATGGTCACAAGCAATCCTCCTCAAGGGATGTATGGGAGTTGTCGCCCGTGACCTCGCTTATGGTGCGCTTAAGTGCGACATTATCGACCACCGATTTCGCTGGTTTTGAAGACGGGTCGGCCCGGGGTCAGGGCCGGCGATGGGCGATCGATTCGAGCAAGACCTGAAGCGCGAGGAGGGTGGTCTGATCGCCGACGTCGAGCGGGGGCGCGACCTCGGTAATATCGAGCGCCCGGACCGGACACTCGGCAAACACCCGCTCCAGGAGCTCGAATACGCGCTCAGTGGCCACGCCGCCGGGCATGGGATAGCCGGTCCCCGGCGCGGCCGCAGCGTCGAACCCATCGATATCGATCGCGACGTAGACCGCGTCGCACCCCGCCATTCGCTTGCGGATCGCGTCTGCGACCTCGCCCGTGGGACGGGCGTGCCACTCGGCGGCGGTGACCAAACGGACGTTCGACTGCCGGATGAACGCGAGCTCCTCCCGAGCGAACGAGCGGGTGCCGATGAGCACGACCTTGGCCGGGTCGAGACCATTCTTGGTCAGCGGCGTTCGCAGCGCGCAGGCGTGGGAGAGCGGATTGTCGTCGTAGGTCGCGAACAGGTCGGGATGAGCGTCGAACCACAGGATACCCACGTTGGTTCCGTGGCGGGCGACGAATGCATCGATGCCGGCGATGGACACCGAGTTGTCGCCGCCCAGGAGAACGGGGAGCGCCGTCGGAGGCAGGGCTAGAATGCGCTCTTTGGCCTGCTCGAGCAGGCGGGCCTGCGACAGGGGGTAGCCGTGCGCATCGGTCGGTGGTACGTCGCCAAAATCTCGTACCTCTAGGCCAATGAGGTCTCGGCCGGTGCGAGTGATGGGATCCGACGTCTTCGACATCGCTCGCAGCCGGGCCGGAGCCTCGGCCGCGCCGGCGCGGAGACTGACGCTTCCGTCGTACGGAACACCGATGATCGCGACGTGGGGGTCCGCGGCCTCCGGATCGTTAAGGTCGAACCAAAACTTGCGCTGCGGCACCACCCATCTGCGGCTCGCCTCGTTGTCGATGTCAAGGGGGGCGAGACCAAATCGACAACCTGCCTTGACAGCATTTACGGGTTTCAGTCCGCCGCCCAACGTTTGGCCGGGCCGATGACGCCATTGCGCTATTCGCCACAACAGACTTGTTCGTCGGGAAACGCAGCGATCAGGCGTTTCACCCTCGGCTGGATTTTGCCCTCCCGTAAGATCGGCGGCTCGGGAGCGGAATTCCGGCATGGCCGCCGTTTTCCCGATCTCGGTCTTTGTGTAGTTTTTCTTCCGCTTGTCTACGTTGGGCCAACAGATCGAGGCCATGCTCCAGGACCCGGCCTCCGATGACGCGGCGGCCGCGGTGCGCGAGTCGGCCCGTGCTTCCATGGCGTACCAGGAGTACGCCGAAGCGTTCGCGGCCCGCGGCCGAGCGCTGGCCGAGCGCGACGCCGTGCAGGCCGCGGTCGATGCGCTCGCCGAGGCCGCGCTCGTCTACGAGGAGGAGCTCGAGAGCCTGCCCGAGGCCGCGGAGCTGTGGGAAGCGGTGCTTGGCCTGCAGAGCGGCCACCGGCGGGCGCTGTTCACCCTGGGCCTGATCCTCCACGACCTCAATCGGTGGGACGATCTCATCGCGTTGTATCGTCGCCGTCTGGAGACCAGCTCCGACGCCGGTGAGCAAACCACCTTGCATTTGTACATTGCCGAGCTCCTCAGTGAGCGCAAAGACGACGACGTCGCCGCGTTCGACGAGGTGCTTCGAGCGGCCCGTCTCATGCCTTCGAACCTGCGCATCATCAGTCGCGTTCAACACCTCGGGGAGCGCACAGGCCGCCTCGAGGAGGTCGCGGTCATGATCGGCGATCTTCTGGTGCAGCAGGACGATCCCAAGCTGAGGGCCGCCCTGTCCCTTCGTTTGGCCGAGCTGAACCTGGGGCCGATCAACGATGAGCAGCGCGCCTTGGCCTACCTGCGGGCGGCGCTGATGGACGACGGCGAGAACCCGGAAATCCTGTCCGAGATCGAGGACGTCTTTCGGGAACGGCACCGGTTCGACGCCCTCGCGGAGGTGTTGGAGGAGGCGGCGACCGACCGACGCGTCGGACCTCATCGCGTTCGTCTCGAGCGTGAGCTCGCTCGCATCTACGAGCGCGAGCTCGCGGATCTGCCGCGGGCGCTGGCGGCCCTCGGCCGCGCGGTCCGACAGACGCCGGACGACCGGGAGCTGCTCGATGAAGTCCTACGATTGGGTACAGCCGCGGATCGCATGGACGTCGTTGCGGATACGTACGAACAGGTGGTCGAAGCGACCGATAATCCGCTGCTGCGCACGTACATGCGCCTCAAGCTTGGGCATATCTATGCCGATAACTTGGGCCGTTTGGATGATGCAGCCCGCGTCTTCTCCGCCATCCTGGACGCCGATCCTCATCACGAAGAGGCTCACCAGCGCCTGAATCGAATCCGGGAAAAAGTCCCCGCCGATCCCGCGGCTGTCGCCGCTGACCTGGGTGACCCGCCGCCCGAAGACACCGCGTTCGCGGAGGCCGAAGAGCCGGCGCCCAGCGACGCGGCGGATACGCCGGATCCGCTGGCCCAGGTCGGGCGCTCCGCGGTGTACTCCGGCGCGGTCGACGAGACGACGAAGTTCGAGGGCCGCAGCTTTGGCCCCGAAACGGAGACGGTCCTGTCCGCCGGCCAGCCGGCCGCGGCCAACGAAGACGCCGAAGAAGGCGAAAGTAGGCTTGCCGCGGAGTCGGTGGGGCCCCCGCCCGCCGAGCCCGATGAGGTGCTCGAAGTCGCGACGGGCGACGTCGAGGTGGCGGACCACGATGTGCCGAAGCCGGGCCGACTGCCGGTCGCGCTCCCCAGCTTCCACGACGGGATCGAGCGGTCGCCGAACAGCAGCCTGGTG
>JANQQN010000473.1 GCA_028289325.1 Myxococcota bacterium | reverse complement strand
CGCCGCGCGCGCGCTGGGGATCGCCGTGCTCGAAACCTCGAACGCGAACCGGCGGGAGGTCGTGGCTCGACTGCAGCAACTGAAACCCGACGCCTACGTCGTGGCCGGGTTCGAGCATCTACTGTCTCGATCCGTGCTGGCCGCGGCCCGACTCGGAGGTTTGAACGTGCACCCCGGCCGGCTCCCTGACGAGCGCGGGCCCGCACCTCTATTCTGGGCACTGAAAGGTGGCTTGACGGAGATCGGCTGGACCATCCACCTTCTCGATGAAGGAGAGGACACCGGCGACAAGGTCGCCGAGGGCGCGGTCGGGTTTGCGTCAGGGACGGAGGGCACGAAGATCCTGACCAAGGTCGCGAACGCGGCTGCGCCGGCGTTGATCCGAAGCGTACGCGCTCTGTTGGCCGGGGATCTGGTCCGGCAGCCGCAGCCCGGCGGCGGCGGACGACGGCGGCCTCGACCTCGATTCGAAGACGGGCGGATCGACCCATCCAAACCCGCGCATGCGGTATTCACCTTCGTCGGCGGCTGCGCCCGGCGCTACAGTCTGTTCGCCGAGGTCGCCGGCGACCGTTTCTTCATTCGGCGCGCGGTGTCCTGCGATCCGGACGCAACACTGGACTTCGATTTCGTACTGACCGGCGACCGACTGCTTCTGCGGTGCAATCCGGGCGTGGTGGAGCTCGAACTTAAGGAAGATGGTGCCCTATTCTCGGCCGAGTACTGAGACGCTGCCGCATTGCAAGACGGCCGCCCGACGCGTAGCGGCATCCTCCGAAGCCCTGCTGTACCCTCGCCGTCGACTGTGGCACCGTCCGCCAAAATGGCGGGGCGGGATCTACGAGCCGGCCGGAGGGCCAAGATCATCTGCACCCTCGGGCCGTCGACCGACGCCGACGGCGTTCTGGAGAGCCTGCTGGCCAAAGGCATGGACGCGGCTCGACTCAACCTCAGCTTCGGACCTATCGAGGAGCACGTCGCGCGTATCCGGCGCCTGCGCTCGCTGGCTTCGGACAAACGCCGGCCGGTCGCGGTCATCGTAGATCTGCCGGGCAGGAAGGTTCGGGTCGGGCAGATCGAAGGCGGCGAGCTCATCGTGGAGACCGGTCAGATGCTGTCGATGGTCCCCGACGAGGGTCAGGTCGGTAACGAAGACGCCCTGCCCGTCGGGCACGACATCTTTCACGACAACATGGCGCGCGGCGACCGGATCCAGCTGGCCGACGGCCTGGTCGAGCTCGTGGTCCGGCGGTTCGATCAGCGCTGGATCGAAGCGGAGGCGCTCTCGGGCGGAACGGTCGGCGCGCGCACGGCCGTGCACTACCCCGGCCTGCCCCTGAACGGACCGCCGCTGACCGCGGCCGACGAGCCGTACCTTCGTATGGCCGTCGAAGAAGAGGTCGACTTCATCGCCATCACCTACGTGGCCGAGGCGACGGATCTCCTCCACGTTCGGGAGCGGCTAGCGGAGATGGGCGCCGAGATCCCCATCATCGCCAAGATCGAGCGATCCGACGCTTTCGCCCGACTCGACGGCATTCTGCAGCGCGCGGATGCGGTGATGATCCGCCGCGGGGACTTGGGCGCGGAGATCGAGGTGACCCGGGTTCCGCTGGTGCAGAAGAAGATCATGCGGCTCGCCAACCAGCAGGGGGTGCCGGTGATCATTGCCACGCAGATGCTGGGCTCGATGACCAGCGCCCCTACCCCGACCCGAGCCGAGGCGTCCGACGTCGCCAACGCGGTCGTAGACGGCGCGGACGGGGTGCTGCTGTCGGCGGAGACGGCCATCGGCCGGTATCCGGACGCCGCCGTCGCCATGATGGCGCGGATCATCTCCGAGACGGAGAACGACCAGGTCGACGGCCCCCATCCCCACGCCCCGCTGGCCGATTACCCCAGCCCGTTTCCCGACGTGACGGCGAGCATCGCGTGCAACGCGGCGGCGCGAACGGGCGCCCGGCTGATCGCGTGCTTTACCGCCTCGGGGAAAACCGCGAAGCTCGTCGCGAAGTACCGGCCTCAGGTGCCGGTGATCGCGTTTTGCCCCAACCAAAGCACTCGGCGGCGCCTCGCGATCCACTGGGGCCTGCGCTCCGACCGGCTCGAACCCCCTGGAAACGTCGAAGCGATGGTCGAACAGGTCGAGCAGCGGCTGGTGGAGCGCGACCTCGTGCGAAAGGGCGACCGGGTGGTGATCGTGTACGGCGCCCCCGTCGGCGAAAAAGGGCACACCAACTCGGTCCGTCTGCACGAGGTGTGAAACATCATTCTCGCCTCGGCAAGAACTGTGTTAGCAACGGAGGTTCATGGCTCGCGTAACCGTCGAGGATTGCCTCGAGCAGATCGAAAATCGCTTCGCCCTCGTGCTGCTGGCCGCGCAGCGCTCCCGTCAGCTCCTCAAGGGGTCGACGGCCCTTGTCGACAACGCCAAGAACAAGCCGCCGGTGATCGCGCTGCGTGAGATCGCCGCCGACAAGGTTCGATTCGACAAGGATGTGAAAGAAGTCATGAGCAGCACCCCGTCGGAGCTCAAGGCCATGTACGGCGAGCCGAAACGAGACCAGGCCGAGAGCAGCGGCCCCAGCGGCTCCCCGCGCTTCTTCTAGCCTCCTGCCCCGCCCGGCCCCGGTTGAGGCACCGCGCCCCGTCGGGGCGGGCCTCGATTCAGTTTACCGATAGCCCGCCGAATCACGTACCCGAGGACCGTCTCGGTCTGACGGACGTGACATGCGAATCCAAACCTTGACGCCCCTCCTCGCCGGGCTCGCCTTCACGGTCGCCTGCGGCGGAAACGATTCTACGCCTCGAGGGCCGGATGCGGGCGTCGAGCCGATGGACGCCAGCCGCCCCGATTCGACCCCCACCGACAGCGACGCCGGCGCGATATCTCCCTTGTCCATCAAGGAAGGCGACCCCCTGACCTTCGACGACCCCATCGTGGTGGTGGTGCTCGGGGACGCCGGCATTCCCGACGTTCGGCCCGACAGCGGGCTGCCGCCCCAGCCAGATGCGGATGGCGATGGAATCTCGGACGCTGATGAGGGCGACGGCGCCGTCGATACCGATAACGACGGAACACCAGACTCGCTCGATCTCGACGCCGACAACGACGGCATCCCCGATGCTGTCGAAGGCGGCGACGACGATACGAACACCCCACCCCGCGACTTCGACAACGACGGCACGCCGGACTTTCGCGACCTCGACAGCGACGGTGATGGTCTGGCCGATGCCGACGAAGGGCTGTTGAACCCCGATGGCGACGGACAGCCGGCGTTCATCGACCTCGACGCCGATGACGACGGCATCCCCGATGCGACCGAGGGTCTCGTCGACACCGATACCGACGGCAGCGCCGATTTCGTGGATCCCGACGCCGACGGAGACGGCGTCGCCGACGCCGACGAGACCGCGGCCGACGCCGACGGCGATGGCGACGGCAACTGGCGGGACCTCGACAGCGACGGCGACACGATCCCGGACGCGCTCGAGCGCCTCG
>JANQQN010000464.1 GCA_028289325.1 Myxococcota bacterium | reverse complement strand
GTTTCGCCCGGCAGGACGCGGCCCTTTCGCTCGAGCATCAGCACGTCGTGGTGACCGTACCCGCGTCGTTCGACGAGATCGCCCGGGAGCTGACCCTGGCCGCGGCCAAAAAGGCCGGCCTCGAAGACATCCATCTCATCGAAGAGCCCCTCGCTGCGTTCTACGCGTTCATCGCCCGCACCGGCGGCACCGCGGCCGCAACCGGCCTTTCCGGCGACGAGCGGGTCCTGATCGCCGACGTCGGCGGGGGGACCACCGACTTCACCCTCGTCGACGTCAAAACGGGTGAACAGCCCGACGGTGTCCTGGCTTTCGAGCGCACCGCGGTCGGCGACCACCTCCTCCTCGGGGGCGACAATATGGATCTCGCCCTCGCCCACGCGGTCGAACCCACCCTGCGCAAGGACGGCAAGCTGAATGCGGAAGCCTGGGCCCAACTCAAGCTGGAGTGTCGACTGGCCAAAGAGACCCTGTTCAGCCATCCGGAGCTCGGCGAGCTGCCGATCGTGGTCGCGGGACGGGGGTCGAAGCTGATCGGCGGCACCCTGCGGGCCAGCCTCTCTCGCGAAACCCTGGAGCGGGTCTTGGTCGACGGCTACTACCCGGCCCTCCCCGCCGCCGACGCGGCCCGACCCCAGCGAGCGACGACCCAAACCGGCTTTGCCGAGTACGGACTCCCCTACGCCGAAGACCCGGCCATCACCCGCCACCTCGCCGGGTTCCTCCTTCGCCACGCCGGCGACAACGAGGCCGCGGCCAGGATCGATGCGATTCTTTTTAATGGCGGAGCACTCAAGCCCACCCTGATCCGGGACCGCATCAGCCGGATCCTCGGAGACTGGCTGCGGGCGACCAACCACGGCGACACGCCGGACCCTCGCCCCCTCGTCTACGACGAAGGGGACGACGCGCTCGAGCTCGCGGTGGCTCGGGGCGCCGCGTACTTCGGTCTGACCCGAGAAGGGCTGGGGCTCAAGGTCGGCGGCGGCTCTCCCCGAGAGTACTTCTTGGGGCTCGGGCTCGATTCGGCGGAGACGGTCGCCCCCGACCACGTCAAAGCGGTCTGCGTCGCACCGCGGGGTATGCAAGACGGGCAGCGCATCGAAGTGCCCCACCGCGAGTTCAATCTGGTCACCAATCGACCGGTGCGATTCCCGATCTTCACCACCACCTCCCCCCGTAAAGATCCGGTGGGGGCGGTGGTGGTGCTGCCGAAAGACGAGCTGCACCAGCTGCCCCCGCTGGAGACCGTGGTCCGGTTCGGCAAGCAGCGCGCCGGGACCAAGGTCGCGGTTCGGCTCCAGGTTCAGCGGACCGAGCTTGGCACGCTCGAACTGTCGTGCTTGTCTCGAATGTCCGGAGCCCGATTCAGGCTTGCGTTCGACCTTCGAGCCTTTGGCGAGAGCGAAGAGGCCCCGCCGGCCGAGACCGAACCGACGCCCGACCTCGAGCCCGTCGAAGGCGCGAGCGACCCCGGCCCCGTCGAAGCGCCGTTCGGCGGCGCGGGCACCCGCGCCCCGCCCGAAAGCGGTGACATCGAGCCCGAGCGGATGGCGGCGGCCAAGGCGCGACTCGATGCGGTGTTCGCCCCGGATCCGCCCCGGCCGGACCCCGACTCGGTCATGAAGGGGTTGGAAGAAGACCTGGGCCGAGACCGAGATGAGTTCCCTCTCCCCGCGCTGAGGATCCTGGCCGAGCACCTCCTGGAACTCGGGCCGGAGCGCGGCGCGACCCCCGCCCTCGAAGCGCGGTGGTTGAATCTGATGGGATTCTGCCTGCGACCGGGGTTCGGGGTGGCCGTCGACGACTGGCGGGTCAAGCAGCTGTGGAAGATCCACACGCAAGACGTATTGCATCCCAATCACGATCCCGCGGAGATGAACTGGTGGATCCTGTGGCGCCGAGTGGCCGGCGGCCTGGGTCGAGGACCACAGCAGGAGCTTGCGGCGCGGGTGTTTCCGATGGTCGTCCCCAGCCTCGCCAAACGGTCCAAGAAGCGCCCGCCCAAACCGCAGACTCAGCTCGCGGCGGAGATGTGGCGGGCCGCCGCGTCGCTCGAACGCATCGGAGCCAAAAGCCGCGCCCAGCTCGGCGACGCGCTGCTGGAGCTGGTCGAAGCCCGTAAATCCCCGCGGGGCGCACTGTGGTGCTTGGGCCGTATCGGGGCCCGCAAGCTCCTGTACGGCCCGCGCGAGGCGACAGTGCGCCCGGCGATCGCCGCGAAGTGGCTGGACCGCCTAATGGCCGCCAAGCGGCTGCCCAAGGATGAGCACCCCGCGGCGGCGATGATCAGCCTCGCCAGGCGCACCGGTGACCGCCAGCTCGACCTCGACGAGGGCCAGCGCCGAACGGTCAGCCGATTCCTTGCCGACAAAGGCCTACCCGAAGCTCAACACCGACCGCTGTTCGAAGTGGTCCAGGTCGACCAGCAAACCCAGGTCGCGGCCCTTGGCGACACCCTGCCCACCGGACTATCCCTGGCCGAGGAATGACCGCGACCAAGCTGAACCTGGCCGACTGGCACGACGCCGCCCGCGCACAGCTGTCCGAGGCGGCGTACGCGTATTACGCGAGCGGGGCCAATGACGAGATCACGCTGCGCGAGAACCGTCTCGCCTTCGATACCATCGCCCTGCGCTATCGCGTGCTGCGAGACGTCGCGGTCCGCGATATCAGCACCAACATTTTAGGCGCCCGGGTGTCGATGCCGGTGGTGGTCGCGCCGACAGCGTTCCACCAGCTCGCGGATCCCGACGGCGAGGTGGCGACGGCGAGAGCGGCCGAAGCCGCGCAAACCATCTTGACCCTGAGCTCCCTGTCCAACCGAGCGGTGGAGACCGTGGTCGCGTCCACGGCGGCGCCGGTGTGGTTTCAGCTGTACGTGTACCGAGACCGCACGATCACCGAGGCGATGCTGGACCGCGTCGAGGCGGCGGGATGTCAGGCGATCGTGTTCACCGTCGATGCGCCCCTTCTCGGGCGTCGAGAGCGAGACCTCCGACAAGCCTTCTCGTGGCCAACGGAGTTTCAAGTCGAAAACCTGCTTCCCCTCGACCACCCGGAAGCGGCCACGGCCGGGACGGGCGCGGACCTGGCGACGTACTTTTCGACCCTCCTCGACCCGGCGATCCGGTGGCGAGACCTCGAGTGGCTCTGCGCTCGTTCCAGCATTCCTGTGCTGGTCAAGGGCATCGTCCACCCCGATGACGCCCGCCTCGCCATCGAACACGGCGCACAGGGCGTCGTGGTGTCCAATCACGGGGGCCGGCAGCTCGACACCGCGGTCGCCACCATCCGCGCGCTGCCCGACGTCGCGCACGTGCTCGCCCGTCTGGACACGTCATCGGGCGCCCCGCCCACCCTCCTGCTCGACGGCGGGGTGCGACGGGGCACCGATGTCGTCAAGGCCCTCGCTTATGGCGCCGACGGGGTGATGATCGGCCGGCCGGTCCTGTGGGGCCTGGCCGCGGAAGGCGAAGCCGGCGCGCGCGCAGTGCTGGAGCTGATGCGAAACGAGGTCGATCTCGCCCTCGGGCTGTGCGGGTGTCGATCCGTGGCCGAGGTCAGCGACGACCTTCTCGTGCCACCGCCGCGCTAGTTTGCAGACGCGACCACCACCCGGAGGGTTCCTCCGTCGAGGCTTCGTTCCGACTCGACGGTGGCCTCGACATCGGCCAGCAGCGGCGCCAGCCCCCCTCGCCGCTGGTAGTCCCGAAACGCGGCGAAATGGGTGCGCCCCGCGGCGACCTCGGCCATCCGGGTCTTCAGCCCGGCCAGGTTCCACGGCATCGGGGTACTGAAGTCGACGATCATGACCCGACGCGCCACGGTGAACAGCGCGCCCAGCACCCGCGCGCGCGCCGCGGTGGGCATCTCGTGGATCGCGAGAACCACCGTCGCCACGTCGTACGGCCCTTCAGCGGGAACGGCGAGGGTCGCCACATCGGCCACTTCGAACGACAGACGGTCACCCCCGATACCCGCGTCCGCCGCCCGCCGCTGGGCGTAAGCGATGTTCTTCGGGGACAGGTCCACCCCGACCACCCGGCGGCCGGTCCCCGCGATCCGCCGGGCCAGGCCCCCCGTGCCGCAGCACGCGTCGAGCACCCTCGGCCCGGAGGGAAGCCGCTCGGCGACGAAACCGTGGACCCCGGCCAGCATCGGCTCGACCCACCGTCCGTAGATCGGCCCATCGTAGGGCGTGCTGCGAGGGGTTCGTCCGCCGGTCACCGCCAAACGATAGATCGACGCGAACGCATCTGCGACGGCTGAGCACCGCCTGTTGCCCGTATCGATGGTATCATATATGATACCATCAGTGCATGTGGTTCTCGACACGAACGTGCTCGTGGCCGGCTTGCGGTCGCGACGGGGCGCCTCATTTCAGGTTCTTTCGCGGGTGGGGACAGGTGCGTTTGAAATCGTGGTGTCCGTGCCTTTGGTCCTCGAGTACGAAGCGGTCTGCCTTCGGCAATGCACAGCAATGGGGCTTACGTCGGAAGACGTCGGCGACGTCATCGACTATCTATGCCAGGTAGCCAAACCGCAGCCCATCTTCTTTTTGTGGCGACCTCTGTTGCGAGATCCCAAGGACGACATGGTGCTCGAGCTAGCCGTGGCCGCGGGTTGCGACGCGGTGGTCACCCACAACATACGAGACTTCAAAGCCGCCGAACGGTTAGGGGTTCGGATCCAACGACCACAAGCGCTATTGCGCGAATTGGAGGGGTAAGACGATGGCCACCCTGAGCCTCAGACTTCCGGAATCACTTCATAAGAATCTCGCCGCGGTTGCGAAGCGTGAAGGCGTGTCGATCAATCAGCTCATCGCCTCGGCGGTGTCCGAGAAGCTCGCCGCGTTGATGACCGAAGAATATCTCGAACAACGCGCAAAGCGGGGCCAACGCTCGAAGTTCGATGCGGTTCTCGCCAAGGTGGCCGACATTGATCCCGAGGATGTCGATCGTCCGAACAACGAATAACGACGCGTGGTGACGGTCGCGACGCCCGACATCTCGGTCGGCCCTTCCGCCTCGAGGCCCGTCAGGTCGGGGGCGGCTTGAGCCGATGGTCGCGGTCGGTCAGCCGAACCACCGCGTACACCGCGAGCCCGGACACCGACAGCGCCGTCGACGCCATGATCATGAACATCACCAGCAGCTGGTAACGCACGGCCTGGGTCGGATCCGCGCCGCTGAGGATCTGTCCGGTGAGCAGGCCCGGAATCGCCACCAAGCCCACCACCGTCGTCGAGTTGATGATCGGGGTGAGGCCAACCCGCGCCGCATCGACCATCGGTCCTCGCATCGCCTCGAAACGGGTAGCGCCGAGGGCGAGGTCGGCCTCGATTCGGGCCCGGCGCTCGTAGGCGGCGGTGGTCATGCCGTCGAGGGTCAGCGCCATGCCCGTGAGCCCGTTGCCGAGGATCATCCCCAGCAGAGGGATCGCGTAGCGGGGCGTATACCAAGGCTCGAGGCTCAACACGCCGCGGGTCACGATCCAGGTGGTCAGAAGGCCGGTCAGCGCGAGGGTGATGAAGCTGCCCAGCGTCGCCCCCGGCAGGGGTCGCTTGGGACGCACGATCGTCTGATGGGTGGCGGCGGCGATCATCACCGTCATGGCGAAGAAGGTCGCCGGGGCCCACGGATCATTGAACAGGGTGGACAGGATCTCGCCCACTAAGAACAGCTGCACCGTCGCCCGCAGGGCCGCCCACAGCATGCGGCGCTCGAGGTCCAGACGGAGCCCGATGCTCACTCCGGCCGCAATCGCCACCAGGACCAGGGCCCGTCGTGAGCCCGCCGGTCGACATTGACGGCTACGGGCTAGCGCGGGCCCTGGTCCTGGTCGCGATCGCGGCCGGAGTGAGCATCGGGCTCCGTCTGGACCTCGAGCGCCGCATGCTGTGGGCGGCC
>JANQQN010000457.1 GCA_028289325.1 Myxococcota bacterium | reverse complement strand
CTTTCGCCGGGGGCTTGAACCCCGTCTGGTCGGTGAACACCGGCACCTCGCGACTGTGGGCCACCCGAAGCACGGCCGCGAGCGCGCTCTCGTCGGGCGGACGCACGGTAGTCCGGGTTTCCGATCGGGAAACGCTCCGTTCTCCGACCGCGGCCACCACCGCCGACGCGAACCCCTCTTCGCCCCCGGCGGCCGGGGCGCGTGTTCGCCCTGAAGGCGCGGCGCTCAGCCCCAGCTTGCCGGGGTTCATGACCCCCGCCGGGTCGAGCGCTCGTTTGAGCGCGCCCAGCATTCGAACGCCGCCCGGACCGTGCTCCCGGACCATGGCCGGGGCGCGAGCGGTCCCGATCCCATGGTGGTGCCCGACGGATCCGCCGGACTCGTGAACGGCGCGCAGAGCGGCGTGGACGATCCGGTCATAACGCCCCAGCCCCGCTCGGGCATCTCTTCGATCGCTCCCGGTCCCTGCGAACGTGAACGAGACCGCGCAGCCCGTGGAATAGGCGTGGGCGAAGTGCGCCATGACCACCGCGTCGGAGGTGATGGCTCGCTTCACCGCCCGATACATCGGGATCAAGCGATCCCACGTCGCCGTGGCCTCGAAGGTGTCCATGAACAGCCCCGCCGCGTAGACCTTCGACTGCCGAAACGGAGCCCGAAACCGGTTGTCGTACCACTGTTGCCCGGGTTCCGGGCCGAGGTCGACGGCGCCTTGCTCGAGCGCGATCGCCTTCGCCTCCGCGAGCTCCGCCGCCACCAGCGCCGGCTGTCCCTCGAACCCCATGATGAGTAAGCAGTCGTCGGGCAAGGCGTCCAACGCCCGGTTGAGGACCAGCGGCGATCCGATGACCGCCCGCACGGTGCCGTGCATGAACGATCGGCGCACCCGCTGCGCGAAGCGCCCGCTGGCCGCCCACCCCGGCAGGCGCCGCGTTAGGTCGTCGACCAACGATTGCGCCCGATCCGTCAGGGGGTCGAGGGCCCGGCCCTCGTCCCGCATGTCCGCGGTCCCGGGCACCAGCCCCACCAGCGTGTCCAGCCCGTCGTACAGCCGCAAAACCGCGGGCCGCAGTCGAGCCTGCATGATCCGGCGAAGGGTCTCGATCCCTGCGCTCAGCGCGCCGAACCGCATCCCCACGAAGCTCTGGGTCGCGGCCAACGGGCGAACTCGCAGTCTGGCCGCAGTGATCGCCCCCAGGGTTCCTTCGGCGCCCATGAACAGCGCGTGAAAGTCGGGGCCGTGCGCCGCCCGCGGCCGGCCACTGGCGATTCGAACCTGACCCGGCGTCGCCACCTCCAGGGCCAGCGCCATATCCTCGATCTTTCCATATCGGGTCGACATCTGACCGGCGCTGCGGGTGGCCAGCCAGCCCCCCAAGGTCGCGCTGCCGATCGACGGCGGGAAGTGGCCGAGGGTGTAGCCGCGAGCGTTGAGCTGACGCTCGAGCCGCTCGCCGATAATCCCGGCCTCCACCTCGGTCTGAAGATTGGTCTCGTCGAAGCTCCGGATCGCCTTCATCCGCTTGAGGTCGACGACGATCCCACCTTCGGTGGGGCGCGCGCCCCCTACCGAAGAGCCGCCCGACCCGTACGGCACCACCGCCACCCCGTGCCGCTCGGCGAATTCGAGCACCTCGGCCACCTCCTCCGCGCTGCCGGGCCACACGACGCACTCCGGCGCGGCGGGCACTTCGCCCGTCCTCAGCCGCATCAGGTCTCGCGCCCACGCGTCGCGGCCGTATGCGAGACGGTCGGCGTCGCGGTTGGATACATGCGGCGCGCCCACGATACGGGCGAGATCCACCACCATAGCGGCTCGAGCAGGCGGACGCGGCAGCGGCAAAGTGCGCGAACGCTACGGCGGCGAGCGCGCTTTTCGCAACCGGCGAGTCTTGACTCACGAAGTTCTCACCCGGCATGTCCCGCCGCGGATGCAGACCCTGTGCATCGATGGTCTTCACTTGACCCTCGAAGATGTCGGCCGAGTCGCCACCGGCGGTATTCAAGTCACCCTCGACGCTGACGCCGCCGGGCGGGTACGCAGAGCTCGCGCGTTGGTCGACGCCGAGGCCGAGTCCGGTCGTGCGGTTTACGGCGTCAACACGGGTTTCGGCTATCTGTCACAGGTTCGGATCGATCCGTCCGACCTCGCCGCCCTCCAGCTCAACCTGATCCGAAGCCACGCCGTCGGCGTCGGCGAGCCGCTCGACGACCGCCAGGTTCGAGCCTTGATGCTGCTGCGAGCCAACGTCTTGGCCACCGGGCGCTCCGGGGTCCGAGAGCCGACCCTCCGCCTGCTGCTCGACATGCTCAATCGAGACCTGCTTCCGGTCGTCCCCGGCAAAGGAAGCGTCGGCGCGTCGGGGGACCTCGCCCCGCTCGCCCATATCGCCCTCGCGATGATCGGCGAGGGCGCGGTTCGGGTCGGTGGTCAGACCGTAGCGAGCCGGACCGCGCTCGCCGAGGCCGGTCTCGATCCCCTCGTACCCGCCGCGAAAGAAGGGCTCTGTCTCATCAATGGAACGCAAGCCATGGGCGCGCTCGGCGCCCTGGCGGTGCTCGAAGCGGAGGCGGTGGCTCGGATCTCCGACGTCGCCGGCGCCGCCAGCCTCGAAGGCCACCGAGGGACGGTGACCGCGTTCGACGCTCGCATCCACGAGTCTCGACCTCACCCCGGCCAGGCGGCGTCGGCGGCCAATCTGCGAGGCCTGCTCGCCGACAGCGACATCGCGGCCAGCCACGTGGGCTGCGACCGCGTGCAGGACGCGTACAGCTTCCGGTGCATGCCCCAAGTCCACGGTAGCTCCCGCGATGTCTTCGCGTTCGCACGCAATACGTTGACGGTCGAAATCAACGCCGCCACCGACAATCCATTGGTCTTCGCGGAGCCGGGAGAAGGAAACGCGCTGCTGTCGGGAGGCAACTTTCATGGCCAGCCGCTGGCGATGGTCCTCGATTTCTTGACCATCGCCGTCAGCGAGCTCGCGAACATCTCGGACCGTCGGGTCGAACAGCTGATCGATCCGGCGCTGTCCGGTCTGCCCGCGTTCCTGACCGCCGACCCCGGGCTGCACTCCGGATTCATGATGGCCCAAGTGACGTCGGCGAGCCTGGTCAACGAAAACAAGGTGCTCGCCTATCCCGCCGTCGTCGACTCCATTCCCACGTCGGCCAATCGCGAAGACCACGTTTCGATGGGCATGACTTCCGCCCACAAGGCTTTGCAGGTCCTGAGCAACGCCCGGCACTGCCTGGCCATCGAACTGCTGTGCGCCTGTCAGGCGATCGACCTCGTCGGCCTGTCGCCCGGCCGCGGCGTCGGCGCCGCGCACCGGGCGATCCGCCGCATTATCCCGAAGTTGGACGGCGACCGGGTTCTTCACAACGATATCTGTGCGGTCGAAAAGATGATCCGATCCGGCGCGCTGCTGGCCGCGGTGGAGGGTGAGCTCGGCGTCCTCGCGTAGCGACGAAGCTCAACTCACTCTCCGTATCGTCGATTGTTCGAGCAACCTTGCAAACAGCCCATCAACAGGTTGTCGCCTCTGAACTCAACCGCCCCATCAATCGACGGTGTGCGCCCCGGGTGAGCATCGGTGCGGCGCCGTCGGTACGGCTGTGCGGAGAGAGCGGGGTTCAAAGCGGTCGTTTGCGAGATCTATCCCCGTGGGGTCTCGGGCTAGGACGGGTCACCGGGCCTACGCTGTCCGTCGGCAGCCGAGTGCAAGTTGCGTTTGGAATCGGACGATGGGCGATCAGCCGGCTGGCCGAGGTTCGTCGCTGCCACGCGGATATCGTGGGGCTCGCGCTGACCGATCCCTTGCCCCAAGGTCTGTGGTCCCAGCTGCTGGACATGTCGTCACCGCAGCTCATGCGGCCGCTGGCCGCGGACCTCCCGGAGATCGATCCACCGCCCGTCGGCGCCAGCGAGCGGACCGAAATCCTGCGTCGGGCGTGGGTCAGCGACGGCGGCGAAACGGTGGGACGGGTCGCCGTCGGGCGATGGATGAACACGACCTGGCTCGCTCACCACACGGGCGCCCACGCGATGCATCCGCAGGCCCTGACCTGCTGGCGGGATCTGTATCGATTCGCGGCAACCGCGCCCTTGTACAGCGACGGGCCGCGGGCCCATCTCGCCGAGTTCTACGAAGTCGACGGGCCCTTTCACCATCGCTTCACCGAAGGCTTCGTCGAGTGGCTGGAAGACCCCAGCTGCGCCACCAGCCTCCGCGTGCAGCGGCGGAGTCTTGCCGTGCGCAAAAATACGCCGTCCGGACTCCGCGTGACCCGCGCGGACGCTGCGTCCGTCGACCGGCTCGCCCGCCGGCTCGCGAGCCGTTTCGCGCCGCTGATTCGGACCGCGCTCGGATGGAGCGCCGACAGTCTGCACGCCCGAGAGATGGCGGCGCCAGCGGACCCGCGATCATCGCCGGGGGCGGGCGTGTTCGCGGTCTCGACGGATCGCGACCTCGGCCACCTGATCGTGGACCCCCTATCCGTCGGCGCCTCGACGAGACTGACGGGGCTCACCTGGCTCATCCCCACCGATGACGCGGATCGCAAGGCCCTCATCGAGGCAGCCCGTCTGGCCGCGGGGTTGTGCGGATTTGCCCACACCAAAGTGATCGCGGGGCCGCAACCGCCGGTGGGCTCCGCCCCCGCCGAGCCGACCGGACTCATGGTGTGGTCGGCCGAAGGGCTGCGGCAATACGACCAATACCTGTTCAGCCTATTCGGAGACGACGCAGCGTTGGACTGGCGGTCGCGGCTATAGCGTCTCGCCACGGAGCCGTGCCACCATGCTGACGACGTGAGCACGCGAGGATTCTTCCTGCGCTACGCGTCCCGGCGCGCGCTCGATGCCGACCATGCTGCCTACTTCACCCACGGCGGCATGCTGGTGGCGGTGGACCGGGCCGAGGTACCGGAGCCGAACTGCCGGGTGGAGCTTCGCATCGAGGCGCCGGAGGGCCCGAGCTTTCGCATCGGCGGTCGGACGGGCCACCACGTCCCCGGCCGGGGGTTGATGGTGTCCTTCGACGATGACGAGCCGGATCGAGACGCGCTCGACGCGTTCATCGAAAGCGGCGCCTTTCGCGAGGCGCTGCAGCGCGAGCCGGCCACCTTCGACCCACCGCAGACCGGGACCTACGACCCCATCGGGGGGGAGGAAGATCCCTTCGATTCGCCGGTCGAAGACGACGAGGACGGCCCGACGACGGATCCCGCCTTTTCCGTCCCGTCGGACCTGTTCGAGGAAGCGACCCCGCTCGATCTGCGCGCCGAACCGGGGCCTGGCGAGGTTGTCGATAACCTACCGCCCCTCGCCGCGGACCCGGCGCCGCCGGCCGTCGGTGATGACGACGATGGATCGGCGCTTCATCCTGACGTCGTTGGACTGCCGCGGGCCCGGCGACGTCCGGCGCCGAGCGCCGACCGGCCGCCGACGGTGATCCGGGCCGCGCGAGGCGGCGAAAAGTATCACGTGGCGGTGATCAAGCTCTTTCAGATCGCCGACTACGTCGACGGCTACCCCCGGTTCTTCACCGACGCGGAGCTCGACGTCGATCACGCCGAACACGACCTGACCCGCGGCCAGATCGTCCTGCTGCGGCTCACGCTCCCTGGCCACAACGTCTTCGAGATGTGGTCGGTGGTGGAGTCGTCCAGCGCGAAGCGGTTCACCCTGCGGGTCATGGACAACGACGAGGTCTACCGCCGGGCGTGCCTGTACCCCGACTCGGTGGCGGCCAAAGCCCGCCTACAGCGAGAGGCGCGCGGCGACATCGAGTCGACGCCGACCCAGATCCTGCTCTTCAGCGAGGAGAGGTCTCCCGACACCGACGAGAAGATGCCCATTCGACGCCGGTTGGCCCGCATGAGCATGGACGAGAAGATCAATCTGGCGCTGTCCGGTAACCGGGAGGAACGGATGGCCCTGGCCACGGATTCGAACAAGGCCGTCCACCACTACCTGCTCAAGAACGCGAAGATCACCCTCGATGAAATCGCGTTCATGGCGCGACTGCCGGCCCTCAACCCCGACGTACTGGACAAGATCGCCGAGAACCCGGCGTACACCCAAAACCCCTCGGTCACCAAGGCCCTGGTCTTTAACCCCCGCACCCCGGTCCGGACCGCGATCCGCCTTCTGGATCGCCTCCCTCGCAACGAGCTCGTCAATCTTTCCAAAAGAATGAGCATGAACCAGCGGCTGGTGATGGCCGCCAAAAACAAGCTCTTCAAGGTCAAGTAGCGACGGTATCCGGTGATTCGGCGTTCGCAGGCGACCACCGCCCGCCCGGGATCAACGCGTCGGCCAGTCGAGGCAGCACGTCGCCCAGCCCGGCGTCGATGCGAACCGTCGCTTCCGCGTCGCCTCGCGTCGGCCCCCGATTGACGATGACCACGGGTAGACCGCGCCCGGCCGCCTTCTTGATGAAGCGATAGCCAGACAGCACGGCCAGCGACGAGCCGACGACCAGGAGGACCTCCGCCTGATCCCACAGGGTCCATGCCGCTTCGGAGCGGGACCGAGGCACGTTCTCGCCGAAAAAGACCACGTTGGGCTTGAGCGGGCCACCGCACGCTCGGCAGTCGGCGCGCCGAAACGAGCGAAAGGCGTCGCCCTCCAGGTCGGCGTCGCCATCGGGGGCCATCTCGGCTCCGGTCACGTGCCATGAGGGGTTGAGCTCGTGAAGGCGCGCCTGCAGTCCGTCCCGCGTCTCGAGAGCCCCGCAGTCGAGGCACACGACCTCGGCCAGGGCGCCGTGCAGCTCGACCACCCGCTGACTTCCGGCCGCGTGGTGGAGCCGGTCCACGTTCTGGGTGATGACCCCCGCCACCGCGCCCGCCGCCTCCAACCGAGCCAGCGCCCGGTGGGCGGGGTTCGGCCCCGCACGACGAAATCGCGGCCACCCGAGGTACGCGCGGGCCCAATAGCGCTGGCGGGCCTCGGGCCGAGCGACGAACTCACGATACTGCACCGGCCGGCGAGCCCGACGACGGGTGCCTTCCCCGCGATAGTCCGGAATCCCGGAGTCGGTACTGCAGCCCGCGCCGCTGACGACCACCAGCCGCCGGCCGGCCATCAGATCGACCACCGCCGGGCCGAGGTCGGCGAAGACCGGCCCCGTGGGCCGACCCTCGGTGGGCGCGGGCCAGCGGGGTTGGCCCGCCGTGGGATCGTTCATGCAGTCATGAACCCCGGGAACGAATGTGGGCTTCCGCGAGCTGTGCGTCGTCGATCGGGGTCGGCGCCCCGGTCATGAGGTCCAACCCCTTGGTGGTCTTGGGGTACGCGATCACGTCCCGCAGGGACCCCGCCTTCGCGAGCAACATCGCGATGCGATCCATGCCCCCGGCGATCCCCGCGTGGGGTGGGCACCCGTAGGCCAGCGCGTCGAGCAGGAATCCGAACTTGGCCCGCTGCTCTTCCTCGCCGATCCCCAGCGCGTCGAACACCTTGGCCTGGACAACCGGATCGTGGATCCGGACCGAGCCGCCCGCCGCTTCCACCCCGTTCAGCACGAGATCGTAGGCGATCGCTCGGCACGAGCCGGGGTCGGTGGTGAGACGATCGACGTCTTCCGGCCGCGGCGATGTAAATGGATGGTGGGCCGCGACGTAGGTATCGGTCTTCTCGTCGTGCTCGAACAACGGAAACTCGTTCACCCACAGCACTTTCCAGTCGTCGTCGTCGATCAGCCCCAGCTGCTCGCCGAGCTTGAGCCGCAGCTGATTCATGATCATATGGACCTGCTTCGGCTTGCCGAACTGGAACAAGATGAGGTCGCCGGTCTCCGCCCCAACGGCATCGTTGACCGCAAGTCGGAAGTCTTCTTCGACCACCTTGGCGAACGGACTCTGGCTCCACGCCCCACTCTCGCCGATCTTGGCTCGTCCGAGGCCTCCCGCGCCGAGCTGCTTGACCTCTTTGTCGAGCTTGTCGATGTCGCTGCGGCTGAGCTTGTGTTCCCCGGGGACTCGCATCGCTTTGATCATGTGACCTTCGGCGAGCGTGCTCTTGAATAGAGGAATACCGCCGCCCTCGTACTTGGCCGCGAGGTCGGTGAGCACCACGTGCTCGAGGTCGAAGCGCAGGTCGGGCTTATCGGAGCCGTAGCGAGCCATGGCTTCGTCGTAGGTCATGGAGGGAAACCGGTCCGGCAGCTCGACCCCCAGCCCCTCCGAGAACATCGAGCGCGTGACGTTCTCCATCACCCGCTGCACGTCGGCGGCGTGGGCAAAGGACATCTCGAGATCGATCTGGGTGAACTCCGGCTGTCGGTCTTGGCGCAGGTCTTCGTCCCGAAAGCACCGGGTGATCTGAAAGTACCGGTCGTAGCCGGCCATCATGAACAGCTGCTTGTACAGCTGAGGGGACTCCGCGAGGGCATAGAACGTACCGGGGTTGAGTCGACACGGCACCACGAAGTTTCGCGCCCCACCCGGCGTGTACTTCACCAGGTACGGCGTCTCGAGCTCGATGAACCCTTGTTCGACCAACCGGCGCCGGGCGATCTGCGTGACCTTCGAGCGCAGCATCAGGTTCCGCTGCAGGACCGGGCGACGAAGGTCGAGGTATCGGTATTCCAGCCGCTTCTCTTCGTACGTCTCCACGTCGTCTTCGATCTCGAATGGCGGCGTTTCGGCCCGGTTGAAGACCTGGATGTAGCTGACGACGATCTCCACCTCGCCCGTGGACAGGTTCGGGTTGACCTTGCCCGCGCGCTTGCGGACCCGGCCGATCGCCCCCATCACCCACTCGCGCCCGACTTGATCGGCGACACCGTGAGGGACGGGGTCGTCGTTCTCGTCGAAGACCAGTTGGACCAGACCCGAGCGGTCGCGCAGGTCGATGAACACTGCCCCGCCCAGGTTTCGATATCCGTGCACCCAGCCCATGACCACCACTCGCTGATCAACGTCGCTGACCCGAAGATCACCGCACAGGTGCGTGCGCTTCTCTTCGAGGATCAGGTTCGGTCCCGGCATCGACGGAAGCTGTTCGGACATGGCGAGCGCGTTAGCGTGAGCGCGCCACCATGGCAAGGCGACGAACGGCCTAGAGAGTTGGGATGACCCGGTTCGCGAAATCATCGGCTGCGGGGGCCGGTGGTCCGCGGCCGCGCGCGCCCGGAGCGTCCGACCCCGCGCCCGCGCCCGCGGGGCCG
>JANQQN010000455.1 GCA_028289325.1 Myxococcota bacterium | reverse complement strand
TGGCCCAAGCGCGAGGTCCGCGACGACCTGGAGGCGCTGCTGGACGCCGCCGACGCCGGGGTGCGCCGAGTGGCCCTCGAAGGACTGTTTCCATCCATGCAATATACGCCGGCCAGCGAAATCGAGCTCCGCCTGATCAACATCCTGCAGGCGCATACGGTGGCTGAGGTGCGGGCGTCGGCGGCTCGGGCGCTCGGGGTCTTCGGGGGCGCCGCGGCGGAATCGGCGCTGATTGCGGCGTCTTCATGGCGGATCGATGGCGCGGTGAGGACTGCGGCCCACGAGGCGCTCGGCCGGCTGCGACGGAGAGGATACGGCCAGCGGTGCAAACGATCATCGCCGTGACCACCCGCAACAGCCTTGAAGGCCGAGGCCGCGAGCGTTACGGATAGAGCATGGGAGAGGGGCCGACGCGATTCGGTCCTCGCACCGAAACGCTCGAGCGGGAGCCCGAGGAGATTCCGAGCGAGGCCGTTCCCGACACCATGCGTCGGGACGTCGAGCCCGCGTTGGATGCCAAGTTAGACTCCCAAGACGTGCCGAAGACGCGGCCGCTCACGTCCAGCGACGGGGTGAACATCGAGGTGCAAGAGCCGGGCGACTTTCCGGTCGTGGAGCGGCTCAACTACGCGGTTGGGGATGAGTTTGCCCGGGGTGGATTGGGCCGGATTCTCGAGGCGCAGGACCGTCGCCTCGGCCGGACGGTCGCCCTCAAAGAGCTGCTTTCGAAGGACGCCCGGGCTCAGGCTCGTTTCATTCGCGAAGCCAAAATCACGGCGCGACTCGAACACCCGAACATCGTTCCTATTCATGAAGCCGGGCATTGGCCGGAGGGACCGCGCTTTTACGCGATGAAGCTGGTGCGGGGGACCACGCTGTCGAGCCGGCTCGAGGAGGCGGTGACCGACGAGGAGCGGCTGCGTTTGGTCCCCCATTTGATCGACGTCGCCGACGCGGTCGCGTACGCCCACAGTCAAGGCATCCTTCACCGGGATCTGAAGCCGTCGAACGTGATGGTCGGCCCCTTCGGCGAGACCGTCCTCATCGACTGGGGGCTCGCGAAGGACCTGCACGACGATGAGGCCGATCTGCCGAGCTCTCACGACGGGATGAGTCCGTCCATCTTCGAGACTTCGGACGGCATCGTGGTTGGTACGCCGCCGTACATGCCGCCGGAGCAGGCGATGGCTCAGCCGTTGGATGAACGCGCCGACGTCTACGCGCTGGGCGCGATGCTGTACCACATCCTATGTGGTCGCCGGCCGTACCACGACACCCATCCCCGGGACATTCTCGCCAAGGTCGTCAGAGGTCCGCCTATCCCCCTCGAAGACCTGACCTATGATCTGCCGCCTGATCTTCTGGCCATCGTCGACAAAGCGATGGCCCGCAGTCCCGGCGATCGCTACCCGTCCGCGGAGGAGATGGCCGAGGAGCTGCGCCGGTTCACCGCCGGCCGGCTGGTTCGAGCCCATCAGTATACGTCCGTCGAGCTCCTATCGCGTTTCGTTCGGCGCAACCTGGGCATCGTACTGACGGCGTGTGTGGCGCTGATCGGCCTGCTCTCGCTCGGTTCGTGGAGCTACGTTCAGATCTCCCAGGAGCGCGACCTCGCCCGGCGCAATGCGCGTCAGGCCCAAGACGAGGTCAAGAAGTTCACCCTCGAGAAGGCGAGGGTGCTGCTGGCCAGCGATCCCACCGACGCGCTCGCGTGGCTGAAGCGGTTGCCGCCAAGGACGCCCCAGGCGGCGTCGGTCGCGGCCGAGGCGGACGACCTCGGTGTGGCGCGAATGGTCCTCGACGGCCACACCGATTCGGTGAACCAGGTCGCGATCAGCCCTGACGGTCAGTGGGGGGCGTCGGTGGGTGACGACCGCACGTTGCGGGTGTGGAACCTGACGACCGGCGAGGCCACGGTGTTTACCGGCCACACCGAGAAGGTGACCCAGGTCGCGTTCGGTCCGCGAGGTCGCTGGCTCGCGACCGGCAGTCACGATCGCACCGTGCGGTTGTGGCGCTTCGCGCCCGATAGTCGCCCGGTCGCCGACATACTACCCAGCCCGAAGGTGCTGGTCGGGCCCACGGGGCCGATCAAAGCCTTGGTCTTCGACCCGAGTGCGGCGCGGATCGCGGCCGCGTGCGAGGATGGCGTGGTCGTCGTGTGGTCTTTGCAGGGCGTCCGGCTCCACATCTTCCGCAGCGAGGGGCGCGGCCGGAACCCTGCCCTGGCGTTCGTGAGCCCCCGGCCGGCCCGTGACCCGGCGCGATGGCTCGCGGTGGCCGGGTTCGGCGCCAGCGTTCGCCTCTGGTCGCTCGACGCCGCGTCGCATCGCCGCCTCGAGGGGCCCACCGAACGAACGGCGGCGCTCGCGGTCTCCCCGGACGGTCGAAGCATCGCGGCGGGGGAGACCGAGGGGCCGATGCGCATCTGGTCGTTGGATGACGGTGAAGCGCGCATCCTACCCGGGCGACCGGACCGCTGGACGGCGGTCGCTTATGCGCCGGACGGCCGACGACTGGCCGCGGGGGGCCTCGATCAGGTGATCCGGGTGTGGCAAGTCGACACCGATCGGCCCGCGCGCCGGCTCAGCGGACACCAAGAACGGATCGCGGACCTCGAGTTTTCGCCGTCGGGCGCGGCGCTATGGTCGGCGAGCTGGGACGGCACCGTTCACGCGTGGACCGGCTTCGGGGAAGGGCCCGGCGTCGCG
>JANQQN010000452.1 GCA_028289325.1 Myxococcota bacterium | reverse complement strand
CCCGGTGGGGCGACGGTTCCCGGAGGCGGCGCATCGCCGTAGCTGGGCGGCGCGCCGCCTTCGAACGCGGAGGGACCGCCGTAACTCGCTTGACCACCGGCTTCCAGCAGCGACGGACCCGCCTCTAGCGAGGAAGACCCGCCATATCCCGAAGAAGGGTCGAAGCCGGTTTGCGGGTCATGATAGCCCGGAGGCGGCACGCTGTAATCGAGCTGGGGAACAGCTGGCCTCGGCTCAGAGCCCCCCGGCCCGCGAGGCAACGGCGGTGGCCCTTGCGCGGGAGCGCCCAAACTCGGCGGTGGCAGGTCCCGACTCGTCGGATGTCCACCCACGTTTGGCGGGGGAAGATCATAGGTCGGTCGCAACGCACGAGGGGCGGGTGGTGGCGACGGCGAGTCGAACGACAGATCTTGGGAGTTGAACGAACCGCGCAAGGCCCGGCGCGTCTTGCTCGACGCGTTGACGGCACCGCAGCGGGAGCACCGACTGCCAGGCTTCGGCCCGGGGCTGAAGCCGCAGTTCGGGCAGTGCGCGTCTTCGTGCATAGGCCGCCGATTACCATAGATATCACACGAACAGGGCCAGGGCGGAGCGCGAATCCGCACCGAACGTTAGAACAGCCACCCCCCGACCGGGGTCGATCACGAGCTGCAGCGGGACCTTCCCGCCGACGCACACGAAAGGAGGCAGAGTGTGGAGACTCTAGTGCTGACCCACGCCTACCAGCCGGTAGACCGAATCAGCTGGCAGCGAGCCGTGACCCTCTGGGTCGCCGACAAAGTCGAAGTCCTCGAGGCCTACGACGACCGGATCATCCGTTCGGTCTCGATCGCCATCAAGATGCCCTCGGTCGTGCGGTTCGTGTACCACATCCGGACCAAGCGCACGGGCGTGAAGTTCTCGCGTGAGAACGTCTACGCGCGCGACAAAGGGCGCTGCCAATACTGCGGCCGGCGCGTGACCCGGCCTGAAGCGACCTACGACCACGTCGTTCCGCGGCGGGCAGGGGGACGCACTCGCTGGGACAACATCGTCATCGCTTGCCTGCCGTGCAACCAGCGCAAGGGGGGACGAACGCCGGAGCAAGCGGGGATGCGACTGCTGAGCAAGCCGCAGCGACCCAAATCGCTCCCGCCGACGATGCGGTTCACGCTGCCGATGGGTGTTCCCGATAGCTGGAAGCAGTACCTGTACGACCTGCAGTACTGGAACGGCAGCCTCGACGAGGAATGACGCGGGCCGCCGCGCGGTCGGAGACCTCCGCCCGCGCGGCGAACCGCCGTCCTTTGCTCCACTCAGGAGAGCGATCCGGCTCCGGAGCCGGCACCGTCTCGAAAACGGTTGGACACCGCAAGGGTTGGGGTTCGACTCCTCCGCTCTCCGTCCGGAAAACGATCCGAGATGGTCTCGGACCTGGTTGCTAACCAGTGGGCGCGTCACGCGTTCGGTTCGATTCCGGCGTTTTCCGTCGGCCCTGATCTTCGGTGTCCCGCGCCGTAGGGGAGGAACCGATGGAATCGCTGATGCTGCACAGGACGCTAGTATTGGGGCGATCGAACGGCATCCTTCGCTGCGAAGACGATACGCTCCCGATCGACGAACCGGTGCTTCTCCGCGCGGTGCAGAAACGCGAAGACCTGCTGGATCTCGTGGCGCAGCTGGCCCCTCGAGCCCCGACGCGCACCGGCCTGATCGCGGCCCTGGCGCTCGCGCTCAAACATCGGCCGCTCGGCGACCGACGCCGAGCGGCGGGAATGGCTCCCGTTGTCTGCCGCGACGGCCGCGAGCTTCTGCAGCTGGCCGCGGCCCTGCGGCGGCTCGGAGGCTTCGGTCGCTTGACCAGAAAGTGCTTGGCCGAGTGGTACCTTCGTCGACCCGTCTCGTCGCTTCGATCGGAGGCCGAAGCGAGCTTCGAAGGCTGGTGTCATCGCGATGTGCTTCGGCTTTGCCACCCGCGGACGGACGAGCCGGCACGCCGCCGAGCGTTGGCGGAGATGGTGCGGCCAAGGACCAACGCCACCGTCGCGCCGCGGACCGAAGACGTCGACTGGCCCCAAGGGGCGGGCCGACGGCTGATCGCGATCGACGCGTCGGCGGCGATGAAGTTCGGCACCGTGCTCATGGAGCGTCCGGTACAGCTGGCCGCGCGGTGGGGACTCGCAGCGTCGGCCAGTGGCGATGCGGTCGTGACGTTCGACCGCAACGGCTGGCGGGATCCTCAAACGCGCTGGCGTACCGGCGTCGCGCCACTGCCCTGGCGTCCTACGACGACGGTCACCGCCGCCATCGAGGATCTCGGGCGAATCGATGCCGGACCTCCGGATCCCGGACTGCTGGTGCGGTACGCGATCGCGAAGAAAATTCGAGTCGATGCGTTCGTAGTCATCGGTGCCCACCCACCTTGGATGGCCCCCGATGGCCGACGCGCCGCGCTCGTCGAGTATCGTCAACGGTGGCCGGCCAAGATGATCGTGGTCGGTCTCAAGTCGGGAGGCGAACGCCTCAGCGACCCGGGTGATGAGGCGTCGTGGGGCGTGGAGGGCATCAGCCCTCGCACGCCGGCCATCGTCGCCCGGCTTACGGATTTTTGATCTACGTCGCCGGTCGGACCCCCGCCAGAAGTCTGGCCGCGGAGGGCGAGGGTTCGACCGGCGACACCTTGGGAGTCGACATGCTGTTTCATGAATACAAGGCGTACATCGCCGACGGTCTACCGTGTGCCCCGTCTTGGGGCATCCGGTTGACCCTCGCTGTAACATCTAATCATGCGGGCGCCGGCTACCTGTAGCGCTCGTAGATAGGGACGAGTTGTAGAACGTGGCCCAAGCCCGTGAGCTCACCCTAGGTATCGATCTGGGCAATTCTTTTTCCACGGTCGCGGTCCGATTCAACGGACGCACGTACTTCGTTCCCGACAACCGCGGCGAGCCGTGCATCCCCAGCGTCGTGTACTTCCCCGAAGACGGCTCGCCGGTAGTGGGCGCATACGCCGTTCGCATGCGGCAACTCGAGCCGACGAACACCGTATCGGGCATCAAGCGTATCTTGGGTCGGCACTTTGACAGCCCCGAGGTCAAGATCTTGGGCGCCCACTCCGCCGTCCGGATGCGGCCGGCCCCTAACAATACGCCGATCCTGGACACGAGAGCCGGCGAGCATACGCCGATCGAGGTCGCCACCTACATCTTCAAACATCTGCGCGAGCTCGCCGAGGCCCGGTTCCGAACCGCGGCCCGCAAGGTGGTCATCACCCTTCCCGCCTCCGCCACCCCCGACGTCGAACACGCCACCGTCCAAGCCGCCCGTCGGGCCGGATTGGAAGTGCTCAAGACCTTGAGCGAGCCCCACGCGGCGGCGCTCGCGGCCGGAATCGACAAGCGTTTCGATCAACAGCGGCTGCTCGTCTACGACTTCGGCGGCGGGACCTTCGACGCTACGGCGCTCGACCAGGGCGATGGTCACATCGAGCCGATCGCCGTCGGTGGTGACGGTTGCCTCGGCGGCGATGATCTCGACAACGCGCTGGCGGAGCTCGCTTCTGCGCACGTGTGGAAGACGACGAAAGTCGAACTATCCAATGACGTAGAGCGTTGGGACCGCCTCGTTCGGGAGTCCGAGAACACCAAGCGCGCCCTATCCGCGCGCCACGTCGCTCCCCTTCGCTTGAAGAGCGCATTTCACTCCCGCGGCAAGGACCATGACCTCGAACTCATGATTCACCGCCAGGATATCGAGCCTCGATGGGCACCCCTCGTTCAACGGTCGGTCATGGTCACCGCGCAGACGCTGCTCGCGGCGGGGCTGAAGCCGAAAGACATCGGCATGACCTTGATGGTTGGCGGCACCACCTTCGTACCCATGGTCAAACTGGCCCTCGATCGACTGATGGGCGGAAGCATTGAGCATCACCCCAGTCCGCAAACAGCGGTCGCCGAGGGCGCGGCGATCGCCGCGGCCCGGGCTTTGTCACGGGCGGCGTGAGGATCCGGACCGCCGATCGCGCGTGAGGCCTCAGCCCCTCCGGCGCCTCAAACGACGGGGCGCACGGCGTGACCGAGACGAATCGAACGTTCGACCGCCTCGACCATCGACAGGGCGGCCCGCAGGTCTTCGGGACCCGCGAGATGCGGATCGTCTCGTTCCAACGCCTGCACGAAGTGCTCCACCGCCGAGTCCATCAAGTAGTCGGCCGGGCGTTCGGGACGATCGACCTCATCGGCGAGCTCGAACACCCCCGCCGCGTCGCGGCGAGTGAACCCGGACGCGATCTCGTCGACCACGGTCAAGGTCGCGGTCGAGCCGAGCACCTCGATCTGGCGGCGCTCGGTCTCGAACGTGCGGCGACACCGCTGAAGCACCGCGACCGCCCCGTTGTCGAACTTCAAGACCACGGTGAGCGTTTCGCCGATTCCCGCCGCGGCATCGAGACCGATCACCGCGTATAGCTCGGACGGCGACTCGCCGGCGAGCCAGCGAACGAGATCGAGGTCGTCGAGCAAGCCATCCGTCAGGCTGCCGTCCGCAAACGCCGAAGTATGGCGCAGATTGATCGACAGCGGCCGGCCGACTCGCCCCGTGGACAGCGCCGACTTGAGGCGTTGGATTCTGCGGTCGAATCGCCGCTCGAACGCGGCCAAGAACGGCACCTCCGCTTCGGTCGCGAACGCCAGGCTCTTGTGCCAGTCCTCGGTCGCCGTCGCCGCCGCCGGCACCGCCACCAACACCGCTTTGTTCGCGGCCACCGCGCGGCGAATCCCTTCGGGACGGTCGGATGCAGGGCCGGCGATCACCGCCGCCCCCACCGACGGCTCCGACACTCCGTCGATCCCTCGCGCAACCACCACCAGATCCCGGCGAGCGTGCAGCCGCTCCAACCACCCCCGGGGCGCAGGCTCGGCGCCGACCAGGCACACGGATATCCCGGACGACCCTCGTCGGCGGATGAGCTGTCGCTCGGCGCTCGGCACCCCGACACCGTCGCTTGCCGAGCCGGCTCCCGCCTTCAATGAATGCACCATGTACATCCATGGAATGCGAAGCGCAGGGTTAACGCAATAGCTCCCGAGCGAGATGCGCGCCCAGCGCATCGAGGCCGTCCCGTAGGAGATCTTGCCCACCTGGACTCTCCAGCAGGTCGTAGGCTTCTCCGCTGGCGTAGCCGGATGCCAGATCGAGGCGAGTACCGACCGCGACCCACATCCCTTCCTCATGGCGCCGCCACGACGGCGCTCGATAGCGTTTCGTCTTTTGGGCTTTCTTGCCGAGGCTGTCGATCAGCTTCGCCTCCGACCAATCCGGCTTCGCGTCCCGGAGGGCGTGCCAGGTGTGACGCTGAACATCGAGAAGCAGCCCTGCATCGCGCAGGCCGCCCTCGAGTCGGCGATATGCGTCATTCGCATCGATCGCGCGCAGCTTGGCGTAGGTCGGGGCGAGAATCTCGGCCGTATGCGTCCGCGTCAGCAGCGCCAAAAAGGCGACGGGCAGCGTCATCGACCGAGGCTATACCTCAGAAGCGGATGGACACCGGAGCGTCATCGCGCTCGTCGGTCAAAGATCGGTCGATCGTGACCTCTACCGGCGCCGGCGGGGGCATCGGACGTCGCTGCCATTGCGCGGTGGGCGACGCCAGACGGGGCGACGGTGTGGGCCACAGCACGACCAATAGCGCCGCCGTCGTCGCGAGGCCGCACGCCCCCATGGTGACCGGTCGCCACCAGACTCGCTTCAGTATGGCGGCCACCCGTTCCCGCCAGGAAGTCGTCGGTTGAAGGTCGGTGACGACCCGGGTCGCCCAACGGTCCACCGGCACTCGAGGCGTGTCGGGGCCCAGGCTCTTCATGGCGGCGGTGGTCCGCAACCACGCCTGCCGGGCTCGGCGAAGATCGGGGTCCGTGAGTTCGGCGCGCTCCAGTTCGACGGCTTCTGACGGACTCAAGTCGCCGTCGAGCTCCTTGATCATCAGCGTCTTCGTTCGCTTCATGTTCAACCTCACTCAGGCGATGAACCACGGCTCGAGATGCTTGCGCATCTGCTCTCGGGCTCGCTGAAGGTCCTTTCGAATCGCCACTTCCGATTTGTGGAAGACCTCGGCCAGCTCGGCGACAGAAAAGCTCGTAAAATACCGCAAAACCAACAGCTCGCGTGGGTACGGCTTGAGCTGTCCCAACGCTTTTTTGACCTGCTCTGCGTCTTCTGACGCCTCTATCTGCTCGAGGGGCCCCGGGTCCGGGGCTTCGGTAGACTCCGGCCAGACGTCGGTCAACGTCTCCCGCTTGCGACTGCGGCGATGGTCGATCGCGACCCTCAGCGCGATCCGGACCAGCCACGGAAACAGACTGGCCTCCTGCCGAAGCTGTGCACCCTGGCGAATAGCCCGGATGAACGCTTCCTGCACGATGTCGTCATCGAGCGCTAGGTCGCCGTGGGTCGCGCGGACGACCGAAAGCAGGCGTGCGCCGTAGCGTCCGAGCAGCTCTTTCGTCGCTGCCTCATCCCCTTCGCACGCACGCTCGAGCAGCTCGCGGTCTCCGAGCGCCTGCGTGTCCAAAGTGGTTCGCTCCGTACGCGACAGCTCGACCGTCGCCCCCCATCGCCCCGTCAACCAAGCCTGGGTCATGCCGGCCTCAGAACCTAAAGCCAACGTGAGCCGAAGTCACGATGCGCCGCTCGTCGAAGTTGTCGTCGACCTCGACGTCTTCCGCCTCGCGGTCGCCGTCCTCGCCGGGAACCAACGCGTAGCGCAGGATCTCGTACGGGTACCAGCTGAGGTCGACGCCGATGAACAGGCGGCGCCAGTGCCAGTTGAGGCCGAGCCCGGCCTTGAGATACAGGGAGCCTCCGGTCAGGTTCGGACCCTCGCGAAGGTCGACGTCGTAACCGAAGTGCGCGAGGCCGATCGTCGGATGCAGGTCGAACCGGCTCTTGTTGAAGATGTGGAGCGCGAAGTTGAGGTCGGTCAGATGACCGAACGCTCGCCGTACGTCGCGCGCGTTGAGATCAGGCAGACCCCACTCGGCGTTGGTCAAGAAGTTATCGGGGCCGTTCTTTCGGTAATAGTCGTCTCGGTCGTAGCCCGTCGCCTGAAAGCGAAGCTGGATCCCGAGCCTGCGGGTGGCCATGCCCTCGAGCTTGAGCCCGAAGAACCCACCCGCGGAGCCCCACGCGCCCTG
>JANQQN010000442.1 GCA_028289325.1 Myxococcota bacterium | reverse complement strand
CGCTCCGGACTCGCGACCGCGACCTCCTTGCGCGCATCGAGAAACGCCTTGGTCACCTGCGGCCGCAGCGGCGGTCGGGCCCCGCGCGCGGTCAAGGCGCCGCCTCCCCGGCGCCCCAGGTACAACCGCGCGAGGTGCCAGTCGCGGCTCTCCGGTGTCCCCTGTTCCGGGAACAGGAGCGCCCGCCGCGCGACGGTCACCGCCTCGGACAGGCGGCTGCCCTGGGCCAGCCGCTTGTAGAGTTCTGCCGCAAACCGTATCGCTTCGAGGTCTCGGACCGATCCCGCCCAGCCGAGGACCGCGCGTTGGCCGCGGCGGATCAAGCCCGTGCACAGCGACTCGACGAGCTCGGCGTCTTCGCCGGGCACACCCCGTGCAGTCAGGCACGCCGACAAGAACAAGAGCCCGAGCTCGGAACCTTCGGTCGCGGTCGCCTGCAGGGCGGCTCGCAGCGCATCGACATCGCAACTCTTTTTGCGCCCGAAGGCGTCTTCGAGGGCGAGGCATGGGCGCGGCCGCGACGCGCCATGGCAGGACAGGTGCACGACCGCCGGCGGCGGCACGAGGCGCGCCGCGCGAAGCTCGAGCCCCGCTGCCGACCCGGTCTCTTCCACCGTGAGTGTCACCGGGAGGCCGGCGGTCGCCGACAAGATGGCCTGCTCCTCCGCTTCGAACTGCAGCTGCGGCACGTCCGTGGGTGCGGCGGCCATGAACAGCGCCTGCAAGCCGCCGGTCGGTACGACGGGGTCGCCGTGCGGCGCGCCGATGCGGCGATACGGCCCGAATCCGAGTTCGGGCGCCTTCGCCCAGAACCCTCGTTCGTCGTGCAGCGTCTCCCAGGGCGCGTCGAGGAACGTCGACCGTGGGGCGGCCTCCACGTCGGGCACCCGCACCTCGAACGAGAGGCCGCCCTGACCGGCCTGGCGAACCTCATCGCCCCACCCTTGTCCGCCGTCCAGCCATTCGTACAGGGCGCGGCCCGCCTGCTCGAGGTAACCAGAGGCGGTCTGAACAGCGTTCGCGGAACGGCCCACCGCGTTTCGATAGGTCTGGATGATGCCCTGGAGCGTCTGGACGTCGTGGTCCGTATAGTCCCGCCGAAGCACCGACGGGCGGTGCTCGATTTCCAAGCGTAAGACGTCGTCGTCCCCGAGCGAAAGGAGTGCGCGGGGCGTCATGACGTCTTCTTTGCCACCGTTTGCGCCGCGTCGAGAACTGCCTCGGGTGAGGTCTGTGCCGGCGTCCTTAGCGATTCGCCCGGTGGCCGAATATGGCATTCCGGCGGGCTGATTGCATCGTAGGCCTTCTGGATGTCCTCGATGATGGGCCGCAAGCGCTCCATGAGTTTGATGCGTTCCGCGAACTGCATCGTTGCGAGGACGGCGCTGGGGATCGCGAGCACCACCGCCGCAATCTCGAGGCCGGTGTGTCGTTCGTCGGCGCCCTGCGTCGGCTCGCGATGTTCGCGGGACACATTCTCCGCGCCGAAGGCCGCCTTCAGCCGTTGCTCAAGGGCGTCAGCGCGGGCCGATGCGTCAGCACCGCTCAGATAGAATTCGAGATCGCTTCGGGCCACGATTGCAAGTCTACGCAAGCTCGCGGCGCTGCGCGATCCGCCGGGAGCTGATACCTTGCAGTGGTGAGCGAACAGGGCTTCGACCGTAACTTGGATCGGCCCCGCGGATACAACGAGCTTCTGGGTCAGCTCGTTCGTCGCGTCGAGCGTGCGCAGGTCCGCGCGGTCCTAGCCGTCAACCGCGAGCTCGTCGTCCTCTACTGGGAGATTGGTCGTGAAATTCTCCGGCAGCAGACAGAGCGCGGCTGGGGGGCCACGGTCATCGACCACCTCAGCCAAGACCTTCGGGCCCGATTCCCTCAGCAGCAGGGCTTTTCGGCACGAAATCTCAAGTACATGCGGTCGCTTGCGAAAGCATGGGAAGAACCCGAATCTGTGCAGCAGCCTGTTGCACAAATTCCGTGGGGCCACCACTGCGCCCTGCTGGATCGTATGAAGGAGCCCAGGGCCCGCCGTTGGTACGCCGAAGCCGCCCTCGCCATGGGTGGAGCCGCGCCGTTCTCGTGCATCAGAGCGCGAGCTCGAACGGCAGCTCATCCTGCATATCCGCGATTTCCTCATGGAGCTCGGCGTGGGCTTCTCCTTCGTCGGTAGCCAGTATGCTCTACAGGTCAGTGAGCAAGACTTCTTCATCGACTTGCTGTTCTATCATTTGCGTCTTCGGGCCTTCGTTGTGGTCGAGCTGAAGACAGAGCGGTTCGAACCAAGCCATCTCGGCCAGCTCAACTTCTACGTACATGCGGACGGACGGCGGTGTACGTTGCGTACGGCGCCATATCAACCGTGCGTACGCGTGGGCGCTATGGTGCGGCACCGAGCCCCTCAAGGAGTACCCGCCGCCATGCGGAGAATCCATAGTGGCTGATCCACTCGACGACTATTCGGATCTAGTCTAGACTGGGTTGACGTTTGACTATTCCTCTACCGCTAGACTATTCCTTTACCTTATCAACGGCGATATCGGGCTGCCAGGGTAGCCACCTGGTCGGATTTGGCTTGTACACTGTAGTCGTGGTCAGCGTCCTGTCCTTCGGGTCCTGACAGATATCAAGCCCATGAAACTCACTCCTACACTTGTTGAAAACCACTCCGAAATCGCGATGTGCGCATTGCTTGTAGACCTCTACTCCATGAGCCGGATCACGACAGTTTTGGCGCGACTCCACGCCAAACTCGCTTCGACGGGCCCATCTGTAGAGTTCTACCCCGAACGCGGAGTTACGACAAAGCTTGTACAGCTCCGGACCACACCTCGGATGACGGCATCTTTTTCGCGCGCCATTCCACTTCCTACCGCAGGCGGTTGAGTGACACTGCCTGTAGCGCTCGATTCCGCAGGCCGGACCACGAGCAGCATTATAGCGCTCAACACCATTTATAGCATCACGCTTTCCCTTGTACTCAGCAACATCGCAACTCTCGGACGCCTGCATTCTGTAGAGCAGAGCACCGCACTGCTCACCTTGATCGATTTCGAAACGAGCCTCTCCGCAGAACTGACTGACTCGCTCCAGATATCGTGGTTCATCGCAAGCCTCGACTGGAACGAGCGCCGAACAGGAAAACTCCTTCTTTCCAGCAGCAGTAGTGAGCTGTGCGTCGAAGTGCACTCGGCTTTCCTCCTGTCTATTCTCTCGATGAAGTGGAAGTGTCAGTATTCCTCCACCAAGTTCGACTCGGGGCTTCTTGACAAACGCTCCATTGGTGATGCTGATTCTCCAGTCCTTGATATCGCCATAGACGCTGTTATCCCAGCGGAGGTGAAATGTTGGTTCATCTGAAGTACCGTCTCTTACGAAACATTCCAAGACTGGAGCGTTGCCCATCGCCTCGAGACACTTCTCTACGGCACTAAGAGACTGCTTGTTCACCTTTGAGACAAAACGTAGGTAATTACGGCGATCGAAAGTGTGTGTCGTGGTATCGCTACAAAACTCATTTTTCCATGAAGAATAGTCGAACTTTCCGATGCTTCGGCAATATCTTTCCCGGTACTCATTTTGACGGCTGAGTGAAAACACTCCGGTAAATACCTTCACGCCGAGCTCGGCTTTATCTTCATTCTTAGAGTTGCTTGAGTTCTGACGACAGAGCAGTTCCTCGAAAGTCTTCTGCGTCCATGACTGTTCTTTTGTGCAGGCGACCACCCGAGCCGCTGTCGCGAAATCTGCATCATCCTCCGTGAGTTCGACGTCACGCAGAAACGATGGTGAGATAAATTTTGTGCAGTCCATCTGCACTTGCTTATCTGCTGCGGCATTGGCAGAGATGGAACTTAGAAATATATTCAGGATAAGTATGAAGGGTAGTTGTTTTTCGTTCATGCGGTGATGTTGCATAGCGATGGTTCGAACCTTGAGTCAAGGAGTGCGTTGGCCGCGGATGCGACATGATCGTGCGAAACTACGTGCCCTTCGAGAAGATCGGTCACAACCCGGAGCGTCCGTCCCCGCCCCGGCGCGAAGGAAGTGAAGCGGACGCCGTAGGGGGAGCGCCTTGGGCAGCATCGCGAACTCGTCCTGGGTCATCGCAGCCTTGTTGCGTGGCACGCCCCAAACATCGACGCCGTGGTAGGACGTGAGGTCTTCGGCGAACACCGCTGGCGCCTGGTCACCCCGCTGGATAGGCACGACAGCCAATGCGCCGAGGGCCCGACATGTCTCAACGCTTGGCGCCCACCGAGCTGCCCGGCGGAGGGTCTCCGCTTGATCACCAACGGCATCGGGTGTGACGAACCAGACACGCCCGGGTTCGAGATATGCCGCGATGGCCTGGATCTGTAGAAAACAGCCGGTCCAGTGGTCCTCGGGCAGCGGCCGCACCTCACGCCGCGCACCCTGTTCGAACTCCACCTCCGAAAAGGCTCCTGAATCGACGAACACAGTCATGGGCCGTGTTCGCTGAAGAGCCCGCGCAACAGTCATCGAAGGTACGACACGTCGATATCGTACCCGCCTCGTCGAGCGTCGGTGGGCCGCGGGTCCGTGGCGAACGGCGTGGACGAATATGCGCAAGCGGAACGATCGTGTGCGGCGAATCATGTTGGCGGTGCCGGTGCTGCGACCGTCCCAGACGGCGATCAGGGCCTCAGCGTTGGCCGCCATCTGCGCGTTGCGGCGAGGCCCTGCACTTCGACCGTACCGATCGATGCCAGGCTGCGGGGATCGGATCGACGAGCAGACCCCGTTGACAGCGTACTCCGATCGCGTCGTTCATGGATCCCACGAAGGATGGCGCTCGGCCGCTCAAGTACCCCCAACCACTTCAAAGCGACGGGCCGCTTCCAGCCCCGCGGGGCCGAGTCCCCGCTGCGACCGATTCATCGGGACGACGCGCGCCGAGGCCGGGATGCGACGTTCGGTTCGAATGACCTCCCCCGCCCTCCGCCGGGCCGGCACGGAGCCCACGAACATCGTCCGCTTCCCTTCGGTCTTCAGCGTCGGCCAAAGCACGCCCTTGCGACGCTTCGGATCTCCCAGGAGAAGGCCTCGCCAGGTCCCGGCCTCGAGGTCGAGTCCGAGCCGTGCTTCCGCATCGAGTGATCTCACGTCGAGCTCGAGGGCGCCATTGACCGGCCCACGCACGGCCACCTCATCCGTGTCGAGCCCCGCGGCCCGCGCGGCACTCGCGATGGTCTTGACCACGTCCTCTCGGCCCTCGTCGCGCCGCCCCAACGGTGCCAAGAGAAAGGCCAGCGCGCCGCCGCAGGCGCCGCCCAACAGCTTGATCAGGACGGCCGTCGCTGCCTCGAGCCCCGCGGGCCCAACGACGGCAACGATCCACGCGTCCCAACCCACCGCGGGCTTCAGCGGGACGGACGGGACCGCCATTGCCCTCGCCTGGGCCAGACGCTCGCGAGCTTCGCGCTTTCGATTCAGGTACGGAGCCTTCGCGTTGATGTCTGGATCGGCTTTAGCCTCGGCGACGGCCGCGTCCTTGTTCGACCTCGCCTCCTCGTACGCCGTTCGGGCGGACTCGTACTTCGTGCGCTGCTCGGTCATCTGTCCATTGACGACCTTCACACGGACCGCGACCACACAGACGGTGACGATCACGATCGCCCAGCCCACCCCTTCGCCGTTGCTCTTCATCGCCTTCGCGACAACGGACGCGACCAGAATGAGGAAAGCTAGCCCAGTGCCAATGCCGTAGCTGCCATGCATGGGCAGATCGGCCAACAAGTTAACGAGCTGGGGTGCCAAGACGCAGTTGGTCAGCAACCCAGCAATGAACAACCCGATCAACAACATGACGATGGTGATCGTCATCCGTCCGGTTCCCTTCGTCTTCATAAGCCCCTCCCGTGGCGCCGACCTACTACTGAGTAGATCTTGAGAATCGTAGAAAAAAGTTGACAAGTGATCGATCTATTCCATCCGACGATCATTTCGTGCCGAGACAGCCTTTCGACATTCAGTGTCGGTGCGTCGCACTGCATCGTTTCCATCATCAGTACTCCTCGGCATGCATGATCGTGAGAACCCGCGCGGTGCCTTCGACATCCGTTGGATCCTCGGCATGCATCTCGAGGACCGATCAAAGTAGTCGATCTTCCAGAAGTACCGTTGGTCGCCGACCTCGACCGCCCCGAAGTCATGTTCACCGTAGGGATCGTTGTCGTCGTTGAAGTCCGTGAAACAAGCAACCGCCTGCCCCAGTGCAGCCAGTTCTTCGGCTGACAGCGTCGCGACACCTGGCGAGCAGACGACCCGCCCAACGAGGCGGGTTGTGATCCCCGTAAGTACCGCACGTCGAAACGTGTCGTTCTGTTCCTTGATCACTTCGTTCGAGTTCTTTTGCTCACGCATTGCGCTGTTCTCCTTCCTTCAAACCTTCACCGAGCCCCTGTAAGGGGCCCCCGCCCTCCCCCGGGGCCAACTCTGCGACTCGGCGCGCGGAAGCGAGGTCCAGAAGAAAGTGTCG
>JANQQN010000413.1 GCA_028289325.1 Myxococcota bacterium | reverse complement strand
GGCCGGCCGTCGGCTGCGGGCGCGGCGCGGCGTCGATCGCCCGCTGCGCCTGTTCGGCCGCCGCTTCGGGGGTCATCGTGACATCGCCCGGTGTTCGGTGCAGGTCGGTGAGATCCAGCTGCTGGCCGGCAAACAGGGTCAGGAGCGCCTGTGGGCCGTATCGCAGGGCGTAGTCAGCTTCGGCCGCGAACACCGGCAGCAGCCAAACCAGGTCGACGGCTTCGGACTCGGACAGGCCGACCCGATGAAACGACGGCAGGAAGGTGAACGGCGGGACGAACAGGATGGCGTCCATGGGGCTGGCCGGCGCGAGCTCATCCTTGGCGCGAACCACATCCCCGAATCGCACCGCGGCGTCGTTGGCTTCGGAGAACAGGGCGAAGGACGCCAACAGCCGGCGGACGGCGATGAGCACGGAATCCGACGGCCGGCGACGGAGGACCATGAGCGCCTCGATCCTTCGCCCATCGTTCATCCGGAACACCGACGCCCCGCTCGTCGCGACGACGATCGGTGCGTCGGGACCACCAGGGGCGAAGTACGCCACGTTCAGTCGCCGAAGCGGAGATCCCGGCACCGGGCTGCCCTCCATTTCGAAGACCTCCGCCGGGGGACCGAGGTGTTCGACGAAGTGCTTGCGGACCACCGGGACCGTCGGGTTGTTGTCCAGGTCCACCGAGACCAACGAAAGCATGGCCCAGCGCGATTTTCCAGGGAGCGGGGACAACGGGTCCGTTCATCACTCGTGCGCAACGCGGGGGTCCGAAGGGTAGGGTCGTTAGGCGTGGTCGGGGCGGGGCGCCACCCGTTCGGCGATCTGTCGCAACGTCTGCACCGGTCGCGCGTCGGCCAAGCGCCGGAACAACTCGAGAAATGCGGCGCGCTTCGAACGGAACGGAACGCGAAGATCCGGCTGATGCAGATGCAGCTGCGGCGGCAGACCGGGGTCGGTCGCGTCGAGGAGGTCGATCGCGTGCATCTCGAAGATGATCACCGGGAGGTGTTGGATGACCGCCTTCAGCCATCGTCGCCGGAGCCACTGGGGGCTCAACACCCATGTCGTACCGATCAGCGGCCATCGGCTGCGAGGGTGTACGGCCATCGGCAACTCGACGAGGGGACCATCGGATGCGGGCGCCCACGGCGCGCGAGGGTGGAACCGGTACGGCCGCAGGGGACCCATGAACTGGCGGGCGTCTCCGACCATGGAGGCCGACGGTCGGCGCCCGACGGCGTATCGTCCGATCGCGGCCGCGCGACCGGCCCAGTACATCGGCGCCGGCAGCAGCGACGAGTCGTATCGATACCCGCGGCGGACCAATGCTTCCATGAGCGCCGGCGAAACGTTGTAGCCCGGCGCTCGGAAGCCGACCACCGTTCCGCCGGGCGAGACCTCGCTCAGCGCACGTTCGGCCCGGGTCAGGTCATCGTCGATCGTTTCCTGCGGCGCTCGACTCAATCGGTAGTCGTGGCGATGGGAATGGCTCGCGACCTCGCAGGTGGAGCGCCGGATCGGGGCCAGCGCGCGCGGGTAACGGGCGACCTCCTGTCCGATCAAGAAGAAGGTGGCGGGAACGCCGACCTCTTCCAGCAGGGCGAGGCAGCGGGGGACAGCGCGGGCATAGATGGGCTCGGGGGTCGATCGGCCACCGATGCTCGACGTCGCGAGGCCGTGGATCGCCTCGTAGAACCGAAGGGAGTCGACGTCGATGGTGATCGCTGCTGCGCGCACGGTTAACGGTTCTGCACCCGGATCGCATAGACGAGCTGCACGATATTCTGCACCACCCGCGGGACCCGCTTCGTGAGCCGGATCGATGGCTCTCGCTTCTCTACGAGGTTAAGCGGGATCTCCACCAGCCTCAATCCCTCTCGTTCGGCGCGGATCACCAGTTCGCTCGCGAACATGTCCCGGTCCACCACGCACCGACGGACGACGGGGAGCAGCGCCTCGCGCCGAAAGGCTTTGAGGCCGTGGGTGTCGGTCCCCCGAAAGCCCAGCGACACCCGCAGCACACCGTTGATGATCCGGGTGGCCGCCCGCCGGCTCAGCGGTCGTCGGTCTCGGGCCCCGGGCATCACTTTGCTGCCCACGACCAGATCGAAGCCACCGTCATCGCCCACCAGCAGCTCCAGAGCGCGGCGATGAAAGTCGACGTCGCAGATGTCGATCTCGTCGCAGCAGACGTAACGCCCGTGGGCGGCTTCGATCCCCGCTCGAAGCGCGGCGCCGTAGTTGGGCTCGGGCGCTCGCAGCAGCCGGATGTTCGGGAACGCGGCGCAGAGATCCTCGGCGATGGACACCGTATCATCGGTGGAACCATTCTCCGCGATGATGATCTCGAACCGGCGACCGACCTTGGCGAATCGTGCCCGAAGCTCGCGGATCGAGCCTTCGATGATGGGGCCCTCATTGTGCACCGGAATCACGAACGTGACCTCGGGCGTGCCGGGCGACGACGACGACTCGGCGGTGACCTCGGAGACGGTTGAGTAAGCGCGCATGGCCGCGCCCGAAGGCTGTCAGCTTTTGGGGAGGACCTCCAGGGCAACGATGGCTCATCGACCGGCGAGCGCGGCGCGAATGCTGGCCGCGTCGGGCGCGTTGGGGGCCAACGCGAGATAGCGCTCGAAGTGTCGTCTCGCGCCTGGATCACCGACCAGGGTCAGCACGGACCCGAGGTCGCGATGGCACATCGGTAAAGGTTCGATCTGGACGCAGAGGCGAAGCAGTCTCAGCGCGCCGTCGATGTTCTTTTGCGCGAGGTGCTCGCGGGCCGCGGCGAGCAGTTCTGCCGCGTCTCGCCGGTCGTCGGGGTCGATAGCGGCCGTTTCCGGGCCGAGGAGGGGCGGTCTGGCCGCGGGCGGGGCCGAGGTCGGCACCAGGACCACGATGGGAACATTGGGGGAACGCTCGGTGGTCAGGCTGCCGACGACGGCGCCGAGGGCGAGGCAGATGACCCCCACCGCCACCATGACCGGGGGGCCGACACGGTATCCGCGTGCGCGCCGAAGCTGACCGATCTCCTCGCGCAGCTGTCGGTTGGCCTGGTTGAGGCGTGCGATTTCTTTCGTTGACGCGCCCACGGGGAGACCAGGGTTGACCGGGGCCGTCCGCCGCGCGGCCCAGGGCGGGTCCGCCGGTTCTGCGGGGCGGGTCGGCGCCTCGGACGAGGGGGAGACCGCGACCCGCCGGCTCTCACGCTGCGCGACGAGCTCTTCGAGCGGTATTCCGTCGCGGGTCGGTGGATAGCGGACCGCCTCGGCCCCGGGAAGCCGAAGACCGGCCGGCTCGTGGGGCGCGCTCCCGGGCGCGGTAGCTTCGTTCATCGGCGAGGTGATCGCCGGCGACGACGCAGAGGCCGGCGTGGCTTGCACCGCGGTGGGCCCCGCCGCGTCGAGCGCGGCGGGAAACGAAGGATCCCGCGCCGTTCGTTCGTCGGGATCCGGAGGGTCGGCGGCCTCGACGACGTGTGCGTGGAGCAGATCGTCGTCCGCCGCTTCCCAAGGCGTGGTCTGGCGGACGTCGAGCTGCTGAACGTGGCCGCGGAGCGTGTCGCTTTCCAGAGCATCTTCGCTCTGCAGGGCGAACAGGGCCGTGCCGACCTGCCTCGCATCCACGAAACGGCCTTCGGGTTCCGGGGCCATCATTCGCGCGAGGACGGTCTGCAGAGCGGGCCACGGAGGGTCGGACGGTAGCCGGTGCCAGTCGACTTGCATCGCGCCTTTGAGCACGTCGAGCAGCGGTCGTCCGCGCATCAATCGCCGGGCAGGTCCGCGGGCCCCGAGCTCGAACAACAGCCGCCCGAGGCCGTATTGGTCAGAGGCCGGGGTCGTGGGTAGGCCCCGAATGACTTCCGGGGCCATGAATCCCGGGCTCCCTAGCAGGTCGCCTTGCCGCGTGATGTTGGCCGCCTCGTTTAACCCGCTGATCCCGAAGTCGGTAATGACCGGTTGTCCGTCCGCGCCGATGAGGATGTTTGCGGGCTTGATGTCCCGGTGGATCACCCCCGCTTCGTGAAGATGTGCGAGGGCGTCGGCGACCTGAACGCCGAGCTGCACCAGCGGGTGAAAGCCGAGGGGTCCGCGTCGGCGCACGGTCAAGAGGCTGACCCCTTCGATCCGGGCCATCGCCAGATAAAGCATGTCGCCGTCTCGTCCCGAATCGATAAGGCGCACGATGCCCGGGTGGTCGAGCTGCTGAAGAATTCGAGCTTCCCGCGCAAACCGGGCCGCGGTTTGCTCGGCGCGGACGCTGCCCGATGGCCGGACCGTCTTCAGCGCGACCCGACGGCCATCGGGGGCCTCGGCGTCGAAGACGATGCCCATGCTGCCCTGTCCGAGCACGCCGCGGAGCTTGAAGGGACCGATCCGGCCGGCGCCGGCGGACGGATCGTCGGGCCGTGGGGCGTCGGACGACACGGTCGAAACCATGGTCGCGCCCCGGGGGTCCGATCCGCAAGACGGCCGCGACCTCAGCGTTCTGTATGTTACAGCGATCACTTGATGTTGAGCGCTGCGTACGGGCGTGTTACGCGCCAGCTGAAATGCTGAAGGGCTTTGTCGCCGTGTTCCTGCCGGCGTTCGTGGTCGCCTCGCTCCCCGGGCTGACCTCCGCACAATCGACCGGTTCCGATACCGCCACCACCACGACGCTGACGGCCGACGACATCGCCCGTTTGAAGTCTGAGCTGCGCGAGGAGGTGAAGGCGGAATTGCGCGAGGAGCTCCGAGAGGAGCTGAAAGACGACATCAAGGCCGCCAAAGCCGCTTCCGGCCAGAAGTCCGCCATCGACAACTGGGACGAGTCGACCGGTGACCAGACCTGGGCCGAGGAAGAGTGGAAGTGGGAAGAGCCCGCCAAGCCCGAGCTGAACTTCCTCGAACTCGATGGTTACTTCCGGTTCCGGTACGACATGTTTAACAACCTCGATCTGGGCACCTTCTACGCCTATACGGGGCCAGGCATCGGCGGCACGCCCAACGATTCCTCCGACGACATCATCTACGGTCCATTCGCGCCGGGGTTCGCGCCGACCACCCCCCTGTGCAACACCGACGTACGGGGGCGTCCGGTGCCCGGTGAAGACGGCGCCGACCCCGCCGTGCCGACCAGCTGCGCCAACAACAAGGGCCTGGGGGACACCATCGGCGGAGCGAACATGCGCCTTCGTCTCGAGCCCACCCTGAACGTGTACGAGGACATCAAGATCAAGATGCAGATCGATATCCTCGACAACATCATCTTGGGTTCGACGCCGGACACGTTTCTGGCGAATCCCAACGCGCCGGTCTCCGTCCTCTCCAATGGCCAGGTGGCCCCCGTCGATGGGTTCAACTCCGTGTGGACGGACTCGATCCGGGTGAAGCAGGTCTGGGCCGAGGTGATGACCCCTCTCGGCCAGCTCCGGGTGGGACGGATGCCCAATCACTTCGGCATGGGCATCACCGACAACGATGGTCGAGGGCTCGACAACGACTTCGGCGACACCGTGGACCGGATCCTGTTCGCGACCAAGATCGGCGACTTCTATGTCGTCCCGTCGTTCGACTGGGCGGTGACCGGGGCGACGAGCGCCATCCGGCAGCAGCCGGCGGGACAGCCGTTCGACCGAGACCAGGGCGACGACGCCGACCAATACATGCTCACCATCGTTCGGCGCGACAGCGACGAGGAGATCCGCAGAAAGCTCGAGAACGACGAGATCGTCTTCAATTACGGCGCGCGGGTCGCGGGCCGCTTTCAGTCTCTCGACTCCGCGTCGGTGTTCACCAGCGAAACGGTCACCGTCGAAGACCAGGCCACGACGACCGAGATCATCGATCGAGACGCCCAGCTGCTGCTGTACTCGGTGTGGGCGAAGTTCATCCGCCGCGGGCTGACCATCGAAGCCGAGCACTCGGGCATCGTGGGCACCATCGGCAACTCCGCGCTCACCGGCGCGTTCGGCGAGAACCCCGGCAAAGAGCTCTCGATCGCCCAGTTCGGCGGCAGCTTGAAGCTTCAGTACAAGCTGCTCGAGGATCGCATGAGCCTCGAGCTTCTGGTCCTCGCCGCGTCCGGTGACTCCGCGCCGGGCTGGGGGCTGCAGCCGCTGCGTCCCGAGAGCGAAAGCCAAAACGGCGTATGGGACGGCAATCAGGCGCCCGGCGACGACGACAGCATCACGAACTTCAGCTTCGACCCCGACTACTTCGTCGATCTCATCTTCTGGCGGCAGCTCGTCGGCGCGGTCACCGACGCGCTCGTTGTTCGCCCCTCGATGCAGTACGACTTCACCGATGAGATCGGTCTGCGCATCGACCTCATCTACTCGCGGGCCTGGTTCGGGGAGTCGACGCCATCCGGATCGTTCATTCGGGTCGACGAAAACGGCAATTCGACCACCAGCGATCTCGGGGCGCCGGATCGCAACCTCGGGATCGAAGGCGATGTGATGCTGTTCTTCAACTCGTCGAACGGCCTGCACGCCTGGCTGCAGTACGGCCTGTTCATCCCCCTCGGTGGCCTCGAGCGCGAGGTGCTGGCCGACGATCAGGTCGACGTCGGCGACGAGCGCAGCGAGACCGATAACCGCTTCGTCCGCCTCGGGGCGGGGCTCGCTCATACCCTGCAGGTCATGCTCGGCATCACGTTCTGAGCCTCGCTGTCCCCGAAGGAGTCGGGGCGCTGTCGATCGACGCACCGGTGGCGGCCCGCTTGCTCTCCGGTCTCATGTTCGTGGCCGGGCCGCCGAGCTACCGGACAGAGCGATCCGGTGAAGTGTGCCCCAAGAGTTGACCCCGCCTCGCGGTTCCGTCCCCCGCCGTTCTCTTGGGAGGACTTGGCGCGGCCGCTGATCGCTGGCCTGGCCCTGATCGGGGCCGCCGCCTGTGGCGGTTCGCCGGCCGCGCCGGCGGAAGAGCCCGAGCCGCTGGAGCCGGACCCGCCGCCCGTCCTCATCGAACGGATCGCTCGGGCGCCACGAAGCTCGGGATTCGGCTGTCTGCCCCCCTCATCGGGGCTTGCGGTCGATGGCCTGCGGGAGGCGGGGGTCACGGCGACGGTGACCGCGACGCTTCGGCGATGGACGATCGACGCGCTGCCCCGGCTTCTGGCCGCCCCGTTGAGCGGGTCCTGCGAGGCGCTGCGAACCGAGGCCGCGCTTGCGGGCGCATCCGGGCCGACGCCCGCGTCGGCGATCCGAGCGGCGGCGGGGTGGCTGGGGGCTTCGGCGGGGTTCGAGGACCGCTACCGTCCCGCCTCGTTTCTCGAGGCGTATGAACACGTGTGTGGATCCGGGCTGTGCACGGAGACCGGCACCATTCCTTCCGCCCTCGCCGACGCGCTGACGCCGCTGTTCCTTCGCGCGTTGACCGCGGCCCGGGTCGAAGCCATCCGCCGGGCCAGCCGCGGCGATCGTTCGGTCCGCCACTGGGTATCTCACGGCGGCGACGGGCTGCTCGCGGCCTCGGCGGGCACCGGATTTGATCCTCACTACCCCGCGGACATCGGTTACCTATCCGCGTCCCGGGTCGAGGTGTACGAAGCGGCCGCGTCGTTGGCGGAGGCCGTGCTCGCCATCGACTGGTCGCCGTTCGTCGGTCTGACCGGCGTTTCGTGGCGACTGGATACCTTGTGGGGACCGATCATCGTTGCCGACGGCGCTGACCATCAGCACGCGTACGACGTGGCCCCTTTGCTGCTCATCGATCTCGGCGGTGACGATGACTATCGGGGCGCGGCGGGGGCGACGAGCGAACCCCGGCCGGCAGCGGTGGTCGTCGACCTGCAGGGCGCAGATGCGCACGGTTATCCGGAGCTCGCGGGGACCGCCACCGTGGCCACCCTTCCCGAGGACGAGGACGGCCGATGGACCGGTGACCGGTTCGTCGACGCGTCGATCTCCACCCTCGGTCGCCAGGGCGGGGCGCGCACGGGCATCGCCCTGTGGTTCGATCTCGGGGCCGACGACGACGTGTACGTCGCGCTTAGGGCAAGCCAAGGCTATGCCCACCAGGGAGTCGGACTTCTGTACGACGCCGGCGGCAACGACCGGTACCGGGTCGAGGCGGCGGGGCAGGGCGCCGCGCAGTTCGGGATCGGCGTTCTCATGGACGTCGGGCGCGGACAGGACGTCTACGACGCCGAGCACACCGCGCAGGGCTTCGGGTACACGGACGGGGTCGGGATCCTGGTCGACGACGGCGGCGACGACCGATACGTTTGTGCGCCCGAAGGGATCCGGTTTCCCTCGGCGCAGCTCCCGGGGATCCAAGCCAGTCTGTGTCAGGGCGCAGGCTTCGGGCGTCGTGACGACGAAACGCCCGACCAGGCGATGGCCGGGGGCCTCGGGGTGATGGTCGACCAAGCCGGCGACGATCGCTACGTGGGCGGGGTCTACGCCCAGGGCGTCGGGCTCGCGGAAGGCGTCGGGTTGCTGATCGACGGCGCCGGGCGCGACAGCTACGACGTTCGTTGGCACGGCCTGGGGGCCGGCGTTCACGGCGGGGCAGGGGTGCTGATCGACCGAGGCTCGTCGCCCGACCACTACGGCGGTTCCGGCGCCGGTGTGAACGTGCTCATGGGCGTCGGACACGACCGTGCGGTCGGGGTCTTCGTCGAGCAAGGGGGCGACGACGCGTACCACCTCAGCGGGCTGAGCGCGGGAGCCGCGACCTGCGAGAGCGTGGGCCTGTTCATCGACGAGCGGGGCAACGATGCGTATGTCGGGCCGACGAGCCAAGCTCTCGGGCACGCCCAGGCCGACGGCTGCGCGGCGCCGGGGGTCGGTCTGATGGTCGACGCCGGCGGCGAAGAGCAGTACCCCGCGGGCGGGCCGGCCGGCGAGCGCGACCGCTGGCTCGATGGCTCCGGTGGGGTCGGCGTCGACGGCGAAGGCGCGTCCGGGGCGTCGGGGGCCGACAACTCCCCTTGACAG
>JANQQN010000468.1 GCA_028289325.1 Myxococcota bacterium | reverse complement strand
CGCCGGAGCACAAAGCGACGCTCGGCGTGAACCCCCGACACGGACCCCGGCGACGCCGAGACCGAAGCGCGGGCGTGCCGCAAGCTCCGCCGGTGCACGAGATGACCGAGCGCCGTGCCCAGCTCCCCGGGCAGCTGCCGCCGGAAGACGAGGTCGTCCAGCCGTCGGTCGACCTCGGGGTCCCTCAACTGGGTCATCACCCGCAGCTTTCGTACCCACGACGCGGGCTCCGCGCCGTCGCGGTTCGCCTACGCTCGCGAAAACAAGAGCTTCGTGTAGCACATCGAGTCTCGGCGCATCGCCGTCGGGCCCGGCCCACCCGGCACTGCCCCCTTACTCACTTCGTCGCTGCCCAGCACGAGCCTTTGCCATCGACGCCGAACAAGAGTCAACGGACGCTTCCGAGCTCGAGCGCGCCGTCGACCGATATTGGCGGCGCCAAGGATCGCAGCGGCCGACTTCGAGGACCTGAGAACGAGGAGCGAGACCGATACAGCAGCGCAGTGGTCTGGACGGACCAGGCTCTACGAAGTGCGCATCGAGGGACGTGCGCGGCGTCTGGCCGTGTTGGTACGCTGTTGGGCGTGACCCACGAACGCAAACCGCTCAAAAGACACGTTGTAGGATGGCTCACCACGATTCTGCTCGGCTCCGGCTGCTCTCGACCGTCACGTGCCCCAGATGGCCTGTGGCTTTCCGACAACGAACGGTCCACCGCCGCCCTATTTGCAACCGGACGCGACTTCCATCCCGTCTTCCTCGATCGAGTCCGGTCCGGGGCGCATTTTGGACATCTCGCCTTCGTTCTCCGCGAGGGCCGAGGCATATCGGCGTACGAAGGGGAATGCTCCGACTGGTACACGTTCCGGACGCAGGTGGACCGTGAAGGCCGCCACGAGCTTCTTTTCGACCCGCCCAACGCCACCTCGCAGTTGTTCTACGACCCGGCTTCGGACAGCCTTCGCGCTTGGGCGAAGCTCAATGACACCGAGGAGTTCTTCAAGCGCGTCGACCAGACGACCCTGCTCGCCGAAGCGCCATGCCTTCGCGCCCCGCTCCGCGAGCTCGGCTGGCTCAAGGAATAAGCGCGCGCTGCGTGCGCCTCGCCCGCCGCACCGACGCTTAGAGCCTACAATTCACATACTCATTGCTCCTCATGGTCCGCCCGACGGGAAGGGACCAGACGGAGTTCGAAGCGAACGGTGACATCAACGACAGTCCTTTCGCTACCTTCTACCTCACCGCCGAAAGGGAACCGGCGGCAGCTCGCTCGATGGTTTGTATGGACTCCGCGGCGGCTGTCGAGGCAGCCCCGCGGCGCCGCCAGCAACACGCGGGCGATGTCGTGCTTGCCCAACGGGACCAAGAAGTCGGCGAGAGCGATGTAGGCGGACACGCTGCGCTCGACCGCGTGCTCGTCGTCCGGATCTCCTTGGACCAGCTCATCCCAAAGGTAGGAGGCGTGGGCCGCGGACTCGGCCAGCTCGTCTTCGAGTTCGGCTTGCTGCCGACGGCGAGCTTGACGTAGCCCGACGCGACATTCGCCTGGTGCTCGACGTAGTCCGGGTCGAGGTCGGCCAGCCGGAGCTCGTAGAGTGCATGCCTTCGAGCAGGTCTCGGCCTTGGGCGGGGTCCATTCGTTGGACCATGACCCGATACATACAGGAGCTACCGCGCGCGTTCTCGTCGCTCGAAAGTCTCGAGGCCGTCGATCAGCAGCACCACGGGCCGCTGGGCCGCGGCGCGCTCCAGCAGGTCTTCGAACATGGGCGTTTGCTCGAAGACCGTGTCGGGCACCGCCGAGATCGCGTCGCCGAGCGCGCGAGCGAGCTGTTCACAGAGTAGATGGATCATCGCGTTGACGAACACGCTTCACGCCGAGGCGCCGCTGCTGTGCGCCAACACGATGGCGGCGTCGAAACCCGCGGCGACCGGCGCAAGTGCGCCAGCGCCGTGCTATTCCCGGAGCCCGGGGTCCGACCAGCAGCACGAGCTTGGCCTCTCCGCCTCGACAGCAGGCCGTCAGTCGCTCGGTGATCACCGGACGGTCTATACGGTTGAAGTCGCTGGTTCAAATCCAGCTGTGCCCATAACGACTCCGGACAGCCATCCCGTCGATCGGACGAGATTCAGTCGCGCCAGCGACGGCTCATGGGCTCGGTTTCAAGCGGCCTTCGAAGTACAGAGCTTCGATTTGGTCTTCGGTCAATAACTTGGAGTAGACTCTCACGTCATCGATAAATCCGTTGAAGAAGTTGATATTGCGATTACCGATGAAACCATGATTTCCTGAATAAGTCATACTGGCGCCGTCGCCTCCGGATTCATCGATTGGATACTGTGTGTTATCGATATAGAACCGAGGATCGTTGAAGGCTGCGTACATGACGACTACGTGTCGCCAATTCCCAGGGTCGAGTTGACCAGGAGCCGAGCCGAACTGGCTTCTGGTAGTTGAAGACGCAAATCCGCTTCCTTGTCCCGTCGCAATCCCTTCATCAAAGCTGACCGTGACGTGGATTCCATGGTAAAAGCTGGCTGGGTCCCAGATGTCATTTCGGAAGATTCCCCCAGCGGTGCCCAACTCTCTTGTATGGACCCATGCACTCACGGTCAGCGGAAAGGGAGGTTTAACGTCTGGCCCGATATCGATGTAGTCATCCGCTCCGTCGAAACTGTAGGCGCTATCTGGATTTCCGTGTCGATCCGGCGCCAGCGAAGCTCCCGATACGGTGCCATCATTCCCGTTGCCGCTCTCATCGATGGCGCTGCCGTTGAATAGCCAGGCAGCGACGAGGCCGTCCTTCGGGATTTCAAGCCCCAGTTGGATCGTAGAGTCAGCCGAGGCTCCGTCTACGGCGGCTGTGATCGTGACTGCTCCAAAGCCGACGGCCGAGACCACCCCTGCCGGGGAAACGGTGGCCAAACTAGTATCAGACGAGCTCCAAGCAAATGACAGGCCACCAACGTTGTTGCCGCGTGCGTCTTGCCCCGTTGCGACGAGCTGAACCGATGCGCCTTGCGTCTGTAGGCGATGACTCGTGGGGTCAACAACAACTACCGTGACGACCTGCGCTACCGTAGTCGCCGCTCCGCCGGAGACTCCGTCTACTGTGGCGGAAATCGTTGCAGTTCCGTTCGATTCAGCGGTCACGTTGGCTGTGACCGCCCCCGTTGAAGCGACCGAAGCAACAGATGGGTTGGAAGATACCCAAGAAGCCGTCGTTCCTTCGACCAGATTGCCATCGATATCTCTCGCGGTTGCGGTGAGAGCAACTGCGTCGCCCAGAGATGCCATGGCTATGTCTGCCGGCGATACATCTACCGACGTAACCTGGCGCTGCGCACCGCCGTCGGCCTGGCTCTCGCGGTCCTGATCTCCGCCGCAGGCTAATGAAGAAGAAGCGGCCAGTAAGGCCACGTAAGACACGCAACTTAGGTTTCTATAGTTCACCTTTCCTCCTATCTCGTGCCGACGTCCCCCATGAACTCAAAGCATTTCATCGATTAGTCTCCAGCTTAAGCCATTGTGCGGTATTTCGAAACTCGACGCAGGTCGACAGGCTTTCCGGTAATCGGCGATAGCCGAGTCAAGCGAACTGAGCATGGACGAGGGCAAGCCAAGCTCGTCTGCCAGGTCATCTCGGATTGCTGTGACTACTGGACTCACCAAGCCATCGGTCGCCAATGACTTCCAGCTCGTGACGCTCGACCGAGAGGATCTCGAGGGCTCCCGGTGTCGCATCCCGCGACGTAAGCTACAGCTCGTACTCGCCGGCACCGAAATCCTGTTGGGTCGATAATCGTCGACCCGCCGAGACATCGCCACTACGACCAGTGGTGACCGCCCCGGCATTGCGATCGCTAGGGCGAGAGCTCTTCGGCATGCGTCTTGATCTGGAGACTTCGAGTCGACGCCACCGTTCGCAATCCGGACCCGTCCGAAATCCGGACGCGCGCGTGAAGAAACGCCTTGCCGCGACGTTGGCACGCGCCGTGATGGGAGACGTGTATGGTCGACCCGATCTACGACGACGGCTGTGAGGCGTTCGCCTCGTCCGGCGACGAGGAGACCGGGTGCGAATGATATTTGATCGTGGCACCCTCGTGTTCGAAGGCGCGCAACGTGGGTCGGCCGCCGGCAAGCTCACCGGCGTGTTGTGGGATGAGCGAGTCGGCGCTTACCGCGCGCCCGCTTTCCGATACCGAGATCTCAGAGAGCAGGCAGCGGCCATCGGGGTCGAGGATCGCGTACGACCGCGCGTCCTGCGACCGGGGCCGTGGCAGACAGTGAATCTCCGGCCCTACCAAGATGCGGCCCTCGCTGCGTGGCAGCTGAACGGTCGCCGAGGGGTGGTCGTGTTGCCGACTGGAGCCGGCAAGACGCACGTCGCGCTGGCGGCGATGCTGTTGATCGCGGCCTAGAAATCCGCCACTCGGGCCATCCGCGGTCCCCCACCCGTAGTTGCTAGGAGCGCGGTTTCGATCGCGGCTTTGTCCCCCGCCTTCCCTTTGGAGCGGCGTGCTGTGCGTTGAGACGGGAGTGCTCGGCGGCGCGATAACTCGGCCCTTCGATGGTGATCAGGTGGCCGTGCTGGATGAGGCGGTC
>JANQQN010000407.1 GCA_028289325.1 Myxococcota bacterium | reverse complement strand
GGCGACGGTTCTCCATGCGTCGGCCTCGCTCAACGGGCGGCCGGAAGCAGCACGTCGCGGATCCACGCCGCGTTCGGTTGCTCTTGGAGCGCGGGCTCTGTACGAGGCCGCGCTCCAAGAGCAACCGAACGCGGCGTGGATCCGCGACGTGCTGCTTCCGGCCGCCCGTTGAGCGAGGCCGACGCATGGAGAACCGTCGCCGAGTAGCCGCGATCCTGGTGGGGATGTGGGGCCTGATCTCCACTCTCTACGCGCTCGCGCTGTGGGTGCAGGAAGACCTGACGCCGGCGACGGCGCTGATCGGAGCCGGCGTCTACCACGGGCTCTTGTTCGCGGCGGCGGTGCCGCTGTGGCGAGTCCTCCAAGGGTTGGCGCGTCGACGGTTGAGTCCGGCCCTCTCGCTGATCGCTCATGGCGCCGTCCTCACGGCGGCGCTCGCCCTGTGGCTCGGCGTGTACCTCGCGTTTCTGTACGCCACCGCGGGGCCTGAGTCCTTCTTTCAGACCATTCGCACCGCCGGGTGGTGGTTGTTGCTACAGTCCTTGATCACCTACACGGTTCTGGTGACGAGCATCCTGTCGCTGCAGAGCGTGATTCGGCTCGAAGCCCAGCGTCGCCGGGCGTCGGACCTGCGCGCGCTCGCGCAGCAAGCGGAGCTACGGGCGCTGCGGGCTCAGCTGCGGCCGCATTTTCTCTTTAATGTCCTCAACTCGATCTACGCTCTGATCCCCACCGCGCCCGATAACGCCCAGCTGATGGTGGAGCGGGTTGCGGATCTGCTGCGAGAGACGATGGACGTCACCGATCAGACCCTTATTCCGCTCGAGGAAGAGCTGCGGTTGGTCGACCGATACCTGGACATCGAGACCCTCCGCCTCGGGGACCGCCTGTCGGTCGAACGCGACGTCGACCCGGCCGTGCTTTCGTGGCCGGTGCCGCCGTTGATACTGCAGCCGCTGGTCGAGAACGCGATCAAGCACGGCATCGGGCGCCGAGCCCGACCGGGAACGATCGGCCTTGGCGCACGGAGGTTTGGATCCACGCTCGAAGTGCGCATTCGCAACGAGGGTCCCGACGGGCCGGCGGGGACCGGCCGGGGGGGCAAAGGGTTGAGCATTACGCGCCATCGGCTCGAAACCATGTACGGGGAAGAGGGTTTACTCGACCTCGACCGCCGCGGGGCGCGGTTCGAGGTGAGGGTGATGGTGCCTCGCGATGCGTGAGCCAGCGCGGATTCTGATCGCCGACGACGAGCCCCCCAGCCGCCGTCTGCTGAAGAGTTACATTGAACGGCACCCCTGCGCCGTCCTCCACGATGTCGTGGCCTCCGGTCACGAGGCCGTGGACGCGATCGCCGAGTCTCGGCCGGACATCGCGATGCTGGACATCGAGATGCCCGAGCTCGATGGGTTCGGCGTCCTGGCCGCCCTCGAAGACCGCGGAATCCGGTGTCCCAAGGTCGTGTTCGTCACCGCCTACGAGCGGTACGCGGTCCGGGCGTTCGAGATCCACGCCGTCGACTATCTGCTGAAGCCGGTCAGCTACGATCGATTCATGCGGGCGGTGGACCGGTGTTTGGCTGCCGCGGAAACGTCGGCTGAGCCGCAGCCGGTTCAGGCGCTGCTGGAGGACGCGATGGTGCTGCCGCCGCAGCGGCTCCTGATTCGGGAACGGGGTCGGATCACCCCGGTTCCCGTGAACGACGTGGACTGGCTCGAGGCGAGTGGTGACTACGTCATCGTGCACGCCCAGGGGCAGCAGCACCTTCTGGAGCGGAGTCTGTCGGAGATCAGCGAGCTTCTGGCGCGGCGGGGCTTCGCGCGCGTTCACCGAGGTGCCACGGTCAACCTATCCTGCATCCGAGAGCTCCGCTCGCTGGGCAGCGGCCGCTACGAGCTGGTGCTGCGCGACGGGCAGGTGCTGACCGTCAGCCGTTCATACGCGCACCAGTTCCGCGGCGACGTATTATAGGTGTCCGCTGGCGCAGGCCCCGAACAGGTCGGGGAGGTCGGTCCGTTCGTGAGCGGTGCTGCGGGCGGGTCGGGTTCGGCTTTCGTTGCCCCCGCCGCCCTCGCCGATCCCGCCGATCCCGCCGCCCTCGCCCATCCCGCCGATCGGCGAGCCGGGCGGGGCCTTCGGCACCGGCAGGGGGGCGTGGGGCTCGATGACCCGGTCTGCGAACCGCCGCACCACGTCGCGCAGGTACGCAGAAAAGGGGCTGGTGCCCGATACGCGGGTGATCAGGCCGGCCACCGCCCGGTCCGCTTCCGCCCGCACGCTCCACGGTGCCTTCGCGTCGGTGGCGAGGGCCATGAGGCGCGCGACGACGACGGCCCGCACCTCGTCTTGAATCTGCCCCAGCCGCAGATCCTGCACCTGGGACGCGAACGCGTCGTCGACGAGGGTGGTGACCACTTCGCCGAAGCTCGGCAGGGCGGGGTAACGGCGGTGTTGATCCACCAGTCGCGCCGCCCGCTCCGGCTGCAGCAGCGCTTCGACCACCATGTCGGCCGCGGTGCGGGCCGCGCCGAGGGCGTCGAATCCGGGCGAAGTGCGAGCGTCGAACAGCTCGCGGTTGCGTTCGGTCCCGTAGGCCCGGGGCACGAGGGTCGCGAGCACCGACTCGGGGACGTCGAGGACCTCGGGCCGCAGGGCGTCGAGCACCGAGCGCAGCGCTCGACGCTGGGTCGCGGCGTCGACGGGTCGGACGTTGCCGTCCGGATCGTCTCTCAGCGGATAGGCGTACAGAAGGCCGCCGACCGACTTCACCGCCGCGTCGAGCTGATAGCGGTGATAGAAGTACACGGGCGCGAAGACCTCCTCGAGCAGGGCCAGCGGCTGACCGGGGCGCAGGCTCCGGGGGCCAAACGCGTCGATCGCGATCTGGCGGACCGCGAGCGCTTCGCCGAGCGCCGCGACGGGATCGGCGCCGTTGTCCCAAAGGTTGGCGAGAGGATGGGCGGCGCCGGATGGTCGGGCGTCGGCGTCGGACAGGAACAACAGCCCGTCCCGCTTGGCTTCGT
>JANQQN010000400.1 GCA_028289325.1 Myxococcota bacterium | reverse complement strand
CTGCCGGTCGAGGGTGAAGTCCGTGAGCGCTTCGACGGTCGCGTGTTCGACGTCGGTGAAGTCGACGGCCACCTCGCTCACGCCCTCGGACGCCGTTGGCGCGCATCGCACCACGGCGGCGGTGGCCCGGTGCCAGATCGACTGGCCGTCGAGTCGAAACGTCAACAGGAGCAGATCCCCCGCCGTGCCTTCGAATCGATCCGCGAAACGAAGTCCCGACGCGCTGAAGTTCATGAACGGCTTCGGCTGGTTCCAGTCGTCATCACCTGCGACCTCGAACAGCCCTCGACGCCACGCTTGCATCGCCGCCTCCGCACCATTTCCGAGCAGCCGCTTATAGCGCAGCTCGATGCCGCCATCTTCCCGAGGAAAGTAGCGCTGCTCGGCGTGGCTGACCCGAACGATCCGGACGTCGAGCCGACGGCCTTCATGACGGGCGACGAGACCGATGATCTCCATCCTTCGGCGCTCGTCGAGACGGAGCATGACGTTGGTGTCGGGAGATAGACGAGGTACGTCGTGGTCCAGTCGAAGCGCGCAGTGTCGAGCGACCAACGACGACATGGTGGCGCGCGCGGTGACCGGAGGCGCGCCACAGATCATCTCGACGCGAAGTGAGTCGGAGTCCGCCGAGGTCAAGTCCATCGATCAGTTTTTCGGCCCTCGGTGGGGGGACTTGAACCCACGACCGGGGGGCCGGTCCACCGGGGGTCAATCCGGGCCGTTGCCGACCGGCGACGCGGTCAATGTGGCTTGCCCGCGCGCGCGATCACGACGGCGCCCGCCTCACGCCGTTGCGGCGTCACATCGGTGGCCACCCAAACGTGAATCGCGACATTGAACAGGGCGGGGAGATCGTGTTTCGCGATTCTTTCAATGATCAGCGGGTGGAAACCGAGTCCCGAACCGTCTTGGGGCGGTAACCCTCCGGCAACGCTCGTTCAAGACTGAGGTCGAGTGACGCCCACCCCCATCGCCCGACGGCGCTAGGGGTTTGCCGGTTTGGTTCTGGTTGACGCCGACGGAAATCTCGACGAAACCCGCCGCCGAGGCTTAGGTGCGGCGCAACATCGCATCCTTGGTCATTGAGGATTCGGCGTATGATCAATAGTCAGCTCTCTGGCTTCTACCGGCTCAGCGTGGCCGAGCGACGGGCTCGGATCGCCGAGATCACCGGCCTCACTCCACAGCAGGTGGCCGTCCTTTCGGGGCTCGACGGGCTCGATGACGACCAGGCGGACCGGATGGTCGAAAACGCGCTCGGGGTGCTGGGTCTGCCCCTCGGCGTGTGCGTGAACCTCCAGGTCAACGGCGAGGACGTGTTGGTGCCGATGTCCGTGGAGGAGCCATCGGTGATAGCGGCCTGCAGCTATGCCGCCAAGCTCCTGCGGGCCGGCGGAGGCATCGAGGCGGAAGCGTCGGCGCCGATGATGATCGGCCAGATTCAGATCCTCGACGCCGACGACCTGACGGCGGCGGCGCAGGCGGTGCTGGGCGCCAAAGACGAGCTGCTGGCTCTCGCCAACGCCAAACATAGGAAGCTCACCGCCGCCGGCGGTGGGGCGCGCGACCTCGAGGTCCACCGGCTGCCGCCGGCCAACGATGCCGACCCGCTGGGCGAGATGCTGGTCGCCCACCTCGTCGTCGATGTGCGGGACGCTATGGGCGCCAACGCCATCAACTCGATGTGCGAGCGACTCGCGCCCCGCATCGAGTCGCTCACGGGGGGACGGGTTGGCCTGCGAATCCTGTCCAATCTGACCGACCGGCGGACGGTCACCGTCCGCGGCCGTGTCCCCTACGATCTGCTGGTGCGCAGCGAAGGGGTCGACGGCGAGGCCGTGGCCCGTCGGATCGAGGAGGCCTCGGTGTTCGCCGAGCGATGCCCGTACCGGGCGGCGACCCACAACAAAGGCATCATGAACGGCATCGATGCGGTCCTTCTGGCGTTCGGCCAGGATTGGCGAGCGGTCGAGGCCGGGGCTCACGCGTACGCGGCCCGCGACGGGCGCTACACCGCGATGGCCCGCTGGCGGGCGAAGGACGGACACCTGATCGGGGAGATGACCGTTCCCCTCGCGGTGGGGACCGTCGGCGGCGTGGCCAAGGTTCATCCCACGGTTCAGGTCACCCGTCAGATCTCTCGCATCGAGGGCGCGGGTCAGCTGGCCATGATCGTGGCCGCCGCGGGCCTGGCCCAGAATCTGGCCGCCATTCGGGCGCTGGCGTCGGAGGGCATCCAGTCCGGACACATGCGTCTTCACGCCCGCAACGTCGCGGCGGAGGCCGGCGCCGCGCCCCACGAAGTGCCGGAGGTGGCGACGATCATCGCCGATGCGGGCACGGTGAATCAGGACTCGGCGAAGGCGGCGTTGACCGAGATCCGCGCTCGGGCCCGAGGCGCGACGCCGGACGGGCTGGCCCTCGAGGCCGAGGCTCAACCGAAGCGAGACGTCTCGGCTCGCTTCGGTTCGCTGCGGACTCGCTACCTCGACGATATTCTGACCCTCATTAAAGCGACGGCCCGGGAGGCCGGCGGCGACAGTCTCGACGACATGACCGCCTACCACCTCGCGACCGGGGGCAAGCGGCTTCGGGCCCTCCTGCCCCTGCTCATCGCGGAGAACCTCGGCCGAGACCCCGCGAAGATGATCCCGTTCGGGGCGGCGTGCGAGATGCTGCACAACGCGACCCTCGTCCACGATGACCTGCAGGACGGGGACGAGGTCCGCCGCGGCCGGCCGACGGTGTGGAAGCAGTACGGCATCCCGCAGGCGATCAACGTCGGCGACGCGATGTTCTACTACACCCTGTTGCTCGCGCAGCGGTTGGAAGTCGCAGCGCCGATCCGCGAGGCCGCGGCCCGACGCATCCTGGTCGAGACGCTCCGGGTCATCGACGGGCAGGAGCGCGAGTTTCAGCTCAAGCTCGCCGACCCCGTGACCCTGGATGACTATTTCCGGATGGTCGAGGGCAAGACTTCGGGGCTGTTCGCGCTGCCGATGGCCGGGGCGGCGGAGGTGGTCGGGGCCCCCGCGCCGTTGGTGGCGGGACTCACCGAGGCCGCCCGCCACCTCGGGGTGCTGTTCCAGATTCAGGACGACGTGCTCGATCTGTACGGGGACAAGGGCCGCGACGTACAAGGCAGCGACATCGGCGAGGGCAAGCGAAGCGCGCTCGTGGTGCACGCGCTCGAAACCGCGTCTGTGGACGACCGCGCTTGGCTGCTATCGATCCTCGATAAAGATCGCAGCGAGACGACGGCGCAGGACGTCACCGACGTCATGGGGCTGTTCGACCGCACCGGATCCCTGCGTTATGCACTGGACGAGCTCGGTCGGCGCCGAAAACGCGCGATCGAGGCCGTCCGTGAAACCGGCCCTGCCGACGTCGTGGAGCTGGTGGGCGGACTGTGCGACCTCTTTTTGGCCCCCATCCAGCCCCTGTTGGCGGACCCAAAGGGGGTCGTGGCCCAGATCCGAGGACAGCACCGCATCGACCCCGAAGACGAGCGGTTCTGCTTCGAGATGCTGCCGCAGGTGTCGCGGACGTTCGCGCTGTCGATCGACGCGCTGCCCGACCCGCTGCGCAGCGCGGTGGGGGTCGCCTATCTGCTGTGTCGGATCGTCGACACCGTCGAGGACGAAGCGGTGTTGCCCCGGGCGGTCCGAAACGAGCTCTTCGACGAGTTCGATCGAGTGATGACCGACGACTCGGCGCCGTGGACGGCCTTTCAGGCCGGGTGCCGACAGGCGAAGCTCGGCGAAGGGTCGGCGGACGGGGTGCTGGTGCGAGACTCGGGCCGGGTGTTCCGGGCGTTTCGGGCCTTGCCCGCCGAGCAGCGGGCGGCCATTCGCCCCCCCGTGCTCGAGATGTCGTCGGGTATGCGGGCGTACTGCGAGCGGGCGTACGCGGAAGGGCAGCTCCGCTTGCGCGACCTCGACGATCTTGAGCGGTACTGCTACTTCGTGGCGGGAACGGTCGGTAAGCTGCTGACCGCGCTGTTCGAGCCCACGGTAGGGCCGCTTCCGGAGGCGGTGAGAGGCGAAATCCAGGCCCGGGCGGTCAGCTTTGGGCTGGGGCTGCAGCTGGTGAACATCGTCAAAGACGTCGCGGTGGACTTCACCCGCGGCGACGTGTTCGTGCCCGTGGCCCTCGCCGCAGAGCACGGCATCGCGCTCGAAGACATCCTGGCCCCCCAGCGCCGGCAGGAAGGGTTGGCCGTGATCCGCGCCATCTGCGCGCGGGCCCGCGAGCACCTTCAGGCCGCCGCCGAATACACGGTGTTGTGGCCGGTGCCGGCCGGGGTTCCCGTTCGCCAGTTCTGTGCGGTCCCCTTGGCCCTCGCGCTGGCCTCGTTGGCGGAGGTCGAAGCCGGCCACGACACCCTTCGCCCGGGCCGGGTGCCGAAGATCTCGCGGGAGATGGTCGCCTCGCTCTTCGAGGAGATCACGCACGGGGTGGCGGACGATCGAGCGCTGTCCGATGTGTTGCAGCGATGTGGCCAGTCGCTCGACGATGGGGCGGTGGTCGGAGAAGTTCATGTGCCCAAGCGTCCCCCGATTCCCGCGAAGCCGGGGATCCGGGCCGCGACCGGCGATGAGGTAGAGAGTCCAATGACCGAACAGATGAATCCCTGGCGGGATATCGACGGAAAAGTCCTGATTACCGGCGCGTCGGGCCACCTCGGCGCCAATCTCGCGCGCCGGTTGTTGGCCGACGGCCGCGAGGTTCGGTTGTTGCTGCGCCACGGCAGCAACAACGCGGCCGTCGAGGGCATCGCGGTGGAGCGGGTCTACGGTGACCTGCGGGATCGAGCGTCGCTCAACAAAGCGGTCTCGGGCATCGCCGCCGTCTATCACGCGGCGGCGAATGTCAGCACCGTCGAGGCGAACGAGCGACTCAAGCGCGAGATCTACGAGTGCAACGTGCTCGGCACCCGCAACCTCCTCGCCGCGGCCGGGGAAGCCGGAGTACAGCGGACGGTGGTCACGGGGTCGTTTTCGGCGGTCGGATATCATCTCGACGATCCGAGCAAGCCGGCGTCCGAAGACGTCCTGATCTACCCATTCGACAAGAAGCTTCCCTACGCCCGGACGAAGGAGATGGTGGAACACGAGTGCCTCAAGGCGGTGGCCGACGGGCAAGACGTGATCATCGCTACGTCCTGCGCGATCCTGGGGCCGAACGACCACAAGCCCTCTCGAATGGGACAGACACTGATCGATTTCACGTACGGTCGGGTGCCCGCGTACATCCCGGGCGGGTTCGAGTTCGTTTCCGCGGAAGACCTGTGCGAGGGGCACGTGTTGGCGATGCACCGCGGTCGAAGCGGTCAGAAGTACGTCTTCAGCACCCAGTTTTTGACCATGGACGACATCATGGTGCTGTTCGAGGAAGTGACCGGTCGCCGCCGGCCGTCGCTGAAGCTGCCCCCGGCGTTGATGGCCGGTTTTGCCGAAGTGTCGAGCCGCTTCCTGAACACGTTCTTTCCGAATGCCCGCCAGCGCTTTACGCCGGGCGCAGTTCGGATTTTGCGGCAGCAGCGCCGCGCTGACCTGACCAAGGCGAAAAACGAGCTGGGCTACGCGCCGACTTCGATCCGCAAGGCGGTCCACGACGCGTATGCCGACTTCGCGCGGCGAGGGCTCGTCCCCGCCAGCCCGACGATCGCGAGCGAGGGGGTCCGATCGGATCCCGTCACTACCGCCAAGGACGACGACGGCAAGAGCAAAGCCGCCGGCAAGGTTGCCTGAGGAGCAGTCACATGACCCGCACGAACGAAGAGCGAAACGGTCCCCCGAGCTTTGAAGAGTCCCGCAACAAGCGGCAGAAGGTCCGCGCGGCCGGGCTCGATCCCAACTACTGGTACGCGGTCGAGCACAGCCGCTCGCTCCAGGTCGGCCAAGTCATCCAGGTGACCTTCTGGGGACGCGCGGTCGCCGTGTACCGCGGCGAAGACGGCCGGGTGAGGGCGATGGAAGATCGTTGCGCCCATCGCCAGCTGCCCCTGAGCAAGGGCGAGGTGGTCGGCAACCAGCTCGTGTGCACCTACCACGGCTGGAAGTACAACGGCATCGGCGAGCTGGTCGACGTCGCGCACGACACCTTCGGCCGCGGCCTGCCCAAGTGCAAGCTCCCCCACTACGCCACCCGGGAGCGCTACGGGCTGGTGTGGGTGTTCTTCGGTGACCTCGACAAGGCCGACTCGACCCCCATGCCCGAGATTCCTGAGCTCGAGGGTCCCAACGCGTGGGCGTGCGTGCCTATCGACTTCACGTGGCGCGCGCACCACTCGATGATCATCGACAACGTCAGCGACTTCACCCACGCCTATCTTCACCGCCGCTTTCGGCCGTTCGAAGACGCCAAGCTGACGGCCCTCGAAGAGCGCGACGACAAGGTGTACCTGTCGTACGAGACGAAGGTCGGCCGAGGCCGCATCTCGGGCCTGTTCGTCGACCGAAATCAGGTCAACACCAACGCGATGGACCTCTGCTACGACTACCCGTATCAGTGGTCGAACACCGACGACCAGATCAAGCACTGGTGCTTCGTGTTGCCGATCGACGAGAAGCACACCCGCGTCTTCTTCCTGTTCTACTTCAAGAGCTTCAAGGTGCCTTACTTGCCGGTCACCATTCCGCGAAGCCTGATGAAGCCGCTGCTGGAGGTGTCGAACAAGGTCCTCATCGGGCCGCTGCTGAGCGAGGATGGCTTCGCGGTCGAGGCCGAACAGAACGGCTACGACAAGCACTACGAGGCGCCCATCGCCGAGCTCAGCCCCGCCGTCCACGCGTTCCAGGCCCTCACCATCCGCAAGTGGCAGGCCTACCTGGATCGTCGGAACGACGCGAAGACGAAGACCGGTCTCGTGAGCCCGCCGCAGCGGACGGAAGCGAACGTGACGGCGCAGGAAGCGTCGGCATGAGCGAATCGATCGAAGCGAACGTTGCGATCATCGGCGCCGGCCCTGCGGGCACCGCGGCCGCAGCCCACCTCGGGCAGCTCGGGGTCCGCAACGTCGTGCTCGTCGACCGGGCGGACTTCCCTCGCGACAAGACGTGCGGAAGCGGCATCTCCCCCAAGGGCATCGAGACCCTTCGGGAGTTGGGGGTGTGGCGTCAGATCGAGCCCGAGGCGTACTGGATCAAGGGGATTCGCATCGTGACCCCCGGAGGACACGAAAGCGTGCAGTCCGCGGGCAGCGACGTCGAGGCGATCATCTGTCATCGCCGGACGTTCGACCACATCCTCCTCAAGAAGGCCGTCGAGCGCGGGACCCGATTCATTCCTAACTTCTCGGCCGCGGAAGCGATCGAGGACGGCGGTCGAATCAAGGGATTCGTGGGTCGGGACGGAACCCAGATCCACGCCAAGTACACCATCGTGGCCGGCGGCTCTCACTGCCGGATCGGGGTCAACAAAGAGAAGCCGAGACGGATCATCAACGCGATCATGGGGTGGTGGGACGACTGCGAGTTCACCCCTCATATCGTGGAAATGCTCTTCGACAAGCTGGTCGTGCCGTACTACGGCTGGTTGTTCCCCGAGGGCGATCGTCGGGTGAACATCGGCATCACCTACGAGGACCCTGACAACTCCAAGAACGCGCGCCAGCTATTTCGAGAGTTCCTCGACAAGCACTACGGACAGCGGCTCAAGAACGCGACCCAGGTCGGCGGCTGGAAAGGGCACCCGATCCACTACAGCTACGACGTGGGTGACCTCACCGGTCCGGGGCGGGTGGTGATCGGGGAAGCTGGTCTCATGACCCATCCCGCCACCGCCGAGGGCATCTACCAGGGGATGAAGTCGGGCATGCTGGGGGCGGAGGCCGTCGCCGATATCCTCAGCGGAAGGACGACGGAAGCCGGCGCGATGCGCACCTACGAGACGAAGTGCAAGCAGGCCTTCCACCTGTCGTTCCTCGGGGGGCGGGTGTTTCGCCGATTGTTGAAGACCCCTGCGCTCGACTGGGCCGTCCAGTTTGGCGAGCAAGCTTTCGTGAAATCGGGGGCTGCGCGGGTCATGGCCCACATGTAAGGTTACAGGCCGTCATCATGACCGAACAGAAGTCCTACGACGTCGCCATCATCGGCGCGGGTCCGGTTGGATGCGTGGCTGCGCTGGCGTTCGCTCGCCAAGGCCGGCAGGTCCTGTTGCTGGAAGCGAATCCTCGAACCAGCGACCGGTTCGCCGGCGAGTGGCTGCACCCGCCGGCGGTCCGGATCCTGCGCGACCTGGGGGTCGAGCCCAAGCCCGACGGCGCCTATCCAAGCGGGCAAGGCTTCGCGGTGTTTCCTGACGACGGCTCCGGTCCTATCGTCTTGCCGTACCGGAGCCCGGGCTTCGGCATGAGCATCGAGCACCACAAGATCGTCGAGGCGCTTCGCGAGCGGTGCGAACAAGAAGGCAGCATCACCTTTCGGTCGAACGCGCGGGCCACCCGTATCGACGGCCAGAACCTGACCTTTCAGACGAATGGCGCTCAACGGGCGGTTCGCAGCGAGCTGATCGTCGGGGCGGCGGGAAAGAACAAGGTCACCGACGCCGCGTTGGGCATCGAGCGCGAGTCGATGAGCTACTCGCGGATGGCGGGGGTCTTGCTCGAGAACGCCGAGGTTCCGTTCGAAGGCTTCGGCCACGTGTTCCTCGGCGGACCGGGGCCCGTGCTCGCGTATCGGGTCGCGTCGGACAAGGTTCGGATGTGCATCGATGTCCCCCTCACCATGCCCGTCAATCAAGGGCGCGAGGCCACCCTGTGGGAAGGCTACGCTCCGGTCTTGCCCGCCGGTCTGCGGCCGGCGTTTCGCGACGCACTGGCGTCGGGGTGCTTGGCGTGGGCGGCCAACAAGATCCGGCCCCGGGTGGAGTTCGGTCGACAAGGGCTCAGCCTGGTCGGGGACGCGGTCGGTCACCACCATCCCCTCACCGCGCTGGGCATGACCCTCGGGTTCCAAGACGCGATCGCCCTCGCCGAAGCGACATCCTTCGAATCGTATCGGCGGGAGCGGATCCGAGGCAGCCGGGTCCCGGAGATGCTGGCTGTCGCCCTCTACGAGGTGTTCGCGGACGGCTCCGACGAGACCGTTTCGATCCGACGGGCGGTCTACGACATGTGGCGCCGGTCGCCCGATGAGCGCCTGCGCACGATGGGCCTACTGGCCGGAGACGACGCGCGGGCGATGAGCTTCGCCCGCTCGTTCCTGGTCGCCCTCGGCACATGCTCGGCGAGCCTGGTCGGCGCCGGAATGCGAACCGGCGACTGGGGACACGTCATGAGCATCGTCGGTCAGCTCGGCGAGCGGGTCCGCTGGCTGTTCGCGGGCGCGCTGTTCCTGCGGGACGCAGAGCCGACCCGCCCCCTCGCCGCGACCGCGGAGGCCCGGTACGGGGCCGCCCTGAAGGCCCAGCGTCCACAGGGCGAGGTGATGGAACACCCGTCGAGATTCGCGATGGTCGCCAAGCGTCACGCCGACGAAGTCGAGCCCGAGCGCGCGCTGCATCGCGGGGTGAAGATGCTCCTGGCGCACCAGGCTGACGACGGTTCCTGGGAAGGCGAAGTGGTGTGGTGCCCGCTGCTGGCCGCGCAATACGTCTTGACTTGCCACATCGTGGGGCGAGAGATCTCGTCCGCGCGCAAGGCCCGCATCCTGAAGCACTTCGAACGCACTCGACTCGAGGGCGGCGCGTGGGGCCTGCACGAGCTCTCCGAGCCCTACCTGTTCGTCACCGCGCTGGTGTACGTGGCCGCGCGGCTGCTGGGGGTCAACAAGGGCGACCCCCTCGTCGCCGCCGCAGGCGAGTTCATCGCCGAGCAGGGTGGGGTGGCCGAGATCCCGAGCTGGGGCAAGTTCTGGCTGTCGATGCTCGGGCTGTACGAGTGGGAGGGGGTGAACCCCATTCTGCCCGAGCTGTGGAGTCTACCCGAGTGGATGCCTATGCACCCCTCGAAGTACTACTGCCACACCCGCAACATCTATCTGGGGATGGCCTGTGTCTTCGCGACGCGGTTCTCCGTTCACTACACCGGTCTCATCCGACAGCTGCGAGGCGAGCTCTATCCCCACGGTTACGACAAGACGAACTTCCGGCGCTTGAAGGACAAGTTGCGGTCGCAAGAGATCTTCACCCCGCCGAGCCCCGCCCTCAAGCTGGCCTACCGAATGCTGTCGACGATCGACCGCCTGCCGCGTCGTCGCGACGCCAAGCTGCAGGAGCTGCGGCGTCACATTCGATACGAGCTGCAGGCGACGGCCCACACCAGCATCTCGCCGGTCAGCGGGCTACTCAACATCATCGCGCTGTGGCTGGCCGATCCCAACGATGTCGACGTGGCCAAGGCCTGGGACGGCTTCGAGGGCTGGATCTGGGAGGATGAGGTGGATGGCCTGCGGGTCGCCGGGGCCCGCAGCGCGACCTGGGATACCGCGTTCGCGGCCCAGGCCCTCGCCGAGGCAGCGCCCCACGAGCGCGATGCCATCGGGGGGATCAAGCGCGCCGAGGCCTTCTTGGCCAGTCAGCAGATCGTCGAAGGCACCGGGCATGAAGCCGAGTACTTCCGGCAAGACCCGGCGGGCGGCTATTGCTTCGCTGGCGTCTGGCACGGCTGGCCGGTCAGCGACTGCACCGCCGAGGCGCTGACCGCGCGGCTGCTCTCCCCGGTGACCGCCCCGAGCCCAGAGGCGGCGCGGACGGCGGCGGAGTTCATCCTGCGCTGTCGCAATGACGACGGTGGATTCGGTAGCTACGAACATCGGCGAGGCCCGATGCCTCTCGAGTGGGTCAACCCCGCCGAGATGTTCGGCGACTCGATGGTCGAGCACTCGTACTTGGAGTGCACCTCATCGTGCGTGGCAGCCCTCGCCGAGTTCCGGCATGCGCATCCGTCCGTGCAACCGGCCGCCATCGACCGGGCGATCGCCGAGGGCGCGCGGAAGATCCGGCTGCAGCAGCGACCCGACGGGGCCTGGGCCGGCAACTGGGGCGTGCACTTCATCTACGGAACCATGTTCGGGGTCCGGGGTTTGCTCGCGGCGGGGGCGCCGCCGCAAGACGCGGATATCCGGCGCGCGTGCGCGTGGCTGCTGGAGCAGCAGAATCCCGATGGAGGCTGGGGAGAGCGATACGAAGGTCGCGGCGACCGGTTTGTGCCCCATCGCAGCCAGGTGGTTCAGACCGCGTGGGCGTTGATGACCCTCCTCGAGGCCCAAGACCCGGCGTGGGAGGCCATCGATCGCGGGGCGCGATTCCTCGCCGCTCGTCAGCGGCCCAACGGCGAATGGCCGAAGGAAGACCCGGTCGGGATCTTCTTCCATACCGCGCTGCTCGACTACGTGCTGTATCGCAGCTACTTCCCGGTCTGGGCGTTGGCCGCCTACGAGACGCGGCGCAAGTCGCGTGAGGCGATCCTGCCCAAGGCGAGCTGAGGCCTTTCGGCCTATGGCCCCCGTCCCCCATTTGGCCGCCCTCGCCCCCGTTCGCATCGGTCCGTACGAGGTCGACCCTCCGGTCGTCCTCGCCCCGATGGCCGGCGTGTCGGAGGCGCCGTATCGGGTGATCAGCCTGGAGATGGGGGCGGGGCTCGCCCCGACGGAGCTGGTCAGCGCCCGGGGCCTGCAGTTCGGCAACACGCGGACGGCGGACTACCTGCGCCACGATCCTCACCGGGAGCCGGTGTTGTCGGTGCAGATCTTCGGCGGGGACCCTGAAGCCATGGCCCGCGGCGCGGAGCTCGCGGTGGCCGCCGGGGCGCGCATCCTCGACATCAACATGGGATGCCCGGTGAAGAAGGTCACCCGCAACGGCGCAGGCTCCGCGTTGATGACCGACGCCACCCGGGCCGCGGCCATCGTTTCGGTCATGAAGGCGCGGGTCGGGGACCGAGTGCCGATCACCGCGAAGATTCGGGCCGGGTGGGACGAATCGACGGTCAACGCCCCGTCGTTCGGTCGGGCTCTGGAGGATGCGGGCCTGTCGGCGATCGCGCTTCACCCTCGAACCCGCCGGCAAGGCTACGCCGGCCGCGCTGATTGGTCCCTCATCGCCGCCCTGAAGGCCGCGGTCGATATCCCGGTCATCGCCAATGGGGACATCTTCAGTGTTGCCGACGCCGACCGCATCGTCCAAGAGACCGGCTGTGACGCGGTGATGATCGGCCGCGCGGCGCTAGGTTACCCATGGATCTTCAGAGAGGTCGCGGCGGCGATGATCGACGAGCGCGAGGCCCCCAAGCCCACGGCCCAGGAGCGAGTCGCTCTCATTCTTCGCCATCTCGACGACCACGTCGAACACATCGGCGACGAAGGGCGGGCCCTCAAGAAGTTTCGACAACATCTGATCTGGTACAGCCGCGGGATGCGTGGAGGGGCTGCGTTTCGCGAGAAGGCCATGCGGCTGGAAGAGCGGGCGCGAATAGAAGCGCTGGTCGAACGGTTCTTTGCCGGAACGGACGTATCGGACCGGACAGAAGCGCCCATCTACGACGAACGCACGGCGTTCGGTTGAGGCCACGATGCCAAAGGTCAAATTTCTCAAGAACCGCCTGTTGAAGGAAAACATCGAAGTCGACGCCAAGGGCGGGGAGACCGTCCTCGACGTCGCCGCCGAGCGCGGGATTCCCGTCGGCTCGAACTGCGGGGGGGTCTGCGGCTGCTCGACGTGTCACGTCTACGTGGTCAAGGGCTTCGACTCGCTGGAAGAAATGGGGGACAACGAGGCGGATCGGCTGGATCTCGCGTTCGATGTCCGCCTCGAGTCTCGGTTGGGCTGTCAGGCGGAGGTGGCGGACGAAGACTTGGTCATCAACATCACTGAGGAGAGCCTGAAGGCGTACCTCGACGAGAACCCGCAGGTCCGCAAGCACCTCGAAGAGACCGGTGAGTTCAAGTTCGTCCCCCACCATCACCACTGAGATCGCGAAGGATAGCGTCGGCGGTCCGAATCCCGTCGATGGCCGCGCTCATGATGCCGCCTGCGTAGCCTGGCCCCTCTCCGGCCACGAACAGTCCGGTAAAACCCTCGACCTGGCGGGTCTCGGCATGGCGGACGATCCGCAGGGGAGAGGAGGTCCGAGATTCGACCGCGATGAGGGTCGCGTCGTCCGACGCGTACCCCGCCAGCTGCCCATCGAACCGGCGCAGGCCCTCCCGAAGCGCCTCAACCACGAACTGAGGTAGGGTCTCCCGTAGGTCATACGGGGTCAGGCCAGGGCGAAAGTGCGATTCGGATACGCTGGCCGTGGCTCGATCGGTTACGAGGTCCGACGCCCGCATGGCCGGGGCTCGGTAGTTCTGGCCGCCGTGATCGTACGCCCGACGCTCCAGCGCCCGCTGAAACTCGACCCCGGCGAGGGGGCCGGTCCCGAACCCCATCCGGTCGAGGTCATCGACCCCGACCTGGACCACGAGGCCGCTGTTGGCGAAAGGCGTTGAGCGGCGGGCCGACGACATCCCATTCACCACGACCATGCCCGGTTCGGTGGCGGTGGGGACGATCATGCCCCCTGGACACATGCAGAACGAATAGACCCCGCGTTCGTCGGCCGCGGTGTGGGCCAGTCGATAGTCGGCGGGGGGAAGGGTGTCGGGTCGTGGGCCGCGAAGACGGTACTGCGCCCGGTCGACGAGGGGCTGGGGATGCTCGGCTCGAACGCCGACCGCGAACGGCTTGACCTCCATCGGTAGCCCCTCCGCCAGGAGCGCTTCGTAGGTGTCCCGGGCCGAGTGTCCGGTGGCGAGCAGGACCCTCGGCGCGTCGACGTCACCGACGGTCGTGCGAACGCCGACCAGCCGCTGATCCGAGCGGCGAAGTCCGGTCACTTTCGTCTCGAAGCATATGCGGACGCCGCGGTCATAGAGCTGGGCTCGTAAGCTCTTGAGGACTCGAAATAGAAGGTTGGTTCCGATATGGGGCTTGGCGTCGACCAGGATCCGCGGGGGCGCTCCGGCCGTGACCAGACGGTGCAGCACCTGACGCCGAAGCGGATCCTTGGTTCGACACGTCAGCTTGCCGTCGGAGTACGTGCCCGCACCGCCTTCTCCGAAGCAGAGGTTCGACTCCGGATCGAGAATGCCGCGGCCGCGGAAACGGCCAAAATCCCGAGCCCGGGTCTCGACCGGTTTCCCGCGTTCGATGAGCACGACCTGCGCGCCGTGTTCGGCGAGATGCAAGCTCGCGAACAGCCCGGCCGGCCCTGCCCCGACCACCACCACCGGCGGGCTGTCGGCAGGCGCCCGGGGGGAGGTCAGGGCCGCCGGTTCGGGACTCGGGTCGCGCAGGTTGACCGAGGGCGGACTGCGACGCGCGGGACGGCGCAGGTCGGCATCGACGGTGAGTCGCCACGTTGGCCGCGGGAGCTTTCGGCGGGCGTCGAGGGCCTGCTTATGCACGATGACCCGCTCGACCGCCTCCGGCTTGAGACCGAGCCGGTGGGCGACCTCTCCCGCGAGGGCGCGCTCTGCGAGATCCGCATCGTGGGCCCGCAAGAGGTCGAGTCGTACCCGAGGCATACGTCGACTGTAGACACCGCGTTCCGGCTTGTCGTTCGCTTTTGTCCTGCGTGGGGCGAGCGCGTACCAAGTTACGCACCGCCACCACATCTACGCACCTATGGGCGGAGAAAGTGCAGTCATTTGGGGCTGGTGGATTCGGTACGAGACTTGAGTAGGTGCGGGGAGGATGGAAGCAACTCAGCGGATCACCCCAGACGCGCCCTGCGACGAGCGCAGCACCCGGATCGTCGCGGAGAGCATGTTCCGCGACCTGAAGGCGTACGGGATGCCGAACGACCGGATCATCGAGATCGCCTCGCAGCTCATCGGACTCGTGACCAGCGACCTGAAATCGACCCCCGTCCCGCCGCGCCGCGCCACCTGACCGGGGGCCGAGTGGATTCGGCCGCCCCGCTTAACTCTGCCTTTCACGGTCCGACCTGGGACCTACAGAGAACGGTCCCTTTCGGGGGCCGCCACGAAAGGCAGTCATCTAGATGGGGACCACGCAGAACGAGCTCGACCTCTCCGGTCTGAAGCAAGCGGTCGAGAACGCGTCCGTCGCGCTGATGATCTCGAACAGCAAGCATCGGATCACGTACATCAACGAAGCTACCCGCCGAATCTTCCTCGAGCACGAGGCCGAGCTCCGTAAGCATTTTCCCGGGTTTGCGGTGGACCGCGTGGTGGGCTCGAACATCGATATCTTCCACAAGGACCCCAGCCATCAGCGGAAGCTTCTCGCCGACCCGCGCAACATGCCCCACCAGGCGCGGATCGAAGTGGGCCCCCTTCACTTCGATCTCAAGATCACCGCGGTCTTCGATGAGGACGGCGAGTATTGCGGCAATACGGTCGAGTGGAGGGATGTCACGGCGCAGGTGGCGGCCGATGCCGAGCGCGAGCGCACCATGAACGCCCTCGCCCAGCTTAAGCAGGCCGCCGACGGCGCGTCGGTGGCCCTGATGACCGCTGACCAAGACTTCAACATCACCTACGCGAACGTCGCCACCCTGGACATCCTGCGCCGAAACGAGGCCGAGCTTCGGACCGTGTTCTCCGACTTCTCGGCGGATCGAGTGGTCGGGTCCAACATGGATCAGTTTCACAAGGACCCGTCGCATCAACGCCGCGTTCTCTCCGACCCCCGCAACCTGCCGTATCGCGCGCAGATGAAGGTCGGTGCGGTGCGCTTCGAGATCAACGCGAGCGGGGTGATGAGCGACGAGGGGGCCCTGACCGGCTATATCGTGGAGTGGAAGGACGTGACCGCGCAGGTCGCGGCCGAGTCGTCCCTCGAGACCCTCATCGAGGCCGCGGCCCGGGGGTCGCTGGAGGAGCGTTTCGACACCGCGGACCAGCAAGGCTTCGTGCGAAAGGTCGGAGATCGGATCAACACCCTCCTCAATGCGGTCGCCCAACCGTTGGCCGAGGTTCGTAAGGTCACCGAAGCGATCGCCGAGGGTCGCCTGACGACCCAGGTCAACTCCGAGTATGAGGGCGACTTCGGCGCGCTGGCGACGAGTTTGAACCGGTCGATCGGCAACCTTCAGCACCTGGTCGGCCAGATCACCCACGCGTCGTCGGAGATCGGGCGTGCGGCCAGCGAGATCAGCGCCGGCAACTCCAACCTCAGCTCTCGCACCCAGGAGCAGGCGGCGGCGATCGAGGAGACGGCGGCGACGGTCGAGCAGCTTACGTCCACGGTGAAGCAGAACGCGGAGAACGCGCGCCACGCCGACCAGCTCGCGTCGTCGGCCCGCGATGTCGCTTCGGCCGGCGGCAAGGTCGTCACCCAGGCCGTCGAGGCGATGTCCGAGATCAACCGGAGCAGCAAGCGGATCGCGGACATCATCAGCGTGATCGACGAGATCGCGTTTCAGACGAATCTGCTCGCGCTGAACGCCGCCGTCGAGGCGGCGCGGGCCGGGGACCAGGGCCGCGGGTTCGCGGTGGTGGCCACCGAGGTTCGCAATCTCGCCCAGCGCAGCGCGAACGCAGCGCGGGAGATCAAAACCCTCATCAAAGACAGCCTCGACAAGGTCGAAGACGGGACCAAACTCGTCGATCGATCCGGCACGACCCTCGAAGAGATCGTGACCGGGGTGAAGAAGGTCAGCGACATCGTCGCCGAGATCGCGGCCGCGAGCGATGAGCAGGCCTCGGGCATCGATCAGGTCAACCAGGCGATCTCGCAGATGGACGACGCGACCCAGCAAAATGCGGCCCTCGTCGAAGAAGCGGCCGCGGCCGCGGTGGCCATGGACGAGCAAACGAAGAGCCTGCAGCGACTCGTCGCGACCTTCGAGGTGGCCGATTCGCAGACCCGGATCGAGGTTCCGCCGCCGGTGGCACAACCTGCCGTCGCAGCGCCGGCCGTAGCTCCAGCGAGCTACGGAGCGCCACCCCCGGTGTCCGCCAACGGAACCAACGGCGCCGCCAGCGACGAGTGGGAAGAGTTCTGAGTCAGCTAGGACGGCGATTGGAGGTTCCGAGCCTGGAACCGGATCGGAACTTCCGGATCGCCGTACTACGACTCGGTGTGCTCGATCTGCAGGCCGCGCCGCGCGAGCTCGGCCATCATTTCTTGCGGCGATAGCGCCCGCTCGGGGGCCTTCGCCCCCACCGCCGCCCGTCCCGCGGCTTGAGCGGCGACCACGGCCCCGGCCCCGGCCCCCGAACATCGCTGCGTGGCCGTGAAACCGGTGGCGGGGTCCGCCCGGTCGATCAGAGTGCCGACGTAGCGGGCCGGCTCGCCGTGGTGGGTGCCTTCGACCTCGACCCGCAGCACGTAGATGTCCGGCTCGTCGGGCTGGTTCCACAGTCGGCCCATGACCGCCTGAAACACCCGGATCGGTGTGACCGGATGACCGTCCACGTCGACGGGGTTGCGGCTGAGAAAGCCGAGGCGCCCGAGCAGAGACAGCGCATCGTGGTGTCCGGGGTACCGCAGCGTCTTGAAGTCGAAGTGGGTCAGGCGGCTGGCGTAGGTTCGCGGACAGGTGTCACAGCCGCCGGGGGTCGCGAACGCTTCGAGCTCGCCGACAGGCGCGATGGAGACGGGCTCGAGGCCCGACAGGGCGGGCGCCTGCACGGGCTCACCGTCCACGATTTGATCCACGGGACCGAAGTATCTCTGCGCGAGCGCCTCGACGGCGAAGTGGGGTTGATAACCGAGCGGGAGGTCTCGCCGCTTTGGAAGGTCGCCGGCCCGCACGCGAACCGCGTGCGGCGCGTCCATTCGCGACAGGCCGTAGGCGACCATGAGGTTCGCGACCCCCGGTGCGGCGCCACAGTCGGGAATGACGCTGACCCCCGCGGCCTTCGCGCCCTCATCGAGCGCCAGCACCGCATAGGGCGCGCCGCCGAGATCCGCGACGTGGACGCCGGCCCGGATCGCCGCCTCGGTCACCGCGGGGTGCAAGGTCGCGGGGCCGGCGCTCAGACACCCGTCGAGGCCTTCCAGGACCTGGGATGTGCCGGTCACCTCGGCCGCGTTGACCACCCCGGCCCGGGCCACCGAGCCGCCCATCAGCCGATTGATCCGGTCCGCGGCCTCCCGAGCCCGACCTATGACCAGGTCGAGGATTCGGACCTCGTCCGCGCCGCCGAAGCGCGCGAGATCATAGGCCGTTGCCGTTCCTAGGGGGCCGGCGCCGATGACCGCGAATCGGAGGGGCACTTTCGGGTTCACCCGCATCATGGCGGCCACCGGTCTGTTCCGGCAGCACGGCCCGTGCTCTCAAGTTGCAGGTTGGTCGCCTCGGTGCAACCCTGTTCCGAGCGTTGGCGACGATGGGCGAAGGAGCGTTCAGCCAGGGGCCGATGGTTCCGCTGCTCGAGACGCGGGACCCCTTGCAGGTCCGGATGGTTCTCGATTCGCTCGACGATGCCGGCATTCCGGCCCTGACCACCGACATGGTGCCCGGTCTCATGCTAGGGCCCGTGCCGCCGGGTGTATCGGTCGTCGTCGTCCCGCGGGAGATGGTCGATGCGGCCCGGTCTGCCCTCGAGCGCCGCGGCCTGCGGCCGGCCGTGGCCGCCGCGCTGCCGGTTCCGACGTCCGTCATTCCGTTGGCTTCCTCCTCGGCGACGATCGCGAATCCGATCGGGGGCCAAACGCGGATCCCTCGGCTGCCGGCCCCGACATCCACGCTGGAGGTCGAGGACGAAGAGGCGCCGCTCGAGGGGCCCCCGTTCGAGGGTGCCTCGGCGCAGGTGCGCCTCGCCGTCGCCCTCGCGGGGTGCGGGCTGGGGGCGTTGCTGCAGGTGGTGCACCTC
>JANQQN010000387.1 GCA_028289325.1 Myxococcota bacterium | reverse complement strand
GGCGAGTCTCGACCGCGATCAGCCAGCTCGACCGTTGCCAGAGCATACAGAACCGATCCTTACGCTTGAAGAACCAGTGTGCCCCGTCGCCGAGGCCGGATTTCAGCGAGAGACGGAGCTCGGCCCGCTCCCCCGCGGCGTGTAACTGCGACCACAGCGAAGCGGCGCTCGCCGCGTCCTGCAGCTGGATGCCAGATACGAGGACGGTGCCTGAGCGCCCCCGATAGCCGCGCTGGAAAGCCCCACGAACCTTCTCACTCACGAACGAGAGCCGCGCAATGCCGCCCATGGTCATCTCGCTCGGCCGGCGGACCGACCGGCGAAGCTCGAGATCGAGGCCTGGATGCCAGCGTTCGAGGTCTTCGATCGACGTGCCGGAGCGAGGAACGAAGCGATCGAAGGGTAGGACGACCTTCATCAGCTCGACCGAGACCGTGGACACCACGGTCTTGTCGAGACTGACCTCCGTGTCGCCGTCAGCCAGGGTCAGCGTCTCGCCAAAGTCGATCGCTTCCCCGTTCGGACCCAGAAAGCCTGCGTCGTTCAGGTAGATCATCTTCGGCAGAACCGCGCCCGGTCGAATGGTCAAACGACCGCGGTTAACGGTGATGGACCCGAGTACGACGGCACGCGCGCCCAGCGTTATCCGGCTGTCGACGGCGAACACATGGCCACGGACCACCCCGTCGATGGCCAGCGAGCTATCGATGGCCACGACGTCCCCGAGCGCGCGGCCGACGTCGATCGCGGTCGAGCTCCCGACCGTGCGCATGTGCTCGACCTCGGCTCCGGCCGCGGAACCAGCGGTCGTCAGGACGAGAGCCCCAACGAGCAGTATCTGTCGCGTCAGCGCCATTACCTTCAAGACGGCGGCCGGCGTCACCGCGTGACGCTGCGGGCCGACATCGCTTTCTTCATGCGCAACTTATTCGTCATTACAAGGACTTACCACAAGTCTGAGCGCGCTATCACGCCGTTTCGGGCGCAGGTTTTACTCGACGACGCCGCGGGTCGCGGCCGGTGATGGGGTATTCTGCGGGGGCGGTTCGGGCCTGGCCCTGGAAGACCGGTCAGGGCTCGAAGCGCCCGGTCTTCAGGCGAACCGCCACCTGGAGCCGAATCGAAAGCGGCGTTTCCACGATGGTATTGTTTCGCTGATAGCGGAGCCGATAAACGTTCGAGACGGCGCGGGAAAAGCGGGCGAAGATCTCGCCCAGGCCGTCGTCTCCCGAGACGTTGCGGGTCACTTCGAGGGCGCCGTTGGCGGTGAGAGGCTCGAGTTGGTCGCGGAAGATCTCCGTTGAGCCTTCCAGCGCCACGACGTAGCTGCGGATCCGCGCTTGCTGCAGACGTTGGGCGAGGGCCTGCAGCTCGACGGTGGAGGCATTGTCGTTGCCGTCGGTGAACGTCACCAAAGACCGCCCGTTGACCTGCAACGAGGGGTCGAGCAGCAGGTCGAGGCCTTGGGACATCGCGTCTCGAAGCCGGGTGAAGCCACCTTCGCCCAGGCCGTCGATGTACGCGATCACCGCGTTCTCGTCGGTCGTGAACGGCAGCTGGACGATATCGTCACCGAATGCGACCACCGCGATCTGCGCGTCAGGGTCGTTGAGCTTGATCTCCTGCACGAACTGGGCGGCCAATTCCTTGAGCGCCGGCAGCTGGTCGGCCAGCGACAGGCTGATGTCGAGCACCAGCACCACCGCCAACCGCGTCAGCTCACTGAAGTCAGATCGAAACTCCGAATCGCCTCGATACGAGTCTCCGCGCAGCTCCGAATGCTCGATATCGGTGACGACGAAGTTGCCGACCCGACTCGAGATGCTGACGTTGGAGACGGTGATGTCCACCAATCGCTTGTCGGCAGCGTTGATCTCGATGACCTCCGCGTCTTCGGGCACCGAGATCGCCTCGTGGGTTCGCTGCCTATCGATCTCGATCGTCGGTACGCCGGAACTCGGCTTGGTATAGTTCAGGAACAGATCGAACGTGGTGGTCGTCGGAACCTCTTCCTGTCCTCCACAGCCGACCCCGAGCGCGATCGAAACGAACGCCATCCCCGCTACCGAGCGGAAAGAGACGGGAGATATGTCCCTGGTTCGCGACGTCATCTCGGGTTCCTACAGGCGCCCATGATGATGCACGCCAGCGTGTCAGTAAAGCCTACGCCCGCTCGCCGCAGCCAGCGTGGTGCAAGGTGACCGCGCCCACGCCGGCTGTCGAAGAGCTCTAACTAACGCACTGGTACGAGCCTGATACGCTCGGTCGCCCCGAAAGCGACCTGGAACCGGCGCGACCGCACCGGGTAACTATCGTTGGTGAGAAATCGCAGCAGGAGGTTGCCGTACAGAGGACTACCCAGGACGCCGCTCACCCCACCTGGCAAGGCGCTTTGCGCCCGAATGCCGAACAGGCCCATGACCCCCACGTAACGCCGGTTGGGGCCACTGCCGAACATGAAGTCGTCGTAGTCTTGCGCGCGCGCCGAGTGGCTCGACGCGTCCACTACGCTGTAGCCACCGTCGACGGGGTAGCCCGGCAGATCGTCGAACGGGGGCGGAAAACCTGCCGCATCGGCGGGCAGGTTGAAGGGGCCACCCAGCGGACTGTCGAGGACCAGTCGATGCAGTCGACCCCATCGATAGTCGTCCTGGTCCGTCGACCGGTGAAACGCGGGAGCGAACGGCTCCCCAGCCAACCGGTCGAGGGCGTCGGCCAGGCTCCGCAGAATCGCGTAGGCCAGTCGGTCCGCAGGGTCGTGCAGGCTTGGCTCGGCGAAGAAGTCGACGCCCGACGCCCCGACACCGTGGCGGTCGGAGAAGTTCTCGACCAGGTTACGCAGGGCGGACATGCTCTGGGCGCTCCCCGGCGCAGGCAGCGAATTCAAGCCCGCCGCCTCGGCGATCCGAGCGAGAGTTCCGTCGATGACGCGGCGAACGAACTGCCCCCGCCACACTGAATAGATCGTAGCCGCCACGCTGTTTCGGATCTCCCGTCGCGTCGGGGAGAGCAGATGGCCGAGAATGTCGGACTCGTCATACCCCTCGGGAAGGCCGGTCGGCGTCGAACAATCCCATCGCTTGAAACGCTTGACCGCCTTACGAACCCTTCGGTCGTGCGCGAGCTGAGCCAGCAGATCCGGTGCCCCGCCGGACCGAGCCCGCTTGTAGGCGTCTCGGATGTACGGAACGAAGAACTCGGCATCTCCCAGCACGACGTCGGCCTGGACCGACTGCATGTCTTCCATATCGACTCGCCCTCGCTTGAATAGCTTCTCCATTCGGCGAGCGATCCGTCCTGCCCGCAAGCCATCCGCGTAACCGGGGGACAGATAGTAGATCCCTCCGGTGTCTCGAAGGGTGTTCAAGGGGTCGTTGTCCAAAGTGAGGCCGAGGGGATCGTTGTTCGCGTTGATGAAGTATCCCCGGCGAGGATTAATGAGCCGGGGCATCTCTTCGAACGGCAAGACTCGATAAGGAGTCGCCTGGTTGGCGGGGCGGTCAGGCTGCGGGATCCAGTCGTTGCCGCCCGTTCCGTTGCGGATGAAATAAGGGGGGAGGCCGTTGACGGTCCCCGCTTCGAGGTCCTCTCGCAGCGGCGACTCGGCAGCGGTCACGTACGCGATGTTGCCGAAGCGGTCGGCGTACGAGAAGTTCTGCGAGCCGACGTCGAACAGCTCCAGCGCGGCGATGAATTCGTCGAGACCGCGGGCGAGATTGATCTTACGAAACGCCTCCAGCTCTCGGGTCGGCGAGTATCCGGTATAGGCCACCGAAAACGCGGTGCCCTCGCCGGTCTGAGGGTCGACATCGAAGGTGATGAGCGGACCGTTGTTGCGGCGAGGGACGATCAACGTCGCCGCCGGAACCCCGTTTCCGGGCGGGACGGGGACGATGGTGTCGGGGATCCCATCTGAGATGCTGTTGGTCCGGAAGGTCTCGGGCACGACCTGGATCTGGTCGAGATTGGGATCCGGATTTTGGTGGACGATCGAAAAACCGCTGGGGGCCGCCGGGTCGGGGCGGATCACCTCCAGGAACACGTCGGTCACATCCAACGGATTGACGGTGGAGCCCCAGCTGAGGATTCGGTTTTGGCCCTGGATGATGTACGGCGAGCCGGGCACCGACTGCCCGACCACTTGAAATCGTCCCGCGTGCAGTCCGGTGGGCATGAACGTCGACGGGCTATTCAAGGCCAGGTGGGGATCGTTGGCCTGAATCGGGCGCCGAGACTTCGTCAGCCGCCCGGAGACCGCCCACTCGTTGCTGCCCGCATCGGCGTTGCGCCGGTCGAGCGCAGGCGCCATGAAGCCGTTTTTGCGAAGCTTCCGCACCCACTCTCGCAGCCCTTTTCGCGCCTTGTTCGGCATGTCAGCTTTCGCCTTTTTCCACCAGTGACGATGCCGACGCCGGCGAGGCGGTGGCCCGTTCGCTTCGGGGACGGTGGTGGTCGGATCGAACGGCGCGCTTCGCACAAGGTCTTGAAAGAACAACGCTTGGCCGTCAAAGCACGCGGGCGAACCCATTCCACACAGCACGCCGCCGACGGACTGATAGGTCATCAACAGCTCGGTCAATTCGGTATCGAGATCGAACGACAGGCTGAAGGCTAACGCTCGCCCCACCACCACCGAGTCCAGAGCCGTCCACGGCTCGAACCGTGTGAGCTCCAACGCCGCGTATTCAGGAGGCAGCGGATTGCTCTCGGCCCACGCGTTGACCCCGGCCGCGAACGCTTCGAGACCTGCTCGCATCTCGTCCGACAACGCAGCTTCACTGGCCTGGGCACCGCGCAAGATGCCCAAGGTCCGCAGCTGCACGTCGGACGGAATCGCTTGCGGTCCCAACAGCTCGGCGAGGGTCCCGGACGCATTTCGTCGGGTCACGTCCATCTGGAACAGGCGGTCCTGCGCCTGAATCCAGCCCTGGGCAAAGGCCATGTCATGCTCACTTTTGGCGTAAATATGAGGAATACCGTCGCGGTCTCGCACGATTCGGACGGGATGTTCGAGCCCCGGCAGCTCGATCTCCGTCGTTCTCGGCCGGCCTCCGCTCGCGTCCGCTATATTCGTGAGGCCGAGCGTGACCACGACGCTACACGCCGCGGCCGTCCACGCCGGCCACTGTAAAGAGGTGATTTTTGCGCGCATCTTCCGGGAAGATACCCAAAAGACGTTGGGGAGGGAGCCATTGACGCCCGCGGAATCGCTCGAATGTACTCCGACCGCCGGTCATGACGCTCGGCGTCGACAGGCCGCGTCAAAGCCTCTCATGGGCGGCTTCGTCACCCGGTATCGACACGCTAAGTTCGATGGCGTTAGCGGAGCGAGAGTCAGCCTTCTTTGAGGGCCTGATTCAGCTCGATCAGTGCCTTTTTGCCGTCGCCGAAGAGCATGAGGGTGTTGTCGGCGGCGAACAGAGGGTTGGGGATCCCGGCAAAGCCCGGGCTGAGGGACCGCTTGACCACCACCACCGTTCGAGACTTATCGACGTCGAGGATGGGCATCCCGGCGATGGGGCTCTCGGGGTCGGTTCTCGCGACCGGGTTAACGACGTCGTTGGCGCCGATGACCAAGGTGACGTCGACCTGCTCGAAGGTCGGGTTGATGATGTCCATCTCAAGCAGAGACTCATAGGGGATGTCGGCCTCGGCGAGCAGAACGTTCATGTGGCCCGGCATCCGGCCGGCCACGGGATGAATGCCGAACTCAACCGTGACGCCGCGATCGGTTAGAATACGGGTCATATCGCGGACGGCGTGTTGGGCCTGGGCCACGGCGAGGCCGTAGCCGGGCACCACGACCACGCGCTGGGCGGTGTCGAACAGCATCGCCACCTCTTCCGCCGAGGTCGACTTGACCTTGCCCGCGTATACTTCGTCGGCCGAAGCGCCGCCGCCGGCTTCGAGCTTGCCGAACAAGACGTTGGTCAACGATCGGTTCATGGCCTTGCACATGATCTGGGTAAGGATCAGGCCGGAGGCGCCGACCAGCGAGCCGGCGATGATCAGCACGTTGTTCTGGAGGACGAAGCCCGTCGCCGACGCGGCGAGCCCGGAGTACGAATTTAGCAGGGCGATGACCACCGGCATGTCTGCACCGCCGATGGGGATGACCAGCAAGACACCGAGCACCGAAGCGATGGCGACCAGAACCCAGTACATCTCGAGCTGAGTGGGATCCATCGTGATCACCGCGCTGACCCCGATCGACGCCACGAACAGGATCGCGTTGACGACCTGGCCGCCCGGGAAACCGTTGACCTTCCGCATGAAGCGGAACTCTTGGAGCTTCGCGAACGCGACCAAAGACCCGGTGAAGGTCACCGCCCCGATGAGACCGGACGCCACGGTGGCCACCAGCAGCTGGGTGGTGGCCGCCTGGGGCAGCGCATCTCGGACCGCGTCCGGCAACACGCCGCTGCCGGCCCCCATGGCCACATACAGCGCACCGCCGGCCACCAGCACCGAAGCGATGCCGCCGAAACCGTTGAAGAGGGCCACCAGCTGGGGCATGGCGGTCATCTCGATCCGGACCGCCAGCAGCGCGCCGATGACCGTACCCACCGCGAGGCCCGCAAAGACCAGGGTCAGGTCGTCGCTGATCTGGGGATCGAACAGAGTTACGACCGTCGCCACCGCCATTCCCGCCGCGCCCAGCAGGTTGCCGCGGACCGCCGACCGGGGGTGGGTCAGGCCTTTGAGGCCAAGAATGAACAGAACCGACGCGACGAGGTACGCGACGTTGATCAGAGTGGTAGACATGCTCGCCTCACTTCTTCTTCTGGAACATGCCCAGCATGCGATGGGTGACCATGAAGCCACCGACCGCGTTGACGGTCGCGAACACCACGGCCGCGAAGCCCAACCAGTCCGTCAGCACGCCCTGATTCGCGCCCGCGGAGATGATGGCGCCGGCGATGGTGATCCCGGAAATCGCGTTGGATCCCGACATCAGGGGCGTGTGCAGGGTGGGCGGAACCTTGGTGATGATCTCGAACCCGACGAACACCGCCAGCGCGAAGACCGTCAGTCCGATAACCAGAACGTCTGCCTGACTCATGCTTTCACCTCTTCCGCGGGCGCCGCCGACGCCAGCTCGGGCAGGCCCAGAATCTCTCGGACCCGTGGATGGACCACCTCGCGGTCCTTGGTCATCACCACGCCTTGGGTGATCTCATCGCTCATATCGAGGACGAGCTGACCCTCTTTGATCAGGTGGGCGAGCAACGTCACCACGTTCTTCCCGTACATTTGGCTGGCATGAAATGGAGCGCCGGCGACGATGTTGGTCGGGCCGAGGATGGTCACCCCGTGGGCCGTAACCTCCTCGTCGGCTTTGGTGAGCTCGCAGTTGCCGCCTCGTTCCGCGGCAAGGTCGACGACCACCGAGCCCGGCGGCATCTTCTCGACCATCTCCGCGGTGACCAAGACCGGCGACTTCTTGCCCGGGATCGCGGCGGTGGTGATGACAACGTCGCTTTCCGCGATGACCTCCGACATCAGCTCTCGCTGCCGTCGATAGAAGTCTTCGCCCAGCGCCTTGGCATAGCCGCCCTTGTCTTCGGCGTCGCCGGCCTCGACCTCCAGCTCGACGAACTTGGCCCCCACGGAGACCACTTGGTCTTTGACCGCGGACCGAACGTCGTAGGCCTTCACCACCGCGCCCAGACGTTTGGCGGTCGCGCACGCCTGTAGACCGGCCACGCCGGCCCCGATCACGAACGCCTTGGTGGCGGCGAGGGTCCCGGCGGCGGTCATCATCATCGGGAACAGCTTCGGCAGACGGCTCGCGGCCAGCAGGACCGCGCGGTAACCGGCGACGGTGGCCATCGAGGACAGCGCGTCCATACTCTGCGCCCGAGTGATGCGGGGGATGAGCTCCATCCCGACCAGCGTCACCCCCTTTTCGGCGATGCGGGCGGCAGCGTCGGTCTTGGACAGCGGATCGGACAGCCCCAGGACCATCTGACCCTCACGCATAAGCTCGAGATCCGCAGCCCCCGCTTCGAGGTTCGACCCCAAGGTCCGAACCTGAGCTACGATGTTGGCCTGGTCGAAGACCTCCTTTCGGCTGGCCACGACCTTAGCCCCATGCTCTTCGAACAGGGAATCGGGGTAGCCGGCGGCCTGCCCCGCTCCCGTCTCGATCACCACGTCGACTTTGGCCTTCGCCAGCGCCTTCAGGACGCCGGGGACCAGTGCGACTCGGGTCTCCCCCGGAAAGCTCTCCTTCGGAACGCCTACGATCATGCCGCTACACCCATAGCGCGGGTTCGTTAGCTCACGGCACGTCCCGCGTCCAGGATTGGCTGCGGACCATCGTGTCCATTTGAGGTATGGGCTTGCGGCCTCGCCGAGGTATTGGACGAATCAGTCGGGAGTCAGGATGACTTTCCCGAGATTCTCGCGCTCGTGGAGGATCATGTGGGCTCGCGAAGCCTCGGAGAAGGGCACCCGAGCGTGAACTCGCGGCCGCAACTTTCCTTGCGACCACAGTTCGACGAGGCCCTGCAGCCACGTCGAGACCCGCTCCTGGTGGCCCCACAGTCGTCCCATGTTGACTCCGAATACACCTTTATTGGCGTCGATGAGCCGAACCGGACTCATATCTAGCCAGGGAATACGGGCCACGCTCCTCGCGTATTCGATGCAGCTTCGCCGGTTTCCCGACGCCGCCGACGACAGGCCGAAGCAGATCAACCGTCCGCCGGGATTCAGCAGCCGTAATCCCTTCCCCCACGAGTCCCCACCTACCGGATCGAGCACGATATCGAAGCCGGGACCATCGGCGAGCACACGCTCGTAATCCTGGACCCGGTAGTCGATCAGTTGGTCATACCCCCGAGCGGCAAGCGCGGCGTGTTTGCTCGTCGAAGCCGTCCCCACCGCGATCGCGCCCCGCCGCTTGATGAGGTCGAGGCAAATCAAGCCGACGCTACCTCCCGCGGAATGGACCAGCACCCGATCGCCCGCTCGAACCCGCCCCATCTCCTCCAGCATCATCCACGCCGTCAGGCCGGCGACAGGAATCGCAGCCGCGGTGACCGCGTCGAGAGACGGCGGGCGCACCGTGGCCTGAACGTCCTCGACCACGACGTGGCTCGAATACCCCCCGAAGCGAACTAGGGCCATGACCGACGCCCCGAGGCGATGTTTCGGAACTCCGGGCCCGACCGCATCGATGACGCCGGCCACCTCATAACCCACCACCGCGGGCAGTGGCGGGGCGTCTCGATACACCCCCATCCGGGCCATGAGGTCCGCGAAGTTGACCCCGGCCGCTTCGACCAGGATGCGGACCTCGCCGGCCTCGGGCTCTGGATCTGCAGCTTGGCGAACCTCGAGAACGGACGGCGCCCCGGTGTACGGGATCCACACTTGCTTCACGCGGGTGGCCTTTTGCGCCCCGTACGTTCGGTACGAGCCCGACCGCGGGCGGGTCCGCGCTGGCGGAGCTCCGCGTTTCGCTGGGCCTCCTCGGCGGCCCGCTTCTTGGTCGACGCCCAGCTACAGATCGGACACCCCGTGAGGTCGTGGTACAGGGCCGGGCAGTGCTCGCGGCCAAAGTAGATGATCTGGAGGTGCAACTTGGCCCACGCGTCGCGTGGGAACACCTTCTTGAGGTCGGTCTCGGTCTGGTCCGGGGTCCGGGCCAGCGATAGCCCCCATCGTCCAGCGAGTCGCTGAATATGGGTGTCTACGGGGAAGGCCGGTTCTCCAAAAGCCTGGGCCATGACCACATTCGCGGTCTTGCGCCCGACCCCTGGAAGCTGGATCAGCGCCTCGAAGTCGGCGGGGACTTCTCCCCGGTGCTCCTCGAGTAAGCGACGAGCCAACCCGACGAGAGCCTTCGCTTTTTGGGGCGCGAGGCCGATCTGTCGGATCAACGTCTGGACCTCGTTGATCTCGCGGTCAGCCATCGCCTCCGGCGTTCCCGCGACCGCGAACAGGGCCGGTGTGACCTCGTTAACCTTCTTATCCGTGGTCTGCGCGGAAAGGACGACGGCCACCAACAGCTGGAAGGCGTCCGCGTGATCGAGCGGGATCGGGGGCCGGGGGTAGAGCGTCTCGAGGGTTTGCTGGATCCGAACCGCCTTGTCTGCCCGCTTCATGGGCCGTGGCGCCTCTGGGTCTCCACCATGATGCAGGGGCCGGCCAATACGTTCTCAAACCGGCGGCGCGCGGACGCCAGGACGTCGTCGGTATACGCACCCGGCTGAAACCACACCAGCGCCCTCCGAGCCGGGTCCAGGGACGACAATGCGTAAAGGGCCTCGTCGGGGGGCACAACTACGCTGACGATGTGAAGCGGATCCGGAATCTGGTCGACCGACGCCACGACTTCCCGACCGTCGAGCACCCGCGCTTGCGGGTTAACAGGCCAAACGTCGAACGCCTTGCGTACGAGGTCGCCGAGAATGATCGACCCAAACTTGTGACGATGCCGGCTCGCGCCTATTAAGGCGATGCGGGTATCGGCGGGTTCCATCTCGAGCAACGAGAACACGGTGTTTGTTACCACCATGGGCCCACCTCCCCGAGCGGCGCTATGCTCCGATTCATCAAGCTCCAGCGACCCACCATTTCAGGTCCCACGACTCGTCTCCGACTCACCAGCGTCCTCGCCCTGTCCATCTTGGCCGTGGGCCTAGGCACGGCCTGCGCGCACCGAGGCCCCTCGCCCCACGGCCGAAGCCGTCTTCAGGATCCGGGCCCTCTTGCTCAGGCGTGGCGTCTGCCGAGCCGATGTGTCAAGGCGGATGGCGCGGTTCTCACCGAATCCCAGCTCTTCCAGGAACTGGCCGGTACCCGGGTCGTATACGTAGCGGAGCAACACGCCAGCCCGCACGACCACGCGGTGCAGATGCAGGTGATTCACGGACTCCATCAGCAGGATCCGTCGATGATCATCGGTCTCGAAATGGTCAAACGACCGTATCAGCCGTGGCTAGACCGCTACGTTGCCGGCGAAATCGACGAGGAGACGTTCCTCAAGGGCGCCGAGTGGCGCCGGCGATGGGGCTTCGACTTCGCGCTGTACCGACCGATCCTCCGCTACGCCCGGGACAACCGCATTCCCCTCGTCGCCCTTAACATCAAAGACGAGATCACCCGCCAGGTCGCCCGACAGGGCATCGAAAGTCTGTCGCCGGATGATCGCGCGCTCCTGCCGGAGATCGACTTCGAAAACACCGACCACCGCGCCATGGTCCGATCGGTGTTCGACCGCCACATGAGCGACGGCAAGATGACGTTCGACAACTTCTATACCGCTCAGCTTCTGTGGGATGAGACGATGGCCACCGAGGCCGCCCGAGTCATGAGCGCCGACCGCGCGCCTCGGGTGATGGTGGTGCTCGCCGGCTCCGGTCACGTGCGATACGGCTACGGGATCCCCACCCGTGCCGCCCGCCGCGGTGCGACCCCCTTCAAGACGATCGTGCCCATCCTGCTCGACAAGGAGAACGCATCCATCGCGGAGCTCGCGGGGTCGGGGGTTGCCGACTACCTGTGGGTGATGTCCGGCGATGATGAGAACCTGCCCCGGGTCGGTCCTCATCCCCATCCGCGCGAGCCAGGGTCGAGGCCTGCGTCCCAACCGACCACGACCGCCGCGATCGCGCCCCGCTGAAGCTAGGACCGCGACCACGCTCGCGGCCGAAGCGCGACCATCAGACGGATCGGCTCGCCCATGGAACGTCGGCGAGCTGGGTCAGTCGACGGATGCGAACCACGCGGCGGTGGAATGGAGCTGGACCGTCCATCCACGTCAGCGTCGAGGTCGGCGAGTTTCGGAGGAGCCAAGCGCCGTGGCCGGCCCCCTGGCGCATGAGGGGTTCGATGTCGTTCGTCAGGCTGTCACCGACCGCGAGGGTCCGGCTCAAGTCGATCGATCCCCCGAGCTTGCGCGCGAAGTCGGCCCGAACCCGCTCGAAGAACTGGGGCTGAGGCTTTCCGATCGGGTCGCCGACGGTGATGTCTTCGGCTTCGAGCCCGACCGTCCGCACGCACTGCAGCCGGCGCTTCTTCTCCGCCACCGCGTGGTCGGGGTCGTAGCGAAAACCGCCCGTCGTCTCATCGAAGAGGAGAAATCCATCGCTGTTGGTGGCCAGATGAACCGGGACGTCCTCGGCCTGAAGTCGACGAAGGGTCGCCGTCGCATCGGGGGTCACTCGGCTCCGCTCGCGGATGGTGGCCCAGTAGACCTCGTCGACCACCCCGTGCACCAGGTCGCCGACCACCGGCGCCCCGTGCCGCTCGAGCGCCACCGCGAGGAGGGTATGTCGAGACCAGAGCTTGACCTCGTGTCCGGACGCGACCACGTCTTGCTGCCACCGGGCGATGGCGGCGAACAACGCCCGGTACGCCTCATGCTCCACACCCGCTCCCGCCCTCAACTGGGCGCGCAAGGTGTCGTATCCGGCGACGAAGTCGCGGTGGACGGCGTCGCCCACGTCCGGGCCGAGGGCCGCGACCAGCGGCGCCCGGCACGCAGCGTTGGCCGCCGCGGCGAGGCCATCCATATCGACGACTACGTCATCGACGTCGAAGATCGCGAACGCGTGAGGGATCATGGCGCCGCTCCTATCGGCTGCCGCCTCCCCTCGTCCACGGCCTATTCACTGATCGAGTCCACCCGCAGACCATAGAACCGCCCGGGCGTACCCGTACCGACGACGTCGTACTGCCATCCCAGATGAAGACCGCAGCGCGCGCACACCATCACCGTCCACGCGTAGCCGTCGAACCAGGTGAACGCGGTGGTGGGCACGCTCACCGCCGTGAGGTGGTGAGTCGCGCGGATGGTGAGAATCTTCATCATCTGCCCCGATGGATTCGGGAAGACCTGCACGGCGCGAGCGGCGCGAAAGGCGAACACCTGCGCGTGCGAGCCGACGGCTTGGTCGCAGCGACGACAACGGATCGCGCGGTCGGGGTTGGGGTCCGCCGGCGCCACGTCCTCGCGGGCGACGACCGACGGATCGCGGGCCCCGCCCTCGCGGGACCCACTCTTGTCGTCGAGGCCGACGGGCGCCGGAATCGTGACGATCACGAGAGCGCGTCCCGCGCGGCCATCAGCGCGAAGCCCAGGAGATTGAGCCCCTCCCAGGCGTGGGGATCGTTGACCCGGGGATCATTCATACCCATCCCGATCCCCCAGATACGGTCCTTCGGGCTGGCTTCGACCAAGACCTTGCCCGCCGTGCTCACCAAAAATTCGCGCAGGGCGTCCGTGGCCCCGAACTTGGCTCGATTGCCGGTCACCACGATATCGAACCGGTGCGCCTGCCATTGGTCGGGGTCGAAGCCGCGAATCTGCCGGCCCAGCAGCTTGGCGTCGTGGGGCGTCTCGGCGGCCATGATGCGGGCTTCGAATTCGCCGTCGCCGAACAATCGCGCCTTCTGAGCCATCATGAAGTGCTCGGCCGTGGGATAGGTGAGGCCCTCGCAAACAAACGGGGCGTGGAACCACTGACTGAGGCACGCTCGGGTGAGCTCGCCTCGCGGGTGCGGGTGATGCCCGAAAAACGGCAAGAACTCGTGGGCCTCACCGGCGTCGATGCGACGGCGCAGCTCGGCGATATCCATCGCGGTCATGTGATGGACATAACTCCACGGAGGCGTTGTCGCTAGACTTCGGTCGGGAACGGCGCGCGCAATCCCCTCTTGGTTCGCGGCGCAAAAGCGTCGATACCGGAGCCCATGCAGCAGTGCTTGCGGTGGATACCGACGCTCGCCGTCGCGCTCTTGTCGGCGTGCTCCGACAACGTGGGCGACGGCTCGGTCCTGAACGGGATGGCGGATGCGGGAGCCGAGGACGCGGCCAACACGTCCGATTCGGGCGTAAACCCCAGCGATGGCGGTTCGGACGCGGGGTCTGGGAGCAGCGATGCGGGCCCCGGGACCGACGCCAGCGTCGACAGCGGGGTGGTGACCACGGTCTTCGGACTCGATCAACGGCCGAGCAATGCAAATTGCGAAGCCCCGCCGCGACCGGGCGCTCAGGGCTTGGCCAAAGCAACGTTGAGCCTCAGCGGCACGACGACTCAGATGACCGACCTGCGGCGAGTTCCCGACCCGATCGGTGGCTGGCTGCTCATCGAGCGGCGCGGCGTAATGACCTACGTATCCGACGGCGGCGACGTCGAGGCGGTGCTCGACAGCAGCGACCTGACGAACTTCACCTGGGACGGCAGCGAGCAAGGCTTGCTGGGCCTTGCCGTGGATCCGCTGTTTCCTAACTCCGTGGCGCAGACCGTGGCTCGGATCTATGTCAACTACACCGGCGACTGCGACCCGCAGTGCAAGACGATCGTGTCCCGATTCCAGCTCACGTACGGAGGCGACGGGTCGATCACCGTCTCCGACGAAGAGGAGCTGCTGCGGGTTCTACAGCCGGCGGGCAATCACAACGGGGGTGCCTTGGTCTTCGGCGACGACAACATGTTGTACATCAGCTTCGGCGACGGCGGCAGCGGCAACGACCCGTGGTGCAGCGGCCTGAACCCATGGTCTCCGCTGGGCAAGATCTTCCGGATCGACGTGCACTCCTCGCCCACCGGATACACGGTGCCCACCGACAACCCGTGGTACGCCGACCCCGATACCGACGAACCGTATCCCCGGTGCAACAACCACGTTAACGGCCCGCCGCCCAATGCCGCTGACGAGAGCCGCAACCAGCCCTGTCCGGAAACCATCGCCATGGGCCTCAGAAACCCATTTCGGATGAGCTTCGACGATGTCGGATCCCCCAACGACAACCTCGGCGGCCACCTGTGGATCGGAGACGTCGGCCAGGACGTTTACGAGGAGGTCAGCCACTTCGCGCCCCGAGCGGCCATCCAGGCCGGCCGCCCCACCAACTTCGGTTGGCCCTATCGCGAGGCGGTTCGGGTCAACGACCGGAGCATCAATCGGACCTCCTGCCAACGACTGGAAGAGCTCGGTTTGGTGGATGAGACGACCTTCGTACCGCCGACGTATTACTACGACCAGAGCAGCGGCGGCGGAACATCCGTCGCGGCGGGGGTCGTCTATCGGGGTGCCGAGCTCGGTCCGGTGTACGCCGGCCGCTTCCTGTTCGCGGACGTCATCAGCGGAAATGTGTGGTTCATGCCGGATCCGTACGCCGCAAGCGAGGTCGACGTAACCGGAATGCAGCAAGGCGTCAGATTCACGTTTCCGTACGGCTTCGCCGAAGACCAGAATCAGGAGGTCATCGCGCTGGTGGGGCCCCCGGCCGAGCGGCGGCTGGTGTCGGCGGCGGTCGGGCCTCCGTTACCGACCCTCCTGTCGCAGACCGGGTGCGTGAACCCCACCGACCCCAGTCAGCCAGCGTCGGGCTTGATTCCGTACAGCATCGACGTCCCTCTGTGGTCGGATGGCGCGAGCAAGGAGCGTTATGTGGCCGTGCCGGACGGGGAGCAGATCACCGTCGGTCCCGATGGCGATCTCGAGCTCCCGATCGGGTCGGTGGCGGTCAAGATCTTCCGGGACGGCAGCGGGCGACTGCTCGAGACCCGGTACATGTACCACCACGACGAACAGGGCTGGGCCGGGTACACCTACGTGTGGCGAGACGACGAGAGCGAGGCGGACCTCGCCACCGGCGAGGAGATGCACCCCAGCGTCGATTGGCTGGTCCCCAGCCGCGGACAGTGCCTGGAGTGCCATACGATCGCTGCCGGTGGTTCGCTGGGACTCGAGCTGCGGCAGCTCGCCGGCAATCACCTCTATCCGAGTACGGGCCGAGTCGCGGATCAGATCGAGACCTGGAACCATATCGGTCTGTTCGCCGACACCGTCGACCGCGCGGCGTGGGCCCCGCTGTCCGACGACCCCGCTCGGGGGTACCTCCACAGCAACTGCAGCAACTGCCATCGCCCGGGCGCGGCCCCGTCCAACATGGACTTGCGGGCGTCCACCGCCCTCGCCGACATGGCGGTCTGCGATGTCCTGCCTACGCGAACGGAGGAACCGAACCTCCGGCTGCTCGCCCCCGGCGAGCCGGGCCGGTCGCTGCTGTCGCTTCGGCCTCGAAGCACGACCTCGGACCGCATGCCCCCCATCGGCACCCGGATCGTCGATGAAGCGTCGATGGACATGATCGACGCCTGGATCAACGGCCTATCCGCCTGTCCATAGCGAGACTTCGGGTCCCGGGCCGGCAAAGCCGGCCCGACCGCCAGGACGGCGGAAGTGCTGTGCTGGCCAGGACGGCCAAGCGCAGCCACCCGTCTACGCTCGCTCCGCTCGCTGCGACCGCCAGGACGGCGGGAGTGCCGCGCTGGCCAGGACGGCCAAGCGCGGCCGCGCCTTCGGCTTGCGGACTTCGGGTCCCGGGCCGGCAAAGCCGGCCCACCCGTCTACGCTCGCTCCGCTCGCTGCGCGCCTTCGGCTTGCGGACTTCGGGTCCCAGGCCGGCAAAGCCGCTCGACCGCCAGGACGGCGGGAGGGCTGTACTGGCCAGGAAGTCGTCGCTGACCGCTGTTCGGGCTTGCGGTGCGGTGCGGATCGGGTAGACCAGGGAGGACCTTGGCCGACAAACGCTACTACGTGCAGACGTTTGGCTGCCGGGTAAATCAGGCGGACTCGGCTGGTCTCGCCGCCCACCTCGATGCGGCGGCGTACGTTCGGACCGGGTCGTGGCGGGACGCGGACGTCGTCGTCCTCAACACCTGCACCGTCACCCACCGGTCCGATACCGACGTCCGTAAGGCCGTCAACCGGCTCCAGCGGGAGAACCCAGGGGCTCGAGTGGTCGTGACCGGGTGCTACGCGCAGCGGGACCCCGACGCCCTCGTCCAGCTCGGCGGCGTAGCCGCGGTGGTGGGCAATGCTCACAAGAAACGGCTGCCCGCCGTTGTCGACGGCCTCCTGAAAGCCGTTCCAAAAGCCCCGCATCCCGAGGACGAACCGCGGCCGGCCCACACCTCGGTGTTCCATACGCCGATGGGCAAGCGGGACCCTCGCACCCTGCCTCCGGTGGAGCCGGTCACCACGGTCCTCGATCGCACGCGCCCCTTCGTCAAGATCCAGGACGGCTGCGACGCACACTGCACGTACTGCATCATCCCCGAGGTCCGAGGCCGCGCCCGCAGCGCGGATCCGAAGCGGGTGGTGTCGGCGGTGGCCAAGCTGGTGGCCGACGGCTGGCAAGAGATCGTGCTCGCTGGCGTCCACCTCGGCACCTACGGCGGAGGAACCGGCGACGGTCTGCGCGACCTGACCCGACGGGTGCTGGCGGTCCCCGGCCTCGCGCAACTCCGCTTGTCATGCATCGAGCCGATGGCCTTCCCGCTCGAGCTCGTAGAGATCGCGGCCGATGATCCGCGGCTGGCGCCGCACTTTCATTTGCCACTTCAGTCCGGCGCCGACCAGGTCTTGAAGCGCATGGTGCGGCCGTACCGGGCCGCCGACTACCTGCGCCTGCTCGAGAGCATCCGGAGCCGGCTGCCCAACGCGTGTCTAGGCACCGACGTCATCGTCGGCTTCCCGGGGGAAACCGAAGCGATGTTCGCCGAGACGTGCCGGTTCATCGAGGCTTCGCCCCTCAACTACGTCCACGTCTTCAGCTACTCGGACCGCTCCGGCACGCCGTCCACCCGGCTCGACGGCAAGGTCGACCCTCGGATCATCAAACAGCGGTCCGGGCGGCTGCACGCGGTCGGCGACCGCCTATGGCGCCGATACCTCGACGACCAGGTCGGCCGAACGCTGCGCATCCTCACCCTCGAGCCGGACCGTAAGCATCCCGACCATGTGCGGGCCCTGAGCGCCAACTTCTGCCCCGTCCGGCTCGGTGCCGGCGAGCCGCTGCCGCCCAACCGTCTGCTCGACGTTCAGATCGACGGCCGAGACGGCGACGTTCTGTTCGCCGGCGCCTGATCCGGAAGCACAGGGCCTCGGCTTGCGCGGCGATCGATATGAAGAGCGCGATCCGCTTGAAGGTCGAGCAGGAGCCGTAGCACTGCGCCGCGCCCGTCCGATCCGAGGCTGTCGACGGAGAGCGGACAACTGTCGACGCCAGGCATCGCCAGTACTGAATCCCGAGCAACCTCGAGCGTTTGAGGCGCAGCCTCGCGTCAGACTAGTACGCGGCGGCGGGAGTTCCAATCCGGTGGAATCGGTCGACGCCGCGTACGCGAGCGGAGCGTAAGCGAAGCGATCAAAAGGTCGATATGACTGG
>JANQQN010000385.1 GCA_028289325.1 Myxococcota bacterium | reverse complement strand
CCGTGGCGGCTTTCATCGGGGCGGCCTGGCCGGGCTGGCCTTTGGGCTTCGGGGCCGCGGGGGGGTCACCACGGGCCGCGCCTTCTCCCGCCACCGGCGCTTCTTTGCTCGCGCGGGGGCGGCGCGGCGTCACGACGGTCTCGAGCCGATCCGGCGCCGTCGGGGCGTCGAGATCGTCGGTGACGTCACGACGAACGAGACGCTGCCGTCGCTCGTGGAGCTTGTCCCGCATTCTTCGCAGCTCGGCGTCGATCTGCGGCACGGGGTCGTTCGATCGGGATGGCACGACGGCGAACCTCCGGCCTTCAGAGCCCCAGGGCCCGATGGATTTCGGTCCGCAGCCGATTCACCAGCTCGACGTCTTTCGGGTTGATCACCGGCTCCGAGTCGTACTGCTCATAGAAGACCGTCGACGGCTGATCGTCGGGGATCTGGAACTCCTTTCGGACTTTGCGGTGGTGAGGCACGAACCCGCGCGGCGCCAGGGCCTTGATCGTCTCCCGGATGGTGCCCGTCAGCCCACAGATCGTGACGACCGCTTTGTCCGGCCGAATCGAGATGCCCAGTTGCTTTTCGGTCTCTTCGATGCGGTCGGCAGCAAAGACATGTTCCGCGCGCCCGATGGTTCCTTTCCAGCCGGGCGATTCCTTTCGTCGACTGACCGTCGGCAGATACTTCAGGCCATTGCGCTTCGCGAGCCCGCGCAGCTCATCGTAGTAACCGAGGTACGTGGGGTTCGACGCCCCATGAATGATCACGTGATCCTCGAGCGAAACCTTGGGGTCTCGTCGCACCTTGCTGCGAACGATCGACATGAACGGCGCGAGCCCCGTCCCCGCCGCGAGCATGATCAGCGTCTTACCTTTTCGGTTCCCGCAGGTGTGTTCTTCCGTGAATTGTCCTTTGGGCGAGGAACGAACGTACATCCGCTCCCCGTTTTCGAGCGAGAACAGCAGGTGGGTGAACGGTAGGGCCGACTGCGGGCGCGCAACGTACCGGATGTAGAACTGGAGATCGGGTTGCTCGGGGCCCGACGCGATGGAGATCGGCCGCACGACGGATAGCGGCCGGTCGTCCATCGGGTCATCGGGCGGCCGGTTGAGACCTAACGTCATGTATTGACCCGGGATAAAGCGTTTGCCGTCCTCGGCGCGAGGGTCCAGCGGCTTGTCGAGCTGAATGTTGAACAACGCCAGCCCGTCCGACACTGTATGCCGCCGGACCATGGTGGCGTTGTATTCGAGCAGCTTGGCCATGGGTTCAGCGACGTTACCCGGAAATCGGCGGTCCGACGACCGATCCTAATTCGCGCTCCATGAGACGTTTGGTCGGTCCCGTGCGTCACTGGTGCCAGACGAGAGGTCTGGCGAAGGGGTAAGCTTCGACGTGCGGACTAATCGGCGGAAGATAGGTTGCGGACCTCGACCTCGCCTCCGCTGGACACCGTCAGGCGCAGCCGTCGACCGTCGTGTTCCGTCCACGTGGCCAGAAATCGGGCCAGCGGGGCCACCACCCGGGCGTCGATGGCCCGCTTCATGGGCCGCGCACCGTATTTGGGGTCGAACCCTTCGTCGAGGATCACCGTCTTCAGCGCCGGGTCGAGGGCCACGGATAGTCCTCTTCGAGTGAGGCCCTCCCGCTTGAGTGCTTTATCGAGCATCCCGTCGACGATGACCGCGAGGCTGTCGCGCCCGAGGTCTTGAAACGGCACCAGGTGATCGATCCGATTGACCATCTCCGGCCGAAAGAACTTCTCTGCCGCGTCGAGGTAGTGCCCGTCGAGGGGCCGGCGGCCGCCGCCGGCGAAGCCGAGGGCCGGCTTTCGCGCCGCCCCAAGGTTGGAGGTCAAAATGATGATGCAGTGGGTGTAGCGCACGGTCTGGCCGGACTCGTCGGTAAGGCGACCTTCGCCCAGGATCTGCAGCAGGAGGTCGAAGACCCCGCTGTCCGCCTTCTCGACCTCATCGAACAGCAACACCGAGAACGGCTGCTCCCGGATCCGCTTGGTGAGGGGACCTTGGCCGTCGGGCCCCGACACCAACCGCATCGCCGAGCCGGGGTCGCCGTACTCGCTCATGTCGAATCGAATGAGACGGCCGCGGTCCCCGAACAGGTACTCGGCGAGGGTGAGCGCCGATTCCGTCTTACCGACCCCCGTCGGTCCCATGAACAAGTAGGAGCCCAGCGGCTTTTCGGGGTCGTTGAGGCCGGCCTTCAGCAGCAGCACCACGTTCGAAAGCAGCTCCGTGGCCGCCGGTTGGCCGATCACTCGCTTCGCGAAGAAAGCCCGCAGCGCGCCGACGTCCAAGCGCTGCTTGGGGTCGACCAGGGCCTCGGGGAACCCGCTCATCTGGGCGAACGTCCGGACCGCGGCGCCGGCGGTGACCTTCGGCGCCTCACCGTTTCGCTGGCCGGCTTGCGCGATGCGGTCGAGCAGGGCCAGGCCCGAGCCGGGCAGGCCGGCCGGGTCACCGAAGCGACCCACGACGTCGAGGACCTCGCCGACCACGCCCGGGGCCCAGGTGACCCGATGGCTTTTGGATAACGAGCGCGTCTGTCGCGCCAGGACGTCCGCCGACGCGGGGCCATCGAGAGGGGCGATCGGGATACGCTGGAACGCCCGCACGAACAGGCCGTGGGTGGCTTCGGCCCGCGACAGGGCGTCGGGTGTCGCCTCCACGATCACCGACAGCTCCCCGGTCTGAATCCACGGCAAGAGAAACTGCGCGACGTTGAGCCCCGTTTTGGCGCTGCCGGAGGTGACGACCTCGAGCAGGCTCCCCAGGCACAATACGAACCGGGCTTGCCGGAGCAGCCCCACGATCCGTTCCGCTCGCTCTTGCCACTCGCCGACGAACTTCGCGCCGGCGATGATCCGAGACGCGCCGATCGACCATATCTCGGTGCCGGCGAGCCGGTCCGGAACCTGGTCTCGTGCGACCCGATGGGCGAGCTCGTGGACGATCGCCGTCTTGCCGGATCCCGAGGGGCCGACGAGCAGAGCGCTCGGGCTGCGCCGCGAGGACAGCACCGACGCGAGCTCCGAGACGGGACCATCGCGATGGAGCGCTCGCGGCACCATTTCGTTCTTCGCCTCCCGCACGAGCTCGACGCCGAACTCCGACAGCGGACCCGGCGGGTCGTCGTCGGCCCGGCGATCCGGGGACGGTGTCTTGGGGCCGCGGAGCTTCTTGAAGCGGTCGGCCCCGAAGAAGCTGACCTCGAGAGCGGTGATCCGCTCCGATCGCTCATATCGATAGCGGAGCACCTGCTCGATGTCCGTGAGGTGAAACCGGCCCCGGATTGACTCTTCGACCCACGGGTCGACGTTCTCCTCCCCCTGGATGCGAAACCGCAGGTCGAGGCGAGGAACCATGACCTCGTGGAGGTCCTCGTCTCTCGACACCAGCCAGTGGGCGACGGTGAACCGCATGGGCACGGTCAGCAGCCGGTCGTGCTGCACGGCCTTGATCTCCAGCCGAAACGCCCTCGACTTCAGCCCTTCGAAGAAGTGGGGTTCGCGAAGCAGATGCTGATCGTGAAAGTCCATCGCCAGGGCGAGCGAAAGCTCTTCGTTGAGCCGAGACGGATGGGGGCCGTACGCCGCGTAGCGAGGCAAGGTCAAGATCTGGGCCGTGTACCACCGGGTTTGGTGCTGGCGCAGATAGACGTGAAAGCTCGTCTTCATCCGCGCTCCGCCGCAGTCAGAACCCGTTGCATCAATTGGGCATGCAGCCTGCGCAGGGCCACCTGGAGCAGAAAGTCACGGCTGGTTTCCGCGTCGTGAACGACGTGGGTCTGGGGGCAGACGTGATGATCGTTGTCGAACCATCGCTGCACGGGCGCGTCCGGCCACAGCGACCCGTCGACCTTCCCCGCGCGCCGCCCGGCGCGCAGGGCCTCCTGCGACGCGTCCAGCGCCGAGAGTCGTTCGATCGGGTCGTCGTCGTCGCCCACCTCGGCTACGCGGACGATGTCCAGTTGATAGTCGGGACCGAGCTGTTGCTGCCACACCCACAGGCCGAGCTCCGGGGCCAGCAGTGGCCGTAGACCGCGGCCTCGGATCGCGAGGGCGAAGGCCCGTGAGGACCGTTCGCCGGTGGGGTTGTCCAGCTCCTCGAGGCCATCGTGGAGCTCTCGCCACTGGCCATCGTCGTTCGAAAAGATCCGGACGATCGCGCCCCACGGCTTGTATCGGGCGGTCGCGCTCTCCGCCGCCCCCCACGCTCCCGCCCAGTGGCGAACCGTCTTCGCCAGGGAAGGGTAAGGATCGCCGTCGAAGCGGATGAGCAGTCGGTCATCGGTATCGATGGACAGCGCCTGCAGCTGGTAGTCCACCCGCGCCATCTGAAGCTCCAGTCGCTCGAGCCGGTGAACGGCCTCTTCGTTGAGCGGGCCGCGCGTGGCCCGCTGGGGCTTCGCTTCGTCGACGGCTACGGTTCGGGTTCCGTAATCCTTGTGTTGCACCAGCTGATGGGTTCGCTCGATCACGTATTGGTCGACGGTCAGCAGGTCGTCTTCGAAGCCGTCGAGCGCCTCCCGGAAGTCTTTCAGCTGCTCCTGAACCGCGCCGATGGCCATCAAGCGACTCTGGCCCGCTTCCGTCAGCGCGCCTCGATTGAGTCCTTCGAGCAGGTCTGTGTACTCCCGGCTAGGGCGGGCCAGCGCGTTGCCGTCGAGAAGCGCTTCCAGCGCCAGCCGCAACCCCGCGTGGCGGGCCTCGACTTGCTTCCAGTTCTTCGGCGGCACCGCGCCCTTGAGGGGCGGCGGTCGCGGTTGCGTGGGCACCCGAACGACCATTCCGAGGTCTTTCACTCGAGGAAAGACTTCGACCAGCCGCAGGTCGGCATCGTGCGCCTCGACGAGGTGTTGAGACAGCGGGACGGCGAGACGCTGCTCGAGGATCCGCTTCACGGATCTCGCTCCGTAGCGACGGTCGAAGCCCTGGTCGACGAGGACCTCCGCCAACTCCGGGTCTACTTTGACCACCACGCTGCTGCGCTTCAGGCCCTGACGACCGAGCATCTGAGACAGCAGCCGATGGACCAAGGGGACGATGACGTCACGATCGAGCGCCCGAAAGGCCACCACCCGATCGATGCGGTTGAAGAACTCCGGCCGGAAGAAACGCTCCGCCGCGCCTCGATAGTGTACGGCGAGGGCGCCCGTGGTCGGAACGGCGAATCCGACCGCACGCTCCGCGTCGCGGACCCCGAGGTTGGAGGTCATGATCACCACGGTCGTCGTGAAGCTCACCGTTCGCCCCGCGGCGTTGGTGAGTCTTCCTTCGCCCAAGACCTGAAGCATCGCGTCGAAGATGGCGGGGTGGGCCTTTTCGATTTCGTCCAGCAACACCAGCGAGAACGGCTGCTGCTGAACCCGCCGGGTGAGCTCGCCGTCGGGCCGCAGCCGGTCGCCGATGAGGCGGCTGACCGCGTGGGGATGCTGAAACTCGCTCATGTCGAAGCGAACCAGACGCTGCTTCGACCCGAACAGATACTCGGCCAACGCCTTCGCGGTCTCGGTCTTGCCTACGCCGGTGGGGCCCACGAACAGCAGGGTAGCGATGGGCCGGGTCGGATCGTTGAGGGCCTGGCACACCGTGGTCACCGCATCGACGGCGGCGTCGACGGCCTCGGGTTGGCCGACGATACGGCGCTCGAAGAACCGTCGAACCTCGCGTGCGGTCGGTCCGCCCTTGCCGAACAGCAGAAACGTTGGCAGGCCCGCTTGCCGAGCGAAGTGTGCGATGACCGATTCCGCGGTGACCACTCGACGGTCGAAGCGGTCTCGCTGAATGTCCGTCCGGTCGGCAACCGCGCGCGTGAACAGGTCGACGCTCTTACCCGGGTGCGCGTCCAGGGCCCGAAAGCGCCGGCTGAGGGCGGCGGTGATCTCCAACGCGGCGGGATCGACGGCCAGCGGCTCGTCTCGATCGAGCCGGCGGGCGACATGGAGCAGGACGTGAAGCGCGTCGCGCTCGCTCATCTGGGGAACCTGGATGACTCGGAACCGCGCGAAGAAGCCCGGCGACTCATCCTGGAGGACCGCCAGCCGTTCGGGGGTGCACTCACCGATGATCCGGATCTCCGCTCGCCCGAGGTGGGGTTCCAGGAAATCCGCGACGTTGGTGTCGGCGTGCGCCGAACGTCCGGTGTACACCAGGGCGGGGAGATCGTTGACGTACAGGATGTCCTGGCGGGCATGAAGCTCGTGGACCATCGCTGTCACCCGCTGCTCCCACGCGCCCACCACGCTCATGCCCGCGATGATCCGGTTGCCGTCGACCTGCCAGACGTCGCGACGGTCATTGAGGGAGGTGTGCTCGCCGACAAGGCGGCCTACGACCTCGTGCACGATCGCGGTCTTGCCCACCCCTGGCGGCCCTACGAGCAGAATCGCCGCCCCTTCGCGACCGATGTGGCGCACGACGTCGTCGACGATCGCGTCGCGGTAGAATGCGCGGTCCAGCCGACCGTCCAGGGCCCGGTGAGTGAGGTTCTCCGAGACTTGAACCAGCGTCCGCGGGGGGACCACGACCCGCTTCTTTTCCTTGGGTCGGTCGTCGCCGCGTTTGGACTTCGCTTTCTTTGGTCGGGGACGGCGCTTCTTCAGCGGTCGACTAGGAAGGATGGTCGGCAGATCCACGTCGACGGTGAGCAGCTCCAGGTAGTCATGGGCCCGGCACGCGGCGGCATCGAGCTCGTGCGCTTGCAGGGGAACGGGGCGCTGAGACCATTGCGTGAGGTATCGGACGAGGGCCGCGGCGAGCGCCGAAGTATTGTGGACCGCCAGCTGCCGACCCTTCAGATACGGCAAGGTCGCGATCACGAAACGTTCTTTGGGCCACCGATCGATCACC
>JANQQN010000382.1 GCA_028289325.1 Myxococcota bacterium | reverse complement strand
GCGGATACGACCAGCCCCAGCGCGATGAGCGCCAGCAACAACAGCGGATCCGTCAACGACTGGAGCCGCCGCGTGGGCACGAAGATCGACACCGTATCTCCGAGCTCTTCCCAGACCCGCTGCACGGGTTTCGTGGCCGGCGGGGGCTCCGGAGGCACAGGCTCGATCGGCGGCGCCGGGGTCGAGCTCGGCCCACCCGCGTCCAGCGGCGGGTGGATCCAAGTGTCTTGAACCCCAGCATCTTCAAGGGTGCGCGGGACCGGACGAGGCCTGACGGACCGCGGGCGCGGTCGACGCCGACGCGGCCGCCGCACCCGGCGGGGCGGAGATATGCGGCCCTCGGTCACGGACGACGTCGACGCCGGCGCCGCCCCGGTGGGCGGAAACGCGGAGGGTTCAGGCGTCGGTCCGAAGGTAGAATCCGGCGTCTGCCCGACCGCGGCCGCGCTCACAAGGAACGAGATACCCACCGTCGCCGTGATCATCCGATCCATCCCCCCTTCTTCAAGCACGCCAACGTCGCGCCGCGGAGGTGGCGGCGAATGACGTAGACGTCTCGGCCCTGCCGCTCCAGAAGCCCGAGACGGGCCAGGCCCGCCAGGTGCCCTTCCGCCGCCGAGGGCTCCCTCTGAAGGATGAAGGCCATGGCCGAAGAATCCATCCATCCCTGGCGGGCGACCACGAACAGGGTCTGCCAGATGTCCTCGGGCAGCTGGGCCAGCGCGGCGACCGGTGAAGTGGGGCGCCGAGTGATGGTGACGACGCCGTTATCTTCGTCGACTTGGCCGATGGTCCCCAGCCACATCGGCAACGCGACCTGTAAAAGGCCGCCGGACGCTTCGTACAGCAGTCGAAAGTAGCGGTCGCGGACCGGACCCCGCTCCACCGGTGCAACCTCGTCTGCGCCATCGAAACGAAGCGCGAACCCACTCAGCTGATGACGGGCCACGATCGCGCGCTCGAGCTCGGGCGCGGTCAGAGCGGGGATCCGAACCTGGGTCGAGAACACCTCGGCCAGCGGAGACACAGACGCCGCGTACGCCCACACCAGCTCATCGGCCTCGAGCAGCCAGCCGATTCGGCGCTCTTCGTTGACGATCAGGTCGAGCAGATGACACAGCGGCTCGACACCTCCCGGCCGGGTTGAAAACAGCCACGCGAGACCGCTGAGCTGTACCAGGGCCCCCGACCCGACCTCGGCCAGGCTGGCCTTGAGCTGCCCGACGGACGTGGGCTGAGACAGCGCAATCCGTCGCACGGATTTGCTACCCCGCACCACCGCGCCCACGAGCGCGCCGCGCCCGGCCGCGTCGGCACCGATGAGAGCCACCGCTTTCGGCCCCGGCCCTGGCGTGAGCAGCACGTCGCGGGCGCGATGAACGTCGTGCTCGGGAACGTTGAGGACGTCGCCCGCCCACCGGGCCTGGGTGGCAAACAGCCGGCTGTAGAACACCGGAAGGTCGGAAACGCGGCGCGGCGCCTGCCATTGGGATGCATCGACGGGTCGGGGGCGCTCCGCCGCGGCCAAACCCAGCCACTGTCGCCACTTCGCGATCCGGTGGTCGCCGATCCGGCGCCGCAGCCACGCCCCGTTACGGGTTCCGAAGCGTCGGACGGTTTCCGCCGCCCCGCCGATCTGACCGCGCCACTCGAACCCGGGCTCGGCGCGCCGCGAGACCGCCCGCGCCCGGGTGATGTCCCCCTCCGCGAGGCGACCTCGCAGCTCGTCGAGCTTGGCGCGCACGGTGTCTCGAATATCGGTGACGAGGTCTTCGTCCCAGTGCGCGATCTCGGCCAGGCGCTCCGTGAGCCCGTCGCGACTGCGGTGAAGGGTGGCCCGGATGATCTCGGTGAGCTGCTCGCCGGCGGTCGCCGGCGCCGAAAAGTCGAACTGGTCGTCGATCGCTTCCGCGTTGAAGGTCACGATCCGCTCCAGATCCTGAAAAGCATCCAGGATGGGCAAGACGCGGTTCATGGCCCGATGGGTTATCTCGAGCAGCTCCGGCGCGACCTCCCGCTGCACGAACCCGGTCACCACGTCTGAGAAGTCGACCTCGGCCAAGCCCACCGATGCGGGGAGCTTCCACTCCGCCCTCGGTATCCGAGCCGCCGGGACGCGGTACCGATCCGTCAGCCCGTGGGCCTCACGGCTCAGGGCTTCGAGGAGGGGGGCCACCGAGGTCTCCGCGGACAGCTGCTCGAGGAGTTGCCGAGCGACGCCTTCCGCCTCCTCGACCACCAGCTCGAGGGGCCGCACGGTGTCTCGAACCGCGTCGTCGAGCCCGTTGCGCGCGGTATCGAGGGTGTTCAGCCCACCGAGCACATCGTCGACCGCCGCTTTGACCCGCTCGAGCTGCACCTTCGAGCGCCCTCGAACGTCGGCCCCCAGCTCGGCGAGCACGGTGTCCATGACGATCTGCACCCGGGCCCGGAACCCGATGAACTCGAGATGCAGGGCGAGCAACGCGTAGCCGGCCGCGATCTCGGTTCGAATGGCCTGCATGCGCGTGACCAACTCCGCCGCCGCGCGCTGGGCCGAGGGGACCACCGCCGCCCCCCGGCGTCGGCCGCTGGGCAGATCGAACGTGGCGACGATGGGCACGTCGTCCTTGAGCGCCCTGAGGGCGTCGCCGAAGATCGCCGTCGCCCGCTGGGCACCGTCGTCGAGAATCTCATGGACGTCTCGCTCGATCGAAGCGAACTCGTCTTCGAGCTGAACCCGGATCCCGTCCAGCATGTCGGGGAAGTCGTTTTGCTCGACGTTGCTGACCAGCGCCTGAAGATTTCGGGCCACCGCTTCGATCAGCTGACGACTCCGGCCCGACAACTGAACCTCGGCCTGGACGAACAGCGCGGCTAGCCCTTCCACCTGCGGGCCGGCGGAGCCAACGAGGTGGTAACGAGCGAGCTCCCGGATCTCGACGATGCGCTGCGGCTCCGAGCCGCCCACCGCGCGACGAATCCATCGATGCAGCCGAACCAGCCGCCGGCGGACGGCACGCACGAACCCGTCGCTCGGCTGCGGAGACCACGTTCGAGCCTCGTACGGTACGACCATCACCCGAGGCAGCGTCTCCACCGCCACGTTGACGGCCTCCGCGAGCACGGTTGGGGTCCAGCCGCTGTGCTGCACCCGGGACGATCGCGACAGGACGACGGTCCGAAATCGGGCCGCGAGCTCCGACAGCTCGCGACGCAAGGCGTCCGGCGCCCCTACCCGTCCTTCGGGGGTGCGGACCTCGACCTGGAGCCGGCGATGACAGCGCAGGAACTCCCGACGCAGCTCCTGCAGATAGCGATCAACCTCGGCCTTCGCTTCCGCGATCGGACCTCGTCGCAGATCCTGAACCAGGGCCTGCAGATCCGCCTGCAGATCATCGACCAGAGCCCGCAGCTCTTCGCTGCGGATGGCCGGCGAGGCCCCCCAGACCTCGCGTGGGTCGCGCCGGCCGGCGGCCAACTATCGCCTCCAGAACCCGGGCACGAGCAGCGCGAGCAGCGCGAAGAACTCCAGTCGGCCCAGGAGCATGGCGAAAGCGAAGATGATCTTCGACAGCACCGAGTAGTGAGCGAAGTTGTCGGCGACGGTGTGAAACGGAGCCGGCCCCATATTCGACAGGCAGGTCAGCACCGCGCCAAACGCCGTGGGCAAGGTCTCTTTCTCGACGGCGGCGATCGCCGTCGTGAACAGCCCTAAACACATCATGTAGATGATGAAGAAGACCGTCGCGTCGGTGATCGCGTCTCGCGACACTACCGTCCGCCCCATCCGAATGACGTGGACCAGATTAGGTCGAAACGAGCGTCGAATCTCGGCCAAGCTGACTTTCGCCATCATCACGATACGCTCGATCTTGATCCCCCCCGCGGTGGAGCCGGCGCAGCCTCCGATGAACATCAGGAACACCACCACCATGAGCATCGCGGGGGGATAGTCCATGTAGGCATCGGTCCCGTAGCCGGTGGAGGAGATGGTGGTGGCGACCATGAACACCGCGCGCCGAAACGCTTGCAGCGGATCGTCGCCGTGCAGCGGGAGAATGCCGACGGTCAGCACCACCGTCGACAGGACTACGATGACCACGAAGGCCTGGAACTCGACCGAACGTAGGATCGGCCTCAGCCCCCGCGTTCTCAACGCGGCGTAGAACAGCCCGTAGTTGACGCACCCCACCAACATGAACCCGGCGATGGTAAGCTCTATCGCCACGCTATCGAAGGCCGCGATCGACGCGTCTCGCGTCGAAAAGCCGCCGGTGCTCATGGTCGTCAAGGCGTGACAGAGGGCCTCGAACAAGGACATCCCCAGCAGGTAGAGGGCCACGACCTCCAACGCGGTGAAGAACGCATAGAACTGCCACAGGACTCGCGAGGTCTCGGCGATCCGGGGGCGCAACCCTTCGGCGGTCGTCCCCGGCACCTCCTCCCCGAACATGTGTTTGCCTCCGGCGCCAATATTGGGGAACACCGCGACGAACAGCACCACGATCCCCATGCCCCCCAGCCACTGGATGAGCGAGCGCCACAGAAGCACGACTCGGGGAAGCGAGCCCTCGATGTCCGTCACCACCGTGGCCCCGGTCGTGGTGAGGCCGCTGATCGATTCGAATAACGCGTCGGGAAACGACATTCCCGCCACGACCACGAACGGCATGCTCCCGAGGACGCCGGCCGACATCCAGATGAGCGCGACCGAAAGCACCGCTTCCCGGCGGCCGAACATCGGCATCTCGTACCGTTTTCCGACCCCGTACAGCAGCAGCCCGACGGCCACCGCCCCCCCCGCGACGACGGTCAGCTCGAGCTCGCCGCCGAGCTTGCGGCCGTCTTCCGGGGGCTGGAACCCATTAAATAGATAGCCGATCAGCGCGCAAAACGAGATCGCGGCCCCCAGGCCCATGACCACCGCGCCGACCGGCTTCGCGACGCTCCGATAGTCGCGCAGCTTGCGACTCACAGCAGCCCCGGCCGGAACAGCCGCTCCACCGCCGCCCGCGCCCCTGCGGTGACCAATACGATGACCGTGTCCCCTCGATGCACGACGTCGTCCCCGCGCGGTACGACCACTTGATTGTTGTGCACGATGGCGCCGATCAGCGCACCCCGGGGCAAGTTGAGCTGACGGATGGGGGTGTCGATGACCCGGCATCCCTCGCGGGCGGCGATCTCGAGGACCTCGGCCTGCCCGTTCTTGAGCACAGTGAGGCTCTTCAGCTCCGTTCGGCCGCAGAACCGCAGGATGTGGTCGGAGGCCGCGGACCGCGGCGACACCACGATGTCTATCCCGAGCTGCCGATAGATCGGCATGTAGTCCGGTCGCTGAACGATCGCCGCTGTCCTCGCCGTTCCCAGCCGCTGGGCGAGCAGAGCGGCCATGAGGTTGAGCTCGTCGTCGGCGGTGACGGCTGCGAACAGGTCGTAGGTTCCGACGTCCTCTTCCTCCAGGAGCCGCGTGTCGGTGCCGTCGCCGTGCAGAACGGTGACGTTGTCGAGGGTCGCGGATAGCTGCTCGGCCCGTTCCCGCGACGACTCGATGATCAGGACCTCGGCCCCGCCACCGGCCATGGCGCGGGCCACCATCTCGCCGGTCAGTCCGCCGCCAGCGATGCATGCCCGGCGGGTCTCGCGTCGGGTGGTGAATAGATCCTCGGCGTCGGGCAGGTCGCTGGGCCGGCCGAGAAGATACAGCCGGTCATCGGGGCCGAGCACGTCGGCGCCACCGGGGACGAATAGCTCATCCTTTCGCACCACGGCCGCGATGAGGGTATCCCTCGGGAGCGGGATGCTGGAGATCGGTCGGTGCATGTAGCGGCTGTTCTCGATGATCTCGACCTGGACCAGCTCGAGCTGGTCGTGGGCGAGGTCGATGACCTCCACCGCGCCGTGCGAGCGCGCGATCTTGACCATCTCCTGGGCAACCAAAACGCTGGGATTGATCGTCACGTCGACCCCCAGCAGGTCGTAACGAACCCCCTGCTGCGCGCGAGCCCATTCGTTGCCCTGAGTACGGGCGATGGCGCGCTTGGCGCCGGCCTGCTTGGCGGCCAAGGCGGCGATCAGGTTGACCTCGTCGTGGTCGGTCACCGCGACCAGAAGATCGGCTCGACTTACGCGGGCCTGCTCGAGGATAGATTCGCCCGCACCGTAGCCGACCAAGGTCATGACGTCGTGGTGCTCTTCGACGTATCGCACCGCATCGGCGTCCTGGTCGACGGCGACGATATCGTGGCCATCCTCCTCCAGGACCCGAAGCAAGTGGCGACCCACTTCGCCGAGACCGATGATCACGATGTACATTGGCCGGCGCTGTCATACCTCTGAGCCCGAATTGCGGCCAGGATTCGCTGAGGTCGACCACCCCCGCTGTCTCGGGATTTACCCACTGCGATACAGCCCCAACCGGCGCGGGTCGCTCTAGTCACCTGTGACGCTCCGCAGGCTCCGCTTGCGCACTCCGCGCCGGGTTCCGACCTGCGTCGGAACGCCCGCCGCGTGGGGGCCACGGGATGAGCATCGAAGTGCGGCGCTGATACTCGACGTACGCCGGCTTACGGTCCCGCTGTCGCTTCTCCATCATCGGAATGCTGATCGCCACGAACAGGAACACCATCGCCCCCGCCCCGATGGTCATCCACGGCGCGAAAGCGCCCGAGCCCATCCCGAAGAAGAGAACCCCGAACCATACCGAGATCTCGCCAAAGTAGTTCGGGTGACGCGACCAAGCCCAAAGACCGCGGTCCATGATCGCCTCGCGACTTCGGCGCTCGCGCGCGAAACGGCGAAGCTGATGGTCGGCCAGCCCTTCGATCGCCGTCCCCCCAAGGACGACCACCACCCCGGCCGCGTCCCACAGGTTGAGGGGGGCCGCGCCGTCGACGAGGGCCGGGATCATGGGAACGCAACCCAGATAGACGAGCACGGTTGGAAAAAGCATGATGCCCAGAAAGTTGACCACCTGGAACATCGGGCCGGTGTGCCGCCGAAGATCGACGTACCGCCAATCCTCATGGTCGAGGCCCGTCCATCCGCGCGCCCAGTTGTAGGTGAGCCGAACGCCGTACACGGTGATGCAGACGGCGACCAACGCCTGCCGGGCCACCGGCGCCGAGCTTTCGAACCCGACGATCAGATAACCGGCGATGAATACCGGAGCCACGCTCCAGTACGGGTCGTAAAAACTGCTGTTTCGGAAGGCCACGCTGAAGAGGAAGATGATCACCGTTGCCGCGAGATCGCCGACCGCGACCAGCGCCAGCGGCGACTTCGGCCCAGGGTACACCGCCACCGCGGCGGCAGCGGCGGCCAGCGCCACGAGGTATGAAATGATCACGAGTGCGAATGCCCGGGCCCGCATGCTGGACAGGCATCATCAAACCGACCGTCGGTCACCAAAAATCGGCAGAAGCCCTCGATCGACCCGCTTGCGCACAGTGCGACGGTCGATCCCCAACCGAGCCGCGGTCGCGACGTAAGACCCGGTCCGGGCGTACACCCACGTGCAGTAGCGACTCAATAGGGTATCTGCATCGATCTCGCCATCGCGGATCCCCGCCACGAGGGGGTCGGGTAGCTCCCGGGCGGAAGCCACGACCGCGGGACGGAAGTCTCGGCCGACCCGCCGCGCGCGAACGCACCGAGCCAGCTCGAAGAAGTGGCCAGGCCACGGGTAACGAGGGCCGAGGCGGCGATCGATCCAATCGACGATCTCCTCGGCCCGGCTGCTCTGTTCGTCCCCGCCGTCCTCCGCCAGCGCCCGGGCCACGTAGGGGACGAGACCCCCGTCGGCGATCAGCGCCGGCAACGGCGGGATACGAACTTCCAGTCCCGCGATCCGGTGTAGAAGTTCGGGCTCGAGGCGGCCGAGATCCGCACCGTCGAGAACCCCGAACGTCCAGCGTTCGGTTCCCTCCGCGAGCCGCTCGATGAGCGCCGACTGCACCGACGACGACGCGCGATCGAGTCGGTCGACGAACTGAAGGCCGGGCGGCGGATACCGGATGCGAAACGCGGCCTGCGCCGTTGGCAGATAGGTCCGCGCCATCGGGACCGAGGGCCAACCATCCTGCCCCGCCCTCGCCGCGGCCAGCAGCGCCGCGACTTGGTCGCGCGGCGCGCCCTGTGGGCCGTGGATCAACGTGGGGGCCGCGACCGGTCCCCCGGCGGGCCGGAGATCCAAAAATGCATCCCCTAGCCACGCCGCGCGCCAGATGTCCGCTCGCATCCGCTGCGCCGCCGCCGACTCGCCAGGCCAAGCCCGCCTCACCGCGGCGAGGAGGTTCTCCCGGGTGACCCGCATGGACGCCAGCGCCTGGGGCGCCGCACAGGGCGCGGGCCCAAGCCAGCGAAGGTCGTACGCCGAGGCGTCCTTTTCCGCGGCGGCGGCCATCCATGCCGCGGCCAGACCGTCGAGCGGGCCTCGCAGTCGGGCGAGGCTTGGGGCGTCGCTGCGTCGAGCGCGGGCCTTGAGTCGCTCGACCAAGGGCCCGATGGCCGCGCTCAGCTGGCGACGACCGGCCAACTGGCTCCACAGCGGCTCGTGGCCCACCGCAACCCCCAGCTTCAGCGCCGCCTGCCGATGCTCGGTCGCGAAGGGATTCGCCCGGGCCAAATCGCCAGCCGCGGCCACCACCGCCGCCTCCTTGGGCATCAGGAGCATGGACACCGGCTGCTAATCGGCGAATGTCCAACGTCCGTTAGGCGCAGGGGAGGTTCAGGAATCGGCTTCGGGGGCGGCTGCGGTGACGTCACCGGGCACGAGGAGAGGGGCCGCCTCGAGGGACTCCGCCCCCATCATATCCACGACCTGCTTCAGCATGGTGTCGATGGCCTTTTGCTCCCGCTCGGGGAGCAGGGCGAGGCGCTGAACGAATTGATCTTGCAGCGGAGATGGGGCCCGGTCGAGCAGCTGGCGACCGCCTGCGGTGAGCCGAACAAAGACCCGCCGCCGGTCTCGATCGTCTCGCAAGCGAGTGACCAGCTTGCGACTCTCGAGCCGATCGACGATCCCGGTCACCGTGGCCTGACTAAGCTCGACCTCCTTGGCCAGTTCGCTGGGCGTCATGCCGTCGCGAAGCCCCAACGTGCGCAGGCAGACCAGCTGCGGACCGGTCAGGCCGAACGATGCGGCGAGGTGGCGGCTGTGCAGGTCGATGGCCCGCATGATCCGCCGCAGAGAACGAAGGATGTTCTCCTCGAAGGGGCTGGGTTCGCCGAGCGGCGTCGAGGGCGCGTCGACCGTCATTTTTGGATTAAAACCTCCGCAAATGGTTTCCGGGTAATCGCCGGGACCTCGCAATCATCAGCGGGATATCCAACAGGAAGCAACAGGAAGGCGCGCTCGTTCTGTGGCCTTCGAAGCACCTCCTGCAGAAAGCCCATCGGGCTGGGCGTATGGGTCAAGGTCGCGAGACCGGCGTGGTGCAGAGCGGCGATCAGGAATCCGCACGCGATCCCCACCGACTCCTGGACATAGTAGTGACGCTCGTCCGGGTCGTGGCCGTATTTCTGTGCGAACACCACGATCAACGCGGGCGCGGTCTCCAGGAAGGGCTTATCGGCCGTGGTTCCGAACGGCTCGAGGTCCGCGAGCCACCTCGGCGGGGCTCGGCGGCTATAAAACTCCCGCTCTTCGGCCTCAGCCGCGGTTCGGATGTCCGACTTCAGGGCGGGGTCGGTCACCAACACAAACGTCCACGGCTGCTTGTTGGCCCCCGATGGCGCCTGGGCCGCGGTCGCGATGCAGTCTTCAATGACGCCCGGCGGCACGGGGTCGTCCGAGAAGAACCGCACCGACCGACGAGCGGTCATCTCTCGCCGTAGGGTGGCAGCCCGGGTCTGCATCTCTTCAGGCGAGTGGCGAACAAAGTTGAGGGGCCGGGTTGGCGCACGGTCGGACATACAGTGCTCATGACGGGGACGAACCCGGCAAATCAACCGTCTTCGTCACGCCGGCCCCCGGGCAGCTCAGCGGGGCTGGTCATACTGGACGATGCCCTTGATGTTCGTCCATCCGTCGCCCTCGCGAACTTTGGGCAACACGATCCCCGTGTATTTGACGAGATCCCCGGTCTCGGCGTCGAGGTAGAACACCATATCCCCGACGAATAAGCCGAGCAGCCCGGTCAGCCGAAGCTCGCACTTCGCGAGCGTGCGACCGGCATCGCGGACCTCGCCCACTTTCTGGAACTCGAATTCGTACGAGGTCTGGCGATCGGGGACGAGAATCCGAAACTCGAGCGTATCCCCCGCCTTGATGCGGCCCCAGTGGCGCATGAAGAACGCGAACATCATCGGGCCGACCATCAGCGCCTGGTCGCTGGTTTCCGCATCGCGATACATCCGGCCCTCGCCGTCGCGCCACTCGTACTTGATCGCGCCGCCGTCGACACTGACGTGACCCCGGCCCCCCGTTTGATACTGCTCCCTGCGATAGAACTGCGGTTGCACGTCGTCGCCGAACTCGACGCGTTCCTGGACGGCAACCGCCCCCGATGGAGCGCGGAACTCCATCGTTGCCGCCCACCCGACCGGAGTGCGGGTCACTCGGCGTACGATGTCGAACATCTTTTCGCCGGCCTCGTCGCCATCGAGCGAATACACAGCGCCTCGAGTCTCGCCGGGCTGCACTTGAGCCAGAGCCAGCAATCCGATCAGGCCGAGCATGGACACACGTTCTGCTTATCGTATGCCATCGTTCGAATGAAGCTGCGGCATATCCGGTCGAGGAACCCCTGCGCCCGTCCGGCTGGGGTGGCCCTCGACCATCCACGCTGATACTTAACCGTATTTCGATCAAAGAGCCCTCGGCTGCTCATATTGAGTCGGTCGGAGGCTTCGGTTGCCCAAACGAAGACCCGAGGGGCGGTAACTCGCGCAAACCCGTCGAGTAAGGTCATGCCGATATGGGCGACGGACGTCCGGGCAGGCCGATGGAGAGCCTGACCGACCGAGTGGTCAACCTCGTGATGCAGAGTCAGCCGATGACATGGGCCGAGCTCTCGGCTCAGCTGGGAGAGTCGACGACCAGCCTCGCGCTGGTCGACGCCACTCGTCGTCGGAGTTTTACGCAATGCGCCATGATCGCCGCGTCCGCGGGCCGAAGCGAAGTGCCCGACCCCGCGGCCCTGGTTTTTCGGCTCGATGAGCTGCCGGCGGTCGCGGCCAGCGCACGCCTGTGGCGGCTAGCGTTTCGGTATGTTCGCGGGGGTTCGACCCATCTTCATTCGGCCGGTGAGCTTCGCGCGGCGTTTAAGCCCGCGCCGCTCAAGACCGCGTTCGGCCATGCGATGAAGGCCGCCCTCGCCCGCCGCGCCCTGCCGGCGGGCGTCGCCGCGGTGCTCAGGCGAGGGCACTACTATCTGCTGCTGCAAGATGATCTACTGACCGCGCCCGTGTCCCGTCCTGCATCTTCTCCGCCGCCTGGCGAGGATTCGGGTGCCGCCCCGACCACGTCGTTCGCCGAGGCATTCGACGCCGTCTTCTCCCGTCTCGACCACGAATCAGGGGGCAAGAACTTCGTCAAGCTGCTGAGCTTGCGCCGCGCCCTGGCCCAGTATCCGCGCCGCGTCTTCGATCAGGAGCTCAACGCCCTACGCCGGGCCGGCCAATTCTCGTTGGACGCCGCCGAGGGCACCCACGACCGAACGACCCCCGAGGAACGGGAGGCCGGCGTGGTCGAGGCCGGCCGCCGACTTCTGTACTGCGCCCGTCGATGAGGAACACCGAACATGACTAGCCTAAACCAGCTCTTGGAGGCCCTTCAAAACGAGCACCCGTTCGCGCAAGACCGCATCAATCAGCCGTCCCACCGCGACCCGGACGTCCCGGAAATCCACGCCCGCGCGTTCGACAAACTCGTTCGACTGGCGGAACAGGTCGCCAAAGGCCAGCGCGCGACGGGCGCGGTGCTCCTCGGAGACGCGGGCATCGGCAAGAGCCATGTCCTGTCCCGGTTCTGGCGCTGGTCACAGCAGGCGGGGAGCCCGTTCGTGTTCCTGCACAATCTACTCGTCGAGCCGTCCCGGATGCCCCGGTACCTGCTCGCGTCGACGGTCAGCGTGCTCGCCGACCGCGGCCGTACCAAAGGCGAGTATGGGTACAGCGTTCTGTACAGCCTGCTGCGGCAAGCGATCATCCGCATCAACCGCCTCGACCCCGACGCCGCGATCACGCCCAAACACGTCGAGAACGCGGTGCGCCAGCTCCACCCGGACGGTGGACGAGGCGCGGAGCAGGTGGCCCAGGTCATGCTCCGACTCTTCCTCGAGCTGCACCAGGCGGAGCGCGAGCAGGTCCATCGTCCGCAGCTCGTCGAAGCGGCGCTGGATTGGATCTCCGGCGACAACATCGACGCCGACGCCGCGCGCAAACTGGGTCTGTCGGTTCCCAACCACGTCGAAGAAATCGGCCTCCGAGACGACCAGGACATCGAGCTCGTGTTCCGAGGCCTCACCGAGGTCTCTCGGGCGGCGAACCGTCCATTCATCCTCTGCCTCGATCAGGTCGACAACCTATCGAAGCAACAGGTCGCGGAGCTGACCCGATTTCTCCACGTCCTCATCGACCACTGTCCGAATCTTCTGTGTGTGTTCTCCGGCGTCCGCGCCAACCTGCTGCGCCTGCGCGACGAAGACGTCATTCCCGCCGCGAACTGGGACCGGGTGGCCGAGGAGCAAGTCGACTTGCGACCGGTCCTCCCCGAGCAGGCCCTGCAGATCATCGCCGCTCGCCTGCGGATGTTTCTCGAGCCCTTCTCGCGCCTGAGCGAGGTTAACAAGCTCGTTTCCCTGGATCCCTTGTTCCCGCTGACCACCGCCTGGTTTGAGCAAGTTGTCGGCGACGTTCCCGAGGTCCGCCCCCGAACCGTGATCCGCGAGGCGCGGCGGGCGTGGAATCAGGCTCAGCTCGAGAGCGAAGCCGGCCACATGGCGTGGCTCGCCCACTGGCCCGAGCCTCCCGACCCCCACGCCACCGACGTGACCCACGTCTTCGATCGCGAGGCGGCGGTCCCCCGAGACAAGCTGATCGATGACGTGGTGAAGGCCAAACTGGCCGAAGCCCACCGACAGCGGCTGATGAATCCGGGTTCGCTGCCCCCCGATGCCGATAACATCGCCGCCCTGACGCGACGCGCGCTGGAGCTGTGCGTCGGCCACCCCAGCACGGACGTCGAAGGCATCTCAGCCCCACCCCGGGTCCGGGGCGGCTCTCCGTACGCATTCGTCATCCACCGTCGAGGCCGTTCGATGCCGGACGCGGTCGCGGTCGTGGCGACCACGCGCAGCGCGACGTCGACCCGGCTCATCGGCCTGATGGCTCGAGATGAAGCCCATACGTGCAAGGTGCTGGTCACCGACGAAGAGCGTCGGCCGCTCAAGGTGTCGACGACGACCGAAGACCACCTTTTTCGGCTGCGCAGCGAGTGCGATTTTCTGCGGATCAAGCTCAACTTCGAGCATCACGCCAGTTTGGACGCACTGGTCCAGATCCTCGGCCTCGCCCGGGCTGGAGACCTGGAGGTCGATCTTCCGGAGGGCACCCTCGCCCTCGATGAAGAAGAAGCGCTGGCGTCGTTGCATCGCATCGATGCCTTTCGCGCCCATCCTGCGCTCGCCGCGCTGTTGCCCCGACCTCGGGCGGAGCCGAGCTTCGAGCCGCCCCTGCCCGAGCCCGAGCCCGAGCCGCGGATCGCCCCCCGTCCGCCTCCCGGACCCGACGATGCGCGAAGCCTGATCCTCGCCACCCTCGCCCACGGACTGCCGGTACCTTCGGCGTCTATCGCCGCGAGCTGGCTGCTCGAACACGAGCCGGGCATAACGCCCAGCGCCGCCTTGGAGGTCCTTCGGGTGGTCAGCCTCCAGCTGCAGCTCGAAGGCCAGGTCCTCGTCAAGCAGCTCGAAGGCAAAGAGTATCTGCAGCTTCGCCGCCCGGCATCGAACCTCGCGGACCCGTCGGACCAGAGTGCGCAGGTATTGTAGCGCCCGCCAGCACTCGTTTGGACTAGGAGCGAGGCCGGGAGCCGGCCGGATCCTTCCGGGATTCCCGGGATGCGGCCACCACTGAATCGAAAGCGGCCGCGTTCGAACGCAACACCGATGCGATATCCGCGGAATCTTCGCGGCGATTCTCGCCAAAGATTTCACTCTATTCAATACACGAAAGAGATCATTCGATCGCGACAGATTAATCCGCCTGCTCAGTAGGGCGCACATCTCCCAGAGGCTCGACAACGGTGTTACCGGTATCGGGTGACTTCGGTCACGAAGGAGGGAGAAGACGCCCATGGGTCTTCAAAAATACTTAGGACTTGCTTCGACTACCGCCGCAATTGCCATGATGGCTACGCCGGCGAACTCGCAATCATTGTTCCCGGAAAGGTTCGACCGACGCCAGCTCAGTCCCGCTTCACTACTCAAAACAGAAACCGCAGCCGAAAAGACCGCCAAAGCGGCCATGCGACGCGAGATCCCCAACGCCCTGGTCAGCGGCGGTCAAGACTTCTTGACGCCAATGAGCGTGCTTGCCACGCGAGGAGCGCTCACCGCGGCCTCGACGCGTTCGGCGACCGACGTGGGCTTGGGTTTTCTGCGCCGCAACGCCGGGGCCTTCGGTCTGCGGACCGCCGACCTCAGCTTGGAAATGACCGACCGCGTCGTCACAAAACAGAACGGCGTCGTCCACGAGTACTTCCGGCAGACTCATCCTCGTACGGACCTGCCGGTTTTCTATACGCAAGCCCAGTTTCACGTCCAGAAGGGCCGACTGCTGCTGACCAACGTCGGGCTCACCTCGGTCTCCCAAGCCACCGTGAGCGGAAAACCGGCCATCGATGCCGGGCGGGCGCTCGTCGCCGCCGCCGAGTTTCTCGGTCTCACCGCCCGCGATGTCAAGGTTTCCAACCTTCGTCGGTCGGGCCTTCGGCAGCAAGTGACCGTCCGCGCGGATATCCTGGAACGACCCGCGGAGGCGGAGTTTGGCCTTTTGCCGATTGGCCCCAACGAGCTCGAGCCCGCGTGGTTCATCAAGGACGCGTGGTTCCATGGTGGCCCCCTGTACGACCTCACGGTCTCCGCGGACGCGCGCAGCTTCGCCGGCGGTGACCGGGCCCGGCTGCTGATCGCCAACAGCAACACCTTCGACGCCGAATTCCGGGTCTACGAGCAGCCGGTCGAAAGCCCGATTCACACGTCTCCTCTGCCCCCCGCGGACGCTCGGGTCTTGGTCATCAATCCCGAAAACTCGACCGCGTCACCGAACGGCTGGTTCGATTCCGGCCAGACCCTCATGGACGGCAACAATGTTCGCGCGTGCGCCGACCGCAACGGCAACAACGCCTGCGACTCCGGCCAGCCGACTTGCCCCGGCCAGGTCTGCGACTTCCCGGTCAACCTGAACGCGGACCCCTCTCAGTACACCGACGCTGCGATCGCCAACCTCTTCTACTGGAACAACATCGTTCACGACATCCAGTATCAGTACGGCTTCGACGAGGCGGGCGGAAACTTCCAGGAGAACAACTTCGGTCGCGGGGGCCAGGGTTCGGACTCGGTCAACGCCGAAGCTCAGGACAACGCCAGCGGGAGCTCTCGCTGCAACGCGAACTTCGCGACGCCCAGCGACGGCGGCAACCCCCGCATGCAGATGTTCGTCTGCAACGAGGTCAGCCCCCAGCGAGACGGCAGCCTCGACAACGGTGTCATCGTTCACGAGTACGGCCACGGCATCTCCATTCGCCAGGTCGGTGGCCCATCGACGTCGTGCCTGAACAACCGACAGCAGGCGGGCGAAGGCTGGAGTGACTGGCACGGGCTGGTGTACACCGCGAAGCCCGGGGATCAGGGCAGCGACACGCGAGGCATCGGCGCCTACCTGTTCGGGTTGCCGGTCGACGGCACCATTCGCCCGCAGCAGTACAGCACCGATAGCGCCGTCAACAGCTACACCTACGAGTCGATCAATGGGCTATCCATTCCTCACGGCGTCGGCTCGGTCTGGGCGCAGGTCTCGTGGGAAATGTATTGGGCTCTGGTCGACAAGCACGGCTTCGAGGCGGACCTCGAGAACTTCTCCACCAGCGATCCGAACGAAGCGGGCAACAAGCGCGCTCTGTTCTACGTCAACGAAGGCCTGAAGAACACGTCGTGCTCGCCGACCTTCGTCGCCAACCGTAACGGAGTCATCGCCGCGGCCGAGAGCGTCTTCGGCGGGGAAGACGTCTGCGATATCTGGGCGGTGTTCGCGGCTTTCGGGCTCGGAACCAACGCCCAATCCGGCGGATCGAACAGCACGAGCCCGAGCAACGGATTCAATCTGCCCACCGAGTGCACCGCACCGCCTCCACCGCCGGCCACCTGTCCCAACGGCACGACGCTGCTGCATTCGGCGGATTTCGAGTCGACCACCTCGGGCTGGACCCAAGGCAATGACAGTTGCTCGACCGGAGCTTTCGTGCGCGGGACCCCGAACTCGGTCACCAACGGCGTGCAGCTGGACGGCGGCGCCGACGGTACTCAGGGCGCGTTCTTCACCGCGCCCAACTCGTCGGCCGGCGTCGATGACGTCGACAACGGGACCTGCGAGGCCCTCTCGCCGGTGATCGACGCCAACGGGTTCGGGACGGTCGAGGTGTTCCTGTCTTACTTCCATGGCCAGCGAGACGCCGGCGACGATGCGAACGACGGCTTCCGGGTCGACGTTCTCAGCAACAGCGCGGTCGTCGACTCGCCGGCGGTGATCGGCGACGTCACCTCCAACCCCAGCTGGACCCCCCTGAGCACGACGATCAACAACCCGGGCAACCTGCAGTTGCGCGTCCGGGCCACCGATGCCGCGGGCGAAGGCGACCTCGTCGAGGCCGGGGTCGACTCCGTTTTGGTCTGCGGTTCGGGCAGCCCGCCGCCACCACCGCCGAACCCGACCTGCTTCATCGATCAGGACTTCGAGGCCAACGCGGACGGATGGTCGAACGACGCCGCGTCGACCTGCACCACGGGGGCCTACGTCCTCGGAACGCCGAGCCAGCAGGTGAACGGCGGGGTCACCACCCAGGTCGGCGGGGCCAACTCCGGCAGCAATGCGGTGTACACGGCCAGCAACACCTCGGCCGGCAGCGACGACGTCGACGGGGGCAACTGCATCCTGACGTCGCCGACGGTCAACGTCACCGCGGCCTCCACCCTGTCCGTGGCGTACTTCCACGGCCAGCGGGACACGGGGGACGATGCCAACGGCGACTTCTTCGTGCTCGAGGTGTCGACCGACGGTGGGTCGACGTTCCAGACGATCACGTCGAACGGCGACAGCACGTCGAACGCGTCGTGGAGCACCGCCACCACCCAGATCCCCGCCGGCTCGAACGTCGTCTTGCGCGTGCAGTGCTCGGACGCCGCGGGCTCCGGCGACCTGGTCGAGTGCGGCATCGACGACCTGTCGATCTGCTCCAATTAGCTGAAGTACGTAGGGAGGCGGGTAGGCGAGGCGTTCGGTCTCGCCTGCCCGCCACCTACGGCGACGCGACGACCTCGACGATGGCGCGAATCACGAGCGGCAGGTCGGGCCCTTCCTCGGGCACCGCACCGGACAGCTCAACGCGAGCGTCGGCGGGCAGCCCGTCTCGCCAGGCCAAGACGTCGATGTCCAGGCTCGCCGAGCGGGCCTGGGTCAGTTCCTGACCGTCGAATGCCGCCGCCACGCTGTCGACATCTCCGCCGCGAACGCGAACGGTGATCGTTCCTTCCCAGCCGTCGTCGAAGCTCTCCGCTTCTTCAACCCCGATCGGATCGCTCACGACCGTGACGTGTTGGATGCGCAAAGACGCCGCCGGCTCACCCAACCCGGCCTCCAAGGTGGTCAGTAAGGACGTCCATGCGGAGGCGCCGATGGGCACCTCGGCCACCCACTGAGCCCCCACCGGCTCGATCGAGAACTGTTGAACGGCGGTCAAGGACGACACCTGTTGGGTCGGACCGGTCGGCGTGTTGTTGTCATTACTGTTGGTGTTGCCCCCGGGGTTGTTGTTGTTGCTGTTGTCGTTGTCGCCCGGCGGCAGCACCGCGGGTGGGGCCAGGAAGTCGATCAGTAGGCCATTGGTGCCCGCGACGAGATCGATGCGCTCCTCCAGCGGACCGTCGACGAGGGCATCGACCTCGTTCAACGTTCGAGCGCGAATCAACACCTGCCCGGTCACGACGCTCACGTCGGGCAAGGCGAACGAAGGCGGCCCGTCGTCTCGGGCCGCGTCGTTCAGCTCGAACCGGGCGGTGAATGGAGGTAGGTCCGGGTCGTCGACAACCTCGACCACGAGCTCCCGGGCCGCTTCGTTCGCCCCATCGACGAAGATGCGAAGCACCGCCTCTTCGCGGGCGAGATCCACGAAACAACCGTACACGGCGAGAGTAGCGGCAGCGGCCGCGATAGCTTGAGTTTTCACGTTCATGGCATCACCAGATCAGGAGCGCGGCGCCGCCGAGGCCGGCGGCCACCCCCGCACCGATCAATACGTTCGAGATCGTTTCGCGGTCGCGCGCCCGGTTTCGAAGGGACGTAATGTCGTCGGTCAATCCCACGTCACGCCGATAGCTCTCGGCGTCTTCGCTGGCCATAACGCCGAACACGACCCCGGCCGCGATGGCCGCCACCGACAGCCCGACTAGGGAGCCACCGACCCAGTTCTTCACCGTCGACGACGACTCGGGCACCGGGGCGGTGATGTGGATGGTCGGCCGGGGCGCGGCGATGAATCCGTCGTAGAACGCGCGGCCGAAAGCGATGGCGAACAGATCTTCGCGGAACACGTGGGCCACGCCTCTCGCCCCGAGAGCGGGCTGCTGGCGGGCCAGCTGATCGGCGTCGAGTTGCGCGACCATCGTGCTCGGCAGCGAGATCTCCACCGAAGGCCCCCTCAGCACGTGGTCGCGCTTGGCCGACAACAGGAGAGTCACCGGACCGTCGGGCGCTACGTTGACGTCGGCGAGCCGTACGCCGCGGGTGTCTTCGACCGACCATCGACCCGCCATTTCTCCCGGCACGTGAACGCGCGGAACCCGAGACGGGAGTCGCTCGCGCTCGACGAGCGGGGTCTGGCGCCGGATCGGAGGCGGCGCGACCCACGGCGTGAGTTTGGCCCGCGGGTCGCTGACCCGTCCGTTTGCGGCGTTGAGAAACGCTCGGACTTCGTCGTAGGTGACGGCGCCGTCGCCATCGACGTCGGCCCCGCCCAACAGCGCGGACCGCACTTCGTGGCTGAAGACGCCGGCACGAAAGCCACTCCACTCGTGAACCTGGGTGCTCGCCGACGTCGACAGCAAGAATCCGGTGTTCGGGTGTCTCTGCATCGTCTCGCGGGCGAGATACTGGTCCACGGCTCGGTCGATCGACGGCTCGGACTTATCACCGCGGCCGGCCACGAACAGGAACGCGTTGCACGCGTCGACCATGATGTGGTTCGTGTCCGCCGGCGAACGAGACACGATCTGTTGAAACAGGTCGCTGCGCGTAAAGCCACCGTCGAGGAAGTGCATGACCCCTTCTCCGGAGTCCAGCGCGCTACCGTGGCCCACGAAGACGAAGAACAGCTCGGTGCGCTCGCCGCGCGCGCGCGCCTTTTCGATGTCCGCAAACAGAGACGTCAGGCTGCGTTGCACTTCCCCCCGCGTCGGCGGCCGCGCGACTCGCGCCACCTCGGGGTGGAGTCCTTGGGTCTCCTCGTCGAGGACGCTGTGAATGATCACCCGTCGCCCCAGCAGCTCGAAGAGCTCGAAGAAGCGCGCACCGTCATCGTCGGCGTACCGCAGCGCGGGCAGGCCCTTCGCCCCCGGTCGCGGCTGGTTGTTGGCGACGATCAGGACGTACGTCGCGTGGGGCTCGGTCGGAAGCGCCGCGGTCAGCACCGACCCCACGACGAGCATCGCGGCCAGGCCGCTCAACTCCCACCCCCCACCGTCGCGGTCACGACGCGTACCGACAGGTCCTGCTCGTCTCTGGCTTGCGTATCCACCGCCTGTAGATCCACTTTGCCGGCGCGTTCGAACACGCCAACGAACTTGACCGGACCTCGCCAGTCTTCCGGCACCCGAAACGCGACGTTCAGCCGTTGCGCGCTCGCTCGGGCCACGACCGGCTGCCGGACGGAGAGCGTGGTTCTGCGCCCATCGGCGCGAGCGGCGAGGATCGACACCTTCCATTTGCCCGCGGCCACAAAAACCGCGAAGCGAAGATGATCGCCCGCGTCGACGACCTCAGCTGGCGCCACCGACACGTTTCCCGTCGCCCCTACCTCGACCCGAAGAACCTGCAGCACGCGGTCAGGGGATAGCTTCGACGTTTCCACCGACAGGGGGCCACGTTCCGTGAACTCCTCGCTTGTCGATCGAACGCTCGACCAAGGCACCAACGTCACCGCCGCTAACGCCGCCGCCAACGCCGTGGGTGCGATCGGCCAGACCCGAAACAGCGGCGCCCAGCGCCGATCGGCCGGCGACTCGAACAACCGCGACGCGATTCGCGCCTTCGCGCCGTCGCCCAGGCCATCGGCGTCGAGCTGTCCCTCCAAGGCTCGCTCGGCCTGCACCAAGCGGTCGTACAACCTGAGCCGCTCTTCATCGTTGACCACCGCACGGCGGACGGCGGCCGCCTTCTCGGGCGTCAAGTGGCCCGAGACCAGTCGCCGGATATCCTCCGCCGATCGCTGTTCCTTGTCATGCATGTCCAACCTCTTCCCGGGCTTCGGCGTCGGGCGCCGGTGCGGACTCGTCTAACCAACCGAGTTCGCGCAGGTACTTGTAGAATCTGGTGCGGATGCGGCGTTCGGACGTCTTGATCTTGGACGCACTCAAGCCCGACCGGGCGGCCACTTCCTTCTGATCCAGGCCTTCGACGAAACGAAGCTGATAAACCTGCCGCTCCCGCGGCGGCAGCCCCGCCGCGTAGGCCCGCACGTGTTCATCGAGCTGGCGGCGCTCGGCCTGTATCTCGGGTGATACCGGCCCCTCCGCCGCGTAGTCGGTGGTGGCTTGGGGCTCGGGAAGCTCCTCCACGTGGGCCCGCAGCTGGTGTTCCTTGCGGCGAAGCTCATCGATGACCAGATTGCGGGCAATGCGCTGTAGATACGGTCCGTAGGGACGAATCCCGTCGTACTGGGATCTGGCCGCGTCGGTAAACGCTCTCATGAAGACGTCGTGAACCCAATCTTCGAGATGAAACTCCGAAGGCGCACCCGCGAAGCGAACCGACGTTCCTCCACTTTCGAAGGCGAATCCATTTCGAATGTACCGGGCGACGCCGTCGACATACAGCGCGTAGACGCGCTCCAGTGCCCACCGGCGACCCTGGCGGAAGCCATCCAGCAGTGTGCGGTCCGTTTCGAGGGTCATCGACGGTAGCTCCTCCGCCGGCTCAGGGTTACCCGGAGGAGCCGGCCCGGCCTCTTCAGGAATCGACTTCCAAACGCTCGTAAATACCGTGCCTCGGACCATCGTGTCTCTACTACGAGCGCCGAGCGAGCGGGAGCGATCGAAGACGAGTGTTGCATGCCACACCTCGCTAATACCGGACCCGCAGGCCGAGTCCACCGGTCAGTCTCGACCAGTCGCGGTCGGCGCGGTCGAGGCGTGCTTGAAATGTCGCCGCGCCCCGCGCGACCACCACCCACCGCCGCGACACGCGCCACCGGGCCTCCAAGCGGCCCGTGTGGCGACGCGTCCTGGTTCCTCCTCCGCTCGCGACACGCCATCGAAACCGATGCTCCAGCCACAGCTGCCAGCGACGAAAACGAAGTACGGCCGCGGCTTGCGTGCGGTGGGTCGTCAGACCCAGGCGGTTGTCCTGGCGATCGAGACGCTCATCGTGATCTCTTCTTTCGAATTGATACCCCGCCTCTAGCCGAAACCCCCGCCACAGTCGATGGCGCGCGGACACGCCGACCTGAGTCTGCACGTAGTGCCGAACTGCGGCGCCCGGTCTTCCTGCCTGCAGCACTCGACTGATCGCCGGCTCGAGCTCGAAGCGCGTCGAACGGACGGGTGACCACCTCAATCGCGTGCGCAGCCGAACGTCGTGAAGAGGCCGAAGAAACGCGAGCGCGGGCCCCGACAGGCCGGCGTCGACATCGAGTAACTCGTCGTCGACCACAGGCGGAAGCTCCCCGTCCGAGTCGGGATCCGCACGATTCCACGCCGACGGCACGGGCACCGGTCGGCCGTCGATCCGGACCGCCAAACCGTAGTCGAGGGTCAGGTCCAAACGCAGCTGCGGAAATCGACGCGGTCGTCGGCGGGCCCCGAGGACCGCACCGCTTCCGAGGAGAAAACGCCCCCAGGTCAGCGACGCGGTCAACTCGGTGCGCGATGCGCGACTCTCGCCGCTGTAGGCGTCGACCGCGGCCTCGGTCTCGAATATGATGAAGTTGCGAGCCCGGACCGGATGCACATAGTCGAGCTCGAGGTCGATCCGCAGGGCCCCCGCCACCCCCGGCGGGTCCGACTGCAGGTCGGCATTGGAGTCGACGCCTCCCAGTACCGTGCCCGTCACCCGGAGCGCGTCGACGGGTCGCGGAGCTTGCGGCGGGTTCGAGATCGGCACCGCACTGACGATGAGTAGAGCAAGCATGGCGCAGGGTCTCAGTTACGCGGCCCGAGACGGAGACCGAAAGGACGGCGCCAGCGCCGCCGCCAGCTCGCGACCATCCCTCATCGAAGACAGCACCGGGACCGCCGTCCGGGACCGAAGCTCGTCGACAAACAAGGGCGCACTGGATATCAATCCACTGACCCCGACCACGGCCAAGCCCGCCTCCTGCACGAGCTCGATCCCTTTGAGCGCCGAAAGTGCGCACGCGGACGCGATCACCACCCCCGCGCACATCTCCTGCAGCCACCGGGCCCCGAGCAGATGGGCCGTCTCGCGCTGTAGAATTCCGTCGGCGAGCTCGACGACGACCAGATCCGGCATGAGGTCGGCCGCGTCGGCGAGCATCGTCGCCACCAGGCGGTCGAGCTGCTCGAGGGGCAGCCGATACGTAGACGGAAAGCCGTAATCACTGAAGTCCCGCACGCCGAGCGCGCCGCTGGCGAGCAGCTCCAACCGATCGTTCGGAGACACGCTCCCCGTCGCCTTCAATCCGACCACTCGCAACCCGGATTGCCGGAGGCCGTGAACGAGGCGCGCGGCGGTGGTCGTTTTGCCCGCGTTCATACCCGTACCGACGACGAGCAGAACCCGAGGCCCCCCGGACGGACGAGGACGAGCCCGGAAGCAGCGGTCGATGAGATTGATCGGACACCCGTCAGCGCCGCTCAAGCGGCCCAACACCGATAGCCGGGTCGGCCGGTCCACCCCCGCGTGTCGCCGACGCACTTGCCCGACGAGCCCGGCGTTCGTGAGCAGGTCGACGCCCCCATCCTCGATCGCAGCTTCACCGTCGAATGCGTCGGTCGCGTAGCGATGGCCGACCACGCCCACGACAACGTCACCTTCGTAGACGCGAACCCGGCTCGCCGCGGTGTTCATCAGCCGCGTGTGATGGCGAATGCGCTGCACCCGCGCCACCAGTACATCACCAACTTCCGCCGTCCGGCTAGGAACGACCCGGTATGACCCCTGGGGCTCGAGGTGTCGGCAGGCCCATCCCCACTTCGCGGCACCCAGTTCGCGCGACGTCAGGATTTCAAATGTATTGTTCGGTTGATTCAGCATCGTGATCTCCTCCCGCGGCACCACTGTGCCGGGCCTGCCTGATCTACGGGCCGCGGCAACGCCCGAGCGAAGGCCCATCAAGAAGTCGGCGTCACGCGAGCTCCAGCCCTCGCGCAACCGCGTAGTATTCATTCGAAACGATACGGAGACCCAGGTCCGAGTATCGATGAAGACCGAAACGAGAGTGCGGTTCGAGAAAAGCACTCAGACGGTGACCGGGATCCTGTTCCGTCAAGAACCAGGCCCGGCGATCGGTGTCCGGGGAACCCGTGTGCCATACGAGGTCCGGGTCGCGAACCGCCCGTCCGACTCTCTTCGACGGAACCGCACCCCGTACAAAAGCGACCTCCTCGGCCCGGATTCGCGCTCGAATCACCTCGGGGTCTTCACGCCGAAAGCCGTGGGCCTGCAGCAGCGAAATGACGGACGGGGCGTCCAGCGGCACCCCATACGCGGCCGGAGCGACGATCGGTCGTTCGGGGCACAGAGTCAGGAACGCTCGGCCCGCAAGCGTGCGTCTTTGGGCCACGCGCGCGCCGGGGGTGAGGAGCAACGCCGTCGCGGGTCCCGGGGACCGAACACGTTTCGCGTCCAGATGTAAGCAGCTCGCCCTCGGCGATCGTCGAGAAGGAACGTCGCCATAACGCGCCAAGACCGCCATTACCGCCCGCGCGATATTGGCTTCCGTCCGCTCCGTCGATCCGTAGCGCCGGCTGGGTTCTCGCCCCTCGACCAGCACTGCGGTCGCATCTACCCGCGCCGACAGGCCGTTGCGAGCGTCGACGATATCCGCCGAACTGCTCCGAACCCGCCCGGAAGGGGTGAGCAGCAGGTATTGATCGCAGCGCACGTGTTCGGCGGTGAGCGCTTCGATCACCGGCTCGAGCCAAGTACGCCACCGCTGTGAGTAGTCGCCCAGCACGCACGGGTGGTTGTCCGTCTCGAACAGGATATCGGCCCCCCACTCGAGACCGTGGACCGTCAGCGTTCGACGTCGCGCCTTGAACGTGTGTACGTCGACGATCAAGCCAGGGTCGAAGCTTCGTGCGAATTCGTGCAGAGCGCGGCATTCGGGCGACGTCAGCCGCTGATGGTCTCGGTTGAGATCGACGCCGTGCGCATTGGCCCGGCGTCCGGCCGCGCGCCCATCCGGATTCAGACACGTTACGAAGGCGACGGCCATTTCCGGGGGCGGACGCCATCGTTCGATGAGCGTCTGCACCGCGGTCATCGCCGCCGGCTCGTCGCCGTGCTGACCGGCAACGACCAGCGCTCGCAGCGCCGCGTCTCGAGCCCCGAGCACGGTCACCGGGATCGGCCGGCCCTGGAGACTGCGGCCGATGAGCAGGGATTCACGGTCACGCGATACGGTGGTGACCTTGGCCCGCGGATGCATACGGCGCTCTACGAGCGAGCCGGCGGCCGCGGCGAAACTCGGCGACTCGCCCCCCCGGCGCGGTCACTCGTAGAGGAAGGAAACCGGCGCCTGCGCCGGGGAGCACCCCATGACTGGCTTTGTACCCCTACTCCGCTCGTTGCGACCTCATCTGCCCACGACACCGGGCCCGAGCCATCCCCTCCGATGGGCGTGGCGGCTCGTGCGCCGGCACCGCCGCCTGCTCGCGGTCACAGTGGTCCTGCGGGTGACGTGGGAACTCGTGCCGATGCTCTCGCCGCTCGTGGTCGGCTACATCATCGACGCCCTGACCGCCGGATCTCCAGCTCGATCGGAGATGACCTTCGCTTGCTTGCTGTTGCTCGCGTTCGGCGCCGTGCGGGGGATCGCGGTGGGCGCGTACTCGGAGGCATCGGCTCGACTCGGCCTCGCCGTGGTTACCGACGCCCGCTCGGCCGTGTTTGCCCACCTTCGATCGAAGCCGGATCACCACCTGAGCGTCGGCGACCTGATGACCCGCGCCGTTCGAGATCCCGGACGCCTGAACGGCTTCATCGACCGGGTCTTCGTGCGAAGCGTCACCGTCGTCTCCCGCGCCGCGTTTCCCGCCGCCATGTTGTTTATCCTCAACCCGACCCTCGCCCTGTGGGTGCTGGCACCGATCCCGGTGCAGCAGCTCGTCCTCGGTCGACTGCAACGCCACCTGCAGCGCGCTACTCGCGCCGCCGCTGACGCCCACGCCGCGCTCACCGACGAGGTTCATCGACAGCTATCGTCAACGCCGGCCCCCGCCGACGACGCCCTCGAAGCCGCCGCCCGCGAGCTCGAGCGTCGCGAGCTGGCCAGCAAGCGCCTGGTCGCCGGACTCCGGGCATGGGTATGGTTATGCATGAGCGCGGGCATCGCCCTGCTCTGGTTCCACGGGACGCGGATGGTGGACGAAGCCACCCTGACCGTCGGCGGCTTGGTGGGCTTCGCCGGCTACGTCGGCTTCATCTACCGGCCGTTTCGTCAGCTGACCCAGGTCGTCAAGAGCTACGAGTCAGGGCGCGCCAGCCTCGAACGGATCGTGGAGATCATCGATCGGAAATGACGAGGGCGGCCGACGCCGGTCAGCGCGGATACTCGAGGACGATGATCCGGCCGTCCACGCCGCTCACCTCGATGCCGTCCGGCGACGCGACCCCGACTTCCAGCGACTGAGCGACGGTTCCGCTGGCCGCGAACGCGACGCCGGCGACGTGGTGATAGCCGACCCGGTCGGAGTCGTCGCGGTTGATACGATGGCCGGTCTGCAGGACGGACCGCTCGTTGACCCGAACTACGCCCCGGCGACGCGCGGCAACGTCGTTGGCCCCGGCCACCCGAACGGAAGACACCACCAGCCGGGCGCCGGGGGCGGTGGGCACGT
>JANQQN010000366.1 GCA_028289325.1 Myxococcota bacterium | reverse complement strand
TGGACCACCCTGAGGAAGAGCGGGCGCGGGTGCATCGCAAGAGCCTTCAGCCGCCGTGCATCCACTGCGGGACGCCTTTGCCTCGAGACGCCGGTTTTTGTCCGGGGTGTGCGAGCGAGCGCCCGTTTTCATACTCGCCGGGGGACCGGACGGTGAAGCTGACGGGAGTGAGCGACGCGTCCCGCTTCGTTGAGCTGGTCGCCGACCGTTTCCCGGAGCGCGCGCGGTCGGGCCACCTGGAGGCGCTGGCGCAGGCTGCGTTGCTGTCTTCGACGGTGCAGCCGGTGCTGGTGGCGGACATCGACAAGGATCAAGCGGCGAAGCTGACCGCGGACCTGGCCGCGGTAGGGGCGATGACCGAGACCAAGGCGCGTCCGGGATTGAGGAAGCGGATGGCCTTGAGTCTGCTGTTCTCGATGGTGTCGGTCTCGGTGCTTTGGGCGCTTCTACCCTTGGCGTGGACGCTGGTCTTCGGGGTGGTTCTTTTCGGCACTGGGCTGCTCGCGCAAGAGCTCATGTTGGCCCGAGCGCCGGCGGGGCTACTGGCGGACCGCCGCAGCATGGTCACTGCCCGTTCGGTGGGCCTCGGTACGATGGCCTGGGCCGCGGGCGGGGTCGGGTTGGCGTTCGTTCCGTTCGCGTGGATGATCGCGCAGATCTATCGAGTGGAGTCGTTCTTCTTCGTTTGCTTCGGTGCCCTGGGGGTCGCGGCTGCAGTCGGTCTTGCATTGCTCGCGACCGGCGTTATTCGCAGTAAGACGAAGGGAGGGGCTCGGCTCGATGGTCAGCTATCGGCGGGGCCAAACGAGTGGGAACGCTGGTTCGTGCGCACCGAGAACGGCGTACTTCTGCCGACGCAGACGCGGGCGGTGGGGCTCGCGGCGGCTGTTCTCGTGCTTGGCGCATTCTTCATAGTCCCTTCGGAGCTTGCTGTTATTAAGGCGATGCCGAACATATATGCATCCGCTGTTGGGCGGGGACTGCCAGCCTATCGGCCCTACTATTACCCCCGTGGTCGAGACATGCTTTTGCGCTATCGCTGGGACGCTAGTGGAAGAGCTAAGTTTATGTGGAGAGCGTCCGCCGACCGGGCCACAGCCTGGCGTAACTACGAGCGCGCTTCGCCAGTCCAAAGAACGTTCAGTACATGGAACCCAGCCTGGCATTATGTGCCTTCTTCGCCAGACGCGAGGGTGCCGATTTCGTACGAACCTCTACGGTGGGGGCCTCTGCCCTCACCAGAGCCTCCTCCTGGTTTCGGATCTTCCGAAGGCCTTCGAGCGGCGCCTCTGCACCTCCGGTGGATGGTCCTGCGGCCCACGTTGCCGCCCTTTGCCCTCAGCGTCTTCCTTCTCATCGGCTACGCCGGTCTCGTCCGGCGCAAGCTTCGCCTGCGCGGGGAGGCGAAGGTGATCCTCGCGGCCGCCGATCCCGAGCGACTGGCTCGGGCTGCGCGCCGTCTGCCTCCTCTCAGTCGAAGGTCGTCCCGCCGTTTGCCCGCCGTCGGCGGTGACGGCTTCGTGGGTTCGGCCCTTCGTCACGCGACCGACCTCGATAGTGGCTTGTCTTCCGAAGACGCGACGCGGATGTGGGGGGCGATCGAGCGGCTGTCCGCCGGCTCCGCGAAGGACGGCCGGGAGGAACGGTCGCTGGAGGCGCGGTGCATCCTGGAGACCGACCGCGACCTCCAGTTGCGGTTCGAGTTCCTGCAGCTGGCGGGGGAGCTGGAGACCCGGGCTGCGCAACGGTGGTTGACGGCGTCGCTGGAGGCGACGCGCGGCGCGGGCGAAGAGCCGTGAGCAGCGCGGTGCTCGAACCCGCCGGCGCAGGACTCGTCGTGTGGGCCCTGCCCATCGGGGCTCGGCTCGCGGACCGGTACCGGATCCAAGAGAAGCTCGGTGAAGGCGGCATGGCCTGTGTGTATCGCGCGCACGACGAGGTCGACGAAACCACCGTGGCCCTCAAGGTTCTCGATCCCCTACGGGGCGCGGACCCGGTGGGACGGGCCCGCTTCGAGCAGGAGTTCAAGATCCTCGGCCGCCTGTCCCATCCTGGCGTCGCGCGCGCAATTCGGGCGGCGCGTCACGGCGAGCTCGAGATCCTGGTTCTCGAGTATCTCGAGGGCGAGACGTTGCAAACGCGGTTGACGCGCGGTCCCCTCCCTGTAGCGTCCGCGATCAGCATGGGCCGCCGTCTCGCGGAGACCGTCGCCGCCTGCCACACGGAGGGCATTCTCCATCGCGACCTCAAGCCGGCCAACGTGATGCTTCATCCTGACCGGGGTCCGATCGTGCTGGACTTCGGGGTCGCGTGGTTCAGCGCCGCGGCGACCCTCACTCGTACCGGCGCGGTCATCGGCTCGCCCCAGTACATCGCGCCCGAGGTGTTGCGGTCGTCGGTCGCCGACGCCCGAGCCGATGTGTTTGCGCTCGGGGTCATCGTCTTCGAGATGCTGACCGGCGCGCCGCCGTACGCCGAAGACGTGCGTGATCCGACGGCGTGGTCCCGGCCCGCGACGACCCCGACCGTCTTCAGTCGTCGCCCGGAGGCCGGAACGGAGATCAGCGCTATCGTGGGGCGGGCGATGGCCGACCGGCCTGAAGACCGCTACGCCACCGCGAGCGAGCTCGAGGCGGCGCTTACGCGGTCGGCCACCGTTAGCACGGGTCGGACGCTGCAGGCGAGCCTGCCGTGTCCCGGCTGCGGCACCAGCCGGATCATCGATCTACCGGTGTGCCCGGGGTGCGGGGCGCCGGTCGCCTGGTCGCTGAACAAAGGGGCTTATGCGGTGCAGCTAGACCGCATAACGGACGTCGACGCCACGACCGATTGGCTGTACCGGCGCCACGCGGACGCGATTCGTCTCGGTACCGCGCCGCTTCTCAAGCGGCGTTTGAAGTTCCAGCCGGTGCCGCTGGCGGTCGGGATCTCCCAGACTTCGGCCGTGCAGCTCGCGGCCGAGGTTCGCGAGGTCGGTGCGGAGGCGTCGGTGGTCCAGAGCCAAGCTCTGCTCGGGACTCGGCTCAAAGCCTCGGAGGCGTCGACGTCCGAGGCGCTGATCGCGTTGGTCACTCACTTCATAGCGACGGTGGGCACGGCGGCCCTGCTGCTCGCGTTCGGCGTGCCTTCGACGTGGATGCCTCTTCTTCCCGCGCTGTTCGGCGTCATCGGAGTGGGGGCGGTCGTTACGTACACCCGCCGGCCTGTCCTCCGGATCGTCGATCGCGGCGGGCACGCCGCCGATCTCACCGAACGTACTCGCCGGGTAACGAGCGAGCTCGGCGAATTGGCGCACGAGCGCAGTCGTCACCTCGCGGCGCAGAGCTTCTCCCGCGCGGCGCCGGTCCTGCTGTCCGCCGCCGCTAGCGACGAGTTGAAGGACGACGTCGAGCGCGCCTTGGGAGATGCGATCGCCGCCGTCCGGCGGGCCGACGTCCACCAGAGCTTTCTGCTCGACAACCCCCGCCACGACCTCACGCACGAACTGGAGAGCGCGCGCGCCCGCGTCGCTCAAGGCTCGCCCGGCGCCATCGACGCGCTGACCGAGCTCGAGCATCGGAAACGATCGATCACCGATGCCTCGGTGGCCTACGACGTCGAGGTCCGCCGGGCGCTGGAGCTGTGTGAGCGGATCAGTGGACTGACCAGTGCCCTGGTCGCGCTCCCCTCGGCACGCAATGCCTGATGGCTCGTCCGGGCGTTTTCGTTCTCGGTAGCGGGCAGAGCGGGCGATCGCGGGCGGTCACGGACCCACGTGAACGTAGGCCCTTCCGGCTTCCGTCCGCACCGCCAACCGCCGAAGGGGCCGCTTGGGCGGGCCTCGGACCGGCTCTCCGGCCGCCGTGAAGTAGCCGCCATGGCACACACACGCGTAGCCGTCGCCGTCCCATTGGATCGCGCATCCTTGATGGGTGCACAGCAGAACCGTCGCCCGGATGCCGTCGGCGTCCGGTCGAAGCTCGATCTTGCGTCCGCGATGCGCGACGACCAGACGCTGCGCGCGCACGATCTCGGCGATGGAGACGTCGAGCTCCGTTGCCGGAGGATCGGGTGGGGCGCACGCCACGACGGCTCCCGTTCCCAAGGTCCGCGCGCCGTCGACGAGGAATCGGCGTCGAGTTTGCGCTGGACGCATCATGACCCGGCCGTCGACGCCGCGACCCTACCGTGTGGCGGCTGCGGACGGCGCCGACCGTGCGCTTTCGCGAGCGGCGCGGAGCCAGTCGAGCCACGGGGAGAGGCCGGGGGCGGTGCGGGTGGAGACCTCGAGAACGGGCGCCGGATTGGCCAGCGCGCGGACGCGCGCCGTGGCAGCGGCGGGATCGAAGTCGCCGAGGACCTCCAGAAGGTCACACTTGGTCAGCAGCACGACGTCTGCGCCACGGAACATGACCGGATACTTCGAGGGCTTATCGTCGCCCTCGGTCGTGGACAGGAGCGCGACGTTCAAATGATGGCCGAGGTCGAAGCTGGCTGGACACACGAGGTTGCCGACATTCTCGACGAAAAGGACATCCACTTCGCTCAGATCGAGCTGGTGCAGCGCCTTGTGCACCATGTGGGCGTCGAGATGGCAGGCGGTACCGGTGGTGATCTGCACGGCCGGCACCCCCTTGGCTCGGATCCGGTCAGCGTCTCGCTCGGTTTCCAAGTCGCCTTCGATGACCGCGATCCGCAGGTCTTTGCCCAGGGTTTCGATCGTGTGCTCGAGGAGAGTCGTTTTGCCGGCGCCGGGGGACGACATCAGGTTGATGGCCAGAACGTTGTGTCGGTCGAAGTGCTCGCGGTTGTGAGCGGCCTCGTGGTCGTTCGCCTTGAGGAGCCGTTCGATGACCTCGACCGCGCTCTTTCCGGTCTCCGGGTGCGGCGAATGCGCCAGTCGTTCGTTGGCGGTGGTCACCGAGCAGCCGCAGGTTTCACACATGGCAGGATTCCTCCTCGTCCTCGATTTCGAGCTCGACTCGCTCCAATAGCATCTCTTCGCCCGAGACGACCCGGGTCCGCCACTCACCGCACCGCGGGCACAGCAGCCGCTGCGGTGGGACCTCGGCCACGTGGTCGCAGGATCGGCAGTGCACCCGCACGGGCAATGCGGTGATGACCAGCTCCGCGCCGTCGAGCGCCGTCCCCGCCACCGCGACCTCGTAGGCGGCCGACAGGAGGTCGGGAACGACCCCCGCCAGCGGCCCTAGACTCACGCGGATCATGGTGACCCGGGTTGCGCGCTGCTCTCGACGGACCGCGTCGACCTGCTGAAGCAGCGAGTAGCATAGCGACAGCTCATGCATCGCGGCCTCCGGTCGTGACTGCGCCATCGATGGCCAGGGCTTCGTCGAGGGCCGCCCACCGGTCCCGTGCGTCATCGGGGTCCAGCTTTTCGAGCGCAAAGCCGAGGTGAACCAAGACGTGGTCGCCCGCACGTAGCGTTTCGTGCTCCAGCATCAGCAGGTTCACGTCGCGCTGAACGCCTTTGGCTTCACAGCGAGCCAGATACCCCTGGATCTCCACGATCTGCATGGGAAGCCCGAGACACATGAAGGCTGCTAAATGGCAACTCGCGTGCCATTCCGCGGCGGCTCAGATCTGGTCGGGACATTCGCCCTCGGTGACGGTGGTGGGGGCCAACGTTACAGTCGCGCCCCGGTCGGCGCGGGGCGTCAAAGGACGAACAGTAGCGCCCGCATCACCTCGAAGTAGCTGTCGACCCTCAGCTGGATGGTCCGCGGACCGAGCCGCTCCATTCCCGGGAAGAACGAGCTGCGGTACGCCTTGTGGTAGGTCTTGTACTCGATCTGGAGTTCGAAGCTCTCGGGCAAAGGCACGAGGCACGCGCTGACGTCGGCGGTGAGCGCTCGGGCCACCCCCTCCCGGATGCGCGCGACGGCGCGATGGGGGTGAATGGATATCGTAGAGTTGCCGACGCCGACGTTGACGCCGACCGTCTGGATGTTCGGATTCAGCTCCGTCACCTCGTCGCATAGCCCTTCGTCTCCAGAGACGAAGACCACGGGAACGCGGTGCAGGGCCGCGGCGTAGGTGTGGAGCATGAACTCCGTCGCCCGCTGGCCGTTGAGGCGGATTTCGGCCGCGGCGCCGTTCATGGTGTGGCCGAGGGTGTTCGTATCCGCCCCCGCGGCCGCGTGGTAGCCGACCATCATGACCGCTCGGAACGAGTCGTCGAGCTCCTGGAGCATGCTGAAGGGGTGGCCGCTCCACCCGCGAATGAGTCGGACCCCTTCGGGGAGCGCACGGGCGAGCAGATTGCGTCCGGTGGCGTGAGCGTCCTTGACGTAGACTTCGGTTGCGCCGGCGGCGACCGCCGCTTCGCAGGCCGCCGCGACCTCCGCGGTCATCTGCTCACGAAACTCCTGATAATCCGGCTTGGCTTTGTCCGCTTCGTCCCAGTGGGTGATGCCGGTAATGCCTTCGATATCGGCGCTGATGAAGATCTTCACGGGCGATTCCGGCCGGGAGTGTCTCAGGGCTTGGGGTGTGCGTACAAGAAGTCGAGCAATCGGTCCGCGTAGTCGGTTGCGAAGGCCGGCGTGTGGCTGCCGCCGTTGATCCGCCACAGCCGAACGGAGATGCCCGCCGCGCATCCGGTCGAGTAGCCGAGGCGCTCGGTTTCCTCGCCAGCCAGATTAGGCACCAGGTCGGTGGTTCCGAGCGACTCGAGAGGGCCCGTGCATCCGGCCCGCGCGGCCCACCGTCCGACCGTCTCTTCGGCGCTGGGGTACGGGTCGTCGCTGATATCGCCGCCACCGAACTGGATCACGGTGTCCAGGGTGCCGTGCAGCTGCAGGACGCTCACCGCCGTCGTCGCTCCGCAGCGCGCCTCGTCGGCGAATGTGGCGCCGGCCAGCGAAGCCACCGCGGCCACGCGGTCGGCGGCGTCGCACGCCATGCGATAGGCCATGAAGCCTCCGTTGGAGTGGCCGACGATGTACACCCGAGCCGGGTCGATGGCGAACCGGCTCGCGGCCTCGTCGATCAGTTCGAGCAGATACGTGACGTCGTCGACGTCGCGGTCCGTGAAGTTGCAGCACGCGTCGGTGGCGTTCCAGAAGCGGAACTGCAGGGCGGAGTCCTCACGGCTGCCGTCGGGGCTGATGAGGAAGAAGCCTCGCGCGTCGACGCGCTCGGACAATCCGAAGTACGCATCGTGGGCCTGACCGTTGGAGATGTAGCCGTGAAGACTCAACACCAAAGGGGTGGGGGAGCCGTCATAGCCCGCGGGCACCTGGAGCTGGGCGGGACGGTCGCCGCCGATGGTCACCGCGCCCGGGAGCTCGCCGCCGTCGCCGGACACCCCGGCGTCCGGCGAGCCGCCGGCATCGGCGGTCGGGCCATCGGTGTCGTCTCCGCTGCAGCCGACGGCAACGATGGTGGTGGCGGTCAGCACGGCGGTCAGGAATCGACGCGGCATCTATTCTTCGTAGTGGTCGGCGCGGCCGAGTGCGCCTCGCCCACCGCGACCGCGGGCGTCGGGGGCAACGTCGTTCTCAAAAGAACGCCGACCGAAACGGAAAGGGAGGCCGCCCATCGGCGCCGGCGGGCTTTGCGGAGCGCGATTGGTCAGGGCAGCGCGAGGTTGGCGGTCGGGATGATCACCGCCCCTGGGTCCACCTGCGAATCGTCGCTGAGGATGATGACGTAACCCACGCCGCCCCCGCCTCCGCCTCCGGAGTCGTCGCCGGTCCCGCCCGGGGCCGCCGGCGTGTCGCCGAGCGCGCCCGGACCCCCCGGTGCGGAGTGAGGATGGAGCCCGGGCGAGCCCCCCGGCGCTGGATTCGGTCCGAACGCGTTGCCGCCCGGCGAGCCCGCAAAGCCGTCGTGGACCACCGCCCCGCCGCCGCCCCCGCCGTTCGCGTAGATCTCGGTCGACCCGGCGATACGCACCTG
>JANQQN010000357.1 GCA_028289325.1 Myxococcota bacterium | reverse complement strand
TATCCTTGTCGAGGCGGGTCGCGCCGCGGACGGGGTTCGGGTCACCCTTCGCGACGGCGGCGGGGAACGCGAGGTGGTCGGCCGACGCCAGCACAGTCCGACCGGGGTCCTCAGCACGGTATCGGTCGACGATCAGGCACAGGAAGACACCCGGCAGTTCAAATGGACGGGACCGGGCCGCGTCGTCCTCACCGTCACCGAGCCCCGGCCGGCCCCGCGTGGTCCTGGAGCCCCCACCGCCCTCGTCCTACGATATCGAGTATTCTCCACCGACGTCGGGCCAACTCGGCTGGCGGTGGGTTGCGGCGATGAGCGGTGCGCGAACGCGATCGACCTCACCCGACGCTTCCAAGGGGCGAGGGACGGGATCTGGCGAACGTCGACCCTCGGTCTGCGCTGTTTCCGGAGGGACGCTCAGGGTTCCCGGGACGCGGTGACAGCCGTGGTCCTCGATTCGGAAGGTCCGCTCGTCGTTCAGATTTCTTCGGTGGTCCTCGTCGACGCGGGCCCGAATGCGAGTTGCGACCCGTGAGCGGCCGAGGCAGGAGTGGCACATGGCGTTGAACGTGGTCGATATCTCGATCATCGCGATCTACGTGGTGGGGCTCTTTGTCATTGCGCTGGCGGTTTCGGTCGAAAAGACCGGCAAGGGCAAGAACACCGAGGACTACTTTTTGGCCAGCAAGGCCCTGCCGTGGTGGGCGATCGGCGCGTCGCTGGTGGCCGCCAACATCTCCGCCGAGCAGATCATCGGCCAGTCGGGTCAAGGATACGTGGTGGGGCTGGCCATCGCCGCCTACGAGTGGCAGGCAGCCATCGTTCTCATCGTGGTCGCCAAGTTTTTTCTGCCCATCTTCTTGAAGCGAGGCATCTACACGATGCCTCAGTTCTTGGACCAGCGATACGGGGGCGGGGTCAAGATGATGATGTCCGTCTACTGGTTGGTCTTGTACACCGTCGTCAACCTCACCACGGTGTTGTGGCTGGGAGGGCTCGCGGTGGCGTCGATCCTCGGCACCACGGTCTTCGTGGCGATGGCCGGGCTCGCGCTGTTCGCGGTGGTCTATTCGATCTACGGCGGGCTCAAAGCCGTGGCCCTCACCGATATCATCCAGCTGATCATTCTTCTCGTGGGCGGAGCGGCGATGGCCTGGATCGCCCTCGACCTGGTGGCCGAGGGCGACGGGGCGCTGACCGGGCTGCGCCTATTGATGGCCGACCTGCCCGGCCACTTCGAGATGATCCTGTCGCCGGATCATCCCGCCTACGGTGACCTCCCCGGAATATGGACCCTGCTCGGCGGTCTGTGGGTCCTGCACTTCTCCTACTGGGGCTTCAACCAGTACATCATTCAGCGCGCGCTGGGGGCAGAGAGCTTGGCCGAGGCCCAAAAAGGACTCGCATTTGCCGCGCTGCTCAAACTCTTGGTTCCCATCATCGTCGTGCTGCCCGGCGTCGCGGTTGTCGTTTTGGCTCAGCAAGGAACGATCGATGGGGCGGCGCTCGATCCGGCGCGGTGCGCGGTCATGGACGGCGTTTCGGTCTGCGGCAAGCCGGATCGGGTCTACGGCGAGCTGATGGCCATCGCGCCCCACGGGCTTCGAGGTCTGGTGTCCGCGGCCCTGATCGCGGCCATCGCGTCGTCCCTAGCGTCGATGATGAATTCGATCGCCACCATCTTCACCATGGACGTGTATCGACCCACGGTGACGGACAGAGAGGAGCGGCACTACGTCCTGGTCGGGCGCACGACGGCGTTCCTCGCCATGGTCATCGCGCTGCTGCTGGCCCAACCGTTCATCGGAGAGTTCGAGAGCGGCTTTCAAACCGTTCAGGAGTACACGGGGTTCATCGCGCCGGGAATCGTGGCCGTGTTCGTCCTCGGTTTCTTTTGGAAGCGTACCAACGCCGCTGGTGCCTACGCAGCGTTGGTCGGTTCGCTCGCGCTCAACGTCGTCCTCAAGCTCATCGCGGCGGGGCTGCCCTTCGTGATCCGGATTTGGATCGTGTTCGTGGCCTGCGTAGCGGTGGGGGTCCTGGCCTCGGTCGTCACCTCGTCCTCGACCAAAGACCGAGCCGTGCAGCTGGCCGACGTCGACTTCACGACGCGCCCCGTCTTCAACATCATGGCCATCATCGTGACCGCGATCCTCGTCGGTCTGTACGTCGTGTTCTGGTAGCCGAGCGATGATCAAGGTGATCGTCCGCGTGCCGCCGATCGGCGGGAGCGGTCGCGATCCGGCCGACCGGCGCTCACAGACCGGGACAGAATAGATCCGAGCGGACAAGGTGTCGCAGGGCGTCGGTGATGTGGCCGGTGGCCCTGAACTGCTCGAGGCAGCCATCGAACACGGCGGGTTCGGTGCCGCCTTCCTCTCGACCGAAGACGAACGCGAAGGCTACGCGGCAGGCTTGGTTGTCGAAGCTGTCCAACGAGACCAGCATCTGAACCAACTCCCGCAGGGAACCGACCTCGCGGCCGTAAACGACCTGGGCCGGACCTTCGGGACTCTTGAAGATGGTGTTCTGGGCGTCGCTCGCTTGGCGGTCGACCCGGTCGAGGATGCGGGCCACTTTGTCGAGGGCGAAGTCGGCGGCGACGTGGCAGCTGTAGCAGACGCGGTTGGGGTCTTCTCGGTCGTCTCGGCTGCTGCCGCCGTTCGCGGTCACGGTGATCGCCTCCAGGTTGAGGCCGATGACGTTGTTCATGATCATATACGCGGTGCGGAGCTTGTAGCCGTCTTCTTCGTTGCCGGCGTACCGCCTCTTCCAGTGTCGATTCTCGAAGTAGCCGACCGTATTCGAGGACGGGTTGACGTTCTGGCCGACGACGTCCACTTGGGCCGTGAACAGCGCCTCCCACGGGTGGCCTCGCTTGAGGATGTACTCCCGAACCATGTTGTACACCGGGTTGCGTTCCCGGTTGTCTTCCGGTCCCCAGTTCATTCGCGCGTTGACGAAGCGGGCGAAGGTGTCCTGGAACTCTTCGTCGGCGAGCAAGGTGTCGATCCGTCCACGGGGATCCGGCGCGGAGAGCTCGGCCGCGGTGGGCGCTCGATCGAAGAGCGTGTTGTAGAGCTTCTGGTTGCACCGCAAGGTGTCGTTGGCGGCGCTGGGGCTCGCGATGGCCAGCCCCGCGGCCACCGCCGCGAGGCGCGCGGGCCGGTCGAGCCGCACCGGGCGGCGGCGAGATGGGGACCAGATTTCACGTCGTGGATGGCTCATGGCCGTCGTTCCTTCCTCTGCGTCAGGCGGTATGCCGCATGACCCGGCGATGCATGGGCGCGGCGCCGAACGGATTGTCGCTTCCTGTCAGCCCGACCAGCTCGCCGATGGCCGCTTTCCAGTGAATGACTTTCTTCTGATCCGCATCCGGGATGAGGCCTCCGTTGTCGGTGACCCCTGTCGAACGGCCACCGATCACGTTGTCGCTGATGACGATCGTGCTCAGGTGAGGGCCGTGATTGTTGATGAGCGGAATCCGGGAGTGCTCGGATACGAACACGATGGTGACGCTCATATCGGGCCGCCCCAGCATGCGACTGCAAAAATGAGAAAGGCCGGGGACCATCAGATCGAAGTACGCGCGGGTCCGGCTGCCGTCGTTGTCGTCGTGGGTGTCCCAGTAGGTGCCCGGGCCTTCTCCTACGCAGACCACGTTGACGCCGCTGCGCATGAGCGCTTCGGCGATGGCGAGCTTTCCCGCCAAGCCGTGGTCCGCGACCGCGCCGTAGCTGGCCTGGATCTCCGCCTGGTCGACCTCTTCGGCGGGCGTGGTCATCGACTTGACCAGACTCTTGTACCCGTCGAGGAGCGAAGCAAGGTTGGCGCGATTGCGGTCGGCCAACCCGGGCGTCCGGCCCGCGGTCTGCTCGATCACCCGGCCCATGATCTCGCGATCGGCTTCCGCGATGATCTGGCCCTTGCCGGTCAGCGTTTCGAGCGCCGTGGACATGTCGGTCACCGGTTCGAGGGCCACCCCCGCCACCGACCCTCCCGGGGCCCCGGTGACCGGGCCGACCCTCGCCGCCTTGATCGCCGCACTGCCGCCCATGGCCGCCGCGAGCGCCTGGGGCAGGCCGCCCTCGGCGCCTTCCCAGAAGTGTTTGGCGGAGTTGTGGTTCGAGGCGCCGATGCTGCCCACTGCCCCCAGCCGCTCGAGGGCCGGGGCGGGAAGCCGCCCCCACGTCGACGTGTCGTAGGAGATCTCGTCGAGCACGGAGATGTTGGCCGAGGTGCAGCCGAAGCTCATCTGCTGAGCTGAGTTATCGATGAACGATCGGGCCGAGGTCTGAATCGGGGCGTAGCCTCCGTTCATCATGATCAGCAGCAGGGCGCTGCGCTTTCCGTCCACCGTCGCTGCCCGGGCCGGACGCGGCAGGCTCACCGCGGTCGCGGCGCCGGCGCCGACCGCGGTGAGGCCGAGGCGGTGGATGAACTGTCGTCGATTGAGTGGCGTCATCATCAGGTCCTCAAAAGGTCAGGGAAGGAAGCGACACCATCATCGATGCGCAGGCGAATTCGAGCTGCTGGCGAGGGTTGCGCAGATCGGCGGTGATCGTCAGCGCCGTCTGCACGCACGACGACAGCTCATCCTCGGTCGCATCGCGAAGCCACATGCGCCTCGCCCAATCCTGACACTGGGTGCGGACGGCGGCGGCCTCCAGCGGAGGCATCAGCTCGCCCTGACAGCTTTGCACGGCGGCGTTGACCAATACATTCAAGGTGACCGCACCCAGCTCGGGGGCTCGAAACCAGTATTCGGGCACGGGGGGAAAGGCGCCCTCGGCGTCTTCGAGAAAGGGCGGGGCAGCGCCGAACACCCGTGCGAAGTCCGCCTTCAACGCGGAAAAGGACTTCACGCGCTGGGTGTTGCGGCCCAGGTTGACGGACGCGACCAAAGGCCGCGCGCCGCCGTCGGCGGTGAGGGGCCAACCGTTGACCTCGGCCCAGATCCAGTCCGCGGTGCGGTCCGCGCAGTCGGCCACGCAGTTCGCGGGTTCAAGATTGCCGGCCGCGGGGGGCATGGTGGTGGCGATCGCGTCTCGCAGCTGCGTCCAGGTCGCGCACGAAGGGCAGTCGAACAGCGTAGTGTTGTTACCGACATTGGTTCGACCGTCGTCCCCGTGGCAGATGACGCACGCCTCGGACGTATAGAAGCTTCGCCCGCTTTCGACCCGATCCTGCTGATCGTCCGGGGGCAGGGGCGAGACGGGGTTCGACGGGTCCGTCGGGTCACCGGTCCCTGGCGGTCGGTCGGGGGGCATCGGATCACCGGCCGGGTCGGGGCTCGGGGCGCCAGCGGCGGGCGGCGTTCGTTCGGACGAAGGCTCCCCCAGAATTTGGCCGGTACAGCTGGGCAGCAGTCCCAAGGCGCCGGCGACGCAGATCAATCGATGGGCGGATGTTCGTGCGGACATGGGCGACCGACACGATAGAGACGGGCGCCGCCCGAAGTGGGTCACGGGGGCGCGCGGCCCAGCGGGCCGTCGTGGCGATGGGGTCAGACGTCGGCGTGTTCGGAGCCCGTGCGGCCCACACGGGCCACAAGCATGGTGATACCGAATCCGATGACGATCAGTCCCAGCGCGATCACGATCTGCCCGAGGGTCGGATCAAAGAATTCGTTGGGATACTTTTCGGGCTTGAGCTCCGCGAGCAGGGTTTCGGTGACCTCGCGTCCTTTGAACATGCTCCCGAGGGCCGGCTTCACCGCCCGTTGAAACGGCCACAGCCCGAGCACCGCGCCCACCAGCAGGCCGAGCAGCACGCCGAGGGTCGGTTTTTCGTAGCGATCCAGCAGCCGTCCGATCAGATTCGAAACCACCGCGATCCCCACCAGGACTCCGATGCCCACCGGGACCACCACCGACGTCACGGGGCCCATCAACCCGCCGAAGTCGCCGGCCTTCACCGCCTCTTTGGCCGCGTCGATACCCCCCAGGATCGGCACGTAGGTGCCCATGATCAGGAGCAGGTACCCGCCGCTGATGCCGGGCAAGATCATCGCGCTGGCCCCCGCGACGCCGGCCGCGAGCATCCACAGAAAGCCATCGTTGCTGGCCCCGCCGCCGCCGCCCTGCGCCTGGATGATGGCGACGATGCCCATGCCCACGAAGCCCGCCGCGGCGCCGGCCCAGACCGACGAAGTCGGCGTCTTGATCAGTCGCCAGATCACCGGAACCCCGCCGAGGGTCAGGCCGATGAACAGGCTGTACATGATCCATCGGTGACCGACGACCAACCCCTTGACCGTCCCCGACAGCAGGACCACCGCGCCCCCGGCGCACAGCCCCACGACGGTCAACACGACCAGCGATTCCGCGGTGAAGCGGAAGGTGGTGACGTCTCGGATGGCTTTGATGAACCTAGGGTAAACTCCGGCGGCGAGGAGCATGGTGCCGCCGCTGATGCCGGGCACGAGGTTGGCGAGGCCCATCATGACCCCGCCCAGTGCGCATCGGAGCGCAAGGCCGGATGTGGAGGAGGTCTCGCCCTCGGTGCCCGTCACGACGGCCTTCGTAGACCAAACCGGCGCCCTCGCCAAGAAGGCGGGGTCTGAGTTCCGGCATGGTGGATCGGGAGGACGGCGAGTCGGAATCGAGCGCCGTCAGTTGTTGAGCTGGGGCTCGAGAACGCGGCGCGCCTTACCGCGGCGACCGCGGGGCAGGAACGAGAACAGCCACGACGTGAGCGTCGGGACCCGGCCGTCACGGACGAGGTTTGGCTTCGCGATCTTTCGCGCCAAGGTCGTCCGCATCATCTCCGGCGGCGCGTAGGCGCCGTAATCCAAGAGGAGCTTGAACATGTAGTCGTACTCTTCCTGCGAGAGCACCAGTACGACTTCGTTTTTGTCATTCCCCGTTATCATCGCGGTGTCCTTTGTCGTCCTTCCGGCCGCTTTTCCAACCCAAGTCTCTTCAGCATGGGGCGATCGATGCGGCGATGTCGATGACGGTTTTCACCTAGCCTCTACGGCCCTCTCGCACATATCGCCCGAAAGACCGACGTTCTCGACTGCTTTCACCAGTCTGGTGCCGATGCCCAAAACCGATCAAGCACATTGTGGGGCATGCGCGCACTCGCTTCGTCCCCACCTGAGAGAGTGTAGACGCTCAAGGTTAGAACGTCGAGCCGAGCTGGAAATACAGCCCTAGCTCCTCGAACGCGGGGTCCAGTGACGCCGGACGGACGACGGGCGCGGCGAAGCCGAACCGGAGGGTGAGCGGGAGGCCGTAGGTAAGGGTAATGTTCGCGCGGATCTCCGCGCCGACGCCCACCGCCAGCTCGTCGAAGAAGCCGTCCACCGCGCTGCGGTCGAGTTCGTCGAACACTCGCCCGTAGTCGGCGAATACCGCCGCGTGCACCACCTGAAAGGTGATCGGCCACGTGTTGATCCCCCGGTCGATGCGAAACAGCGGAGCGCGGTACTCGGTGCTGCCGGAGACGACCGCGGTGCCGCCGAGGGCGGACGTGGAGAAGCCTCGAAGCCCGAAAAAGTTTTCGGTGGTTGTGGTGAGGGCGCTGCTGCCTGCGACCCCGCCGAGTCGGAAGTTCTCGGCCAGGTCGGGCCCAATTCCGAATCCCACCCCGAGACGAGTTGCGAGCACGTGGTTGCGAAAGCCGCGCGCGGTCCACGGCATGTCCAGGTAATAACGCCCCTCCGCGGTCAGCAAGAGTTGCTCGTATTCACTACCCAACCCCTTCGAGAGGCCGGACAGCGCGACGGCGAACGACGGTCCACGCTCTAGCGAAATCGAGAACGGAAACGAGCGTACGTTCTGATACGCGTAACCGAGCGTCACCCGAGCAAACCGGCCATTTCGCGGCAGGGCGGGGCGAAAGGTCCCGTCGGGTAGCGCGTCGAGGGGATCTCGAACCTCGAAGCGGTACGACAAAGACAGCAGGTGGCGTTGCTTCAGCGGCAGCCGGATCGACAGAGTAGCGGATAGCCGGCGTTCGATGTACCGCCCCTCGTCGGCGCCGTAACAGAAGCGCCGATCGTCGACGTCGATCGGCGGGTCGCCGAAGGGGCAGGACGCGCCGGGCTCGGTCTCGACGAACAGGGTGTCGATGAACGTGACCGCATTGGCGGCCCCGATGAGGCTGAACGTGGGCTCGAGGACGTCGAAGTTGTAGCCGACCGAACCGCCGAAGAAGTTGGTGAGCGTGCCGTACGTCGCGTTGACGAAGTACGAGTGGGTGCCGCGCGCGTCTTGTCCGAAGTGCAGCAGGGAACCGAACACCTCTCGTTCGTTGGCCGCGAACGACGGGAACAGGTTCCAGTTATCTTGAAACGGCAGAAGGGTCGGCAGCGGATCGTAGTCGTCGACCGTCCATCCTTCGGGGAGCTCGGCCGGTAAGGGGGCCTGGCGGTAGCTCGCCGCGGGAGGAAGACTCGGCGCCTTCGGATTCGGGGGGGGCCAGGCCCGCGGGGTGTCGTCGAGGTCGACGGCAGTCGCGATCCTTCGCGCCACCGGTCGTCCGCCGCGGGGCGCAAACGGAATGGTGTACACATCGAAGCCGTCGGCCGAGTACCCTCGAAACACGATCGTGCGCCCGTCGGGGGAGACGGAGGGCTGAAAAGCACCGGTCACGAGGTTGGTCTGCTGCCGTAGCTGGCCGGTGGCGACCTCGAACGCGAACAGGTTGTAGACGCCCGTGCGGTCCGAGGAAAAGAGCAGCCACCGACCGTCGGGCGACCACGCGGGGTCCGTGTCTTGGGCCCGGTCTCGGGTGACTTCGACGACCAGGCGGCCGGACCGGTCGTAGACCACCACGTCTCGCCGTCCGCCGGCGAATCGAGCGACGGCGATCCGGGCGCCGTCGGGTGAAAACCGTGGGCCCGACAGCTGGACGTCGGGTTCGGCGGGGACCAGCACCCGCGGCGAGATCCGCGTCCCCGATTCGTCGAGCTCGGCCAGAAGCAGTCGGTTGGCGCCGTACGGGCTCTGCACGCAGACCATCCACCGGCCGTCCGGCGATACGTCCGGTTCTCGTAGCCTCAGCGACCCGCTGGAGGCCAAAAAGCCCGGGTCCGCGCCATCGGCCAAAGTCACTTTCTTGGTCGCTTCCTCTTTCAGATCGTAGCGAAACAGATTGTTGTGGAAGTAGAACCGCTGGTTGATCTCCGTTTGCTGATAGTAGAACGCGGTTCCATCGGGCGAAAAGGCGATCGCCTGGCTCAGGGTGTCGTTGAGCAAGACCTCGTCGTCGGTGCCGTCGGTGCGCATGCGCCGGACTCGCGGGCCGTCGTACGGAGAGCGGGTGGAGTAGACGATGTACTCGCCGTCCGGGGTGTAGCGGGGGCCGACGGACTGCCCGCCGTATCGCGTCAGGCGGTGAGGGTGGGTAATGGTCGCCGTCGCGGCCTGCACCACCCGCTCGACTCGCTTGGCTTCTTCGGTCATCTCCGCTTCGAACGCGAGCCAAAGCGACTCCATACTTTCTCCGAACACGCTCTTGGCGGGAATATACGTCACGAAGGGGATGGGGTTGGCCGCGTAGGTGCGGTGGTAATCCAGTAGCTTGTCCTCGCCGTACTTTTCGGCCAACCACAGCTGAAAACGACCGCCGAAGAAATACGCGATATTGCCGAACGGCCACCGCGGATAGAACCGATAGGCCTCGTCGATGGACGGAAAGCGATCTTCCAGGGCCGCGACTCGCAACACCATGTCTACGAAGCTGGATCGCCCTCGGCCAGCCCCGGTGGAGACCGTCTCTTCGTACACCGCCAGCCCTTCGGTCACCCACGCCGGGTTGTAGGCGTTCAACACGACGTACTTGCCGAAAAACAATCGCCCCAGCCACGTCAGACCGTAGGCCATATCGAGATGGAAGATATGGGCCATCTCGTGAATGAGCACCAGCGCCAGCCAGTCGTCGTAGTCTTCCAGCCCGCTGATCCGGGTCGGGGCGACGACGAACAGAGTGATGACTTTGTTCGGGATCACCGTCGCGCTCCCGTTGGCGAGGTCGCTTTGGTCATTCAGTAGAATGCTGATCCGACCTCGAGGCTGCCATCGATAACGCTCCACCATGTACGGCCACATGTCTTCGGCGATCCGGGCCGTTCTCAGCGCGATCTCGCCGAACCCATCCGGGTAGCTGACGTAGAAGTGGGGCGTGGTCAGCGTTCGATACGGGACTTCGGGGTCATACGGGCCCGCGGCCTGGACCGACGGGGCGGCCAGCCACAGGATCGACATCAGGGTCAGTACAAAGGAGCAACGGCCCGCCGCTGCGGGGCGCGCGCTCATGCCTGGGCCTTGATCATCCGTTCCAGAACCGTCCTCACTTCGTCTACGCCGATGAGGTACGACTTGGTGCACATATCGCAGCGCACGCTGACCGGCTCCCCGGCTTCGATGATCTCCATCAGGTCCTTGATTTCGAACAGGGACAGCGAGCGGCGAACGCGCTCGACGGAGCACCGGCACTTCCACCGCAGCCGGGTCGGCGTTTCCACCGGCTCGGCTTCGCGGTCGAGCGCGGTCAAGATGCCTTTCGCCTCCGCGCCGTCGCGAACCAGTCCTAAGAGCAGACCCTCGGCGATCCGTTCTCGCAGCAGCGCGAGATGCGCACGATTGCCGTCGGGCAAGGCGCGGATCATCACTCCGGCGGCGCGGGTCACCGCGCCGTCGTCATTCAAGCGAACTTCACAGGCCATGGCGTTGTCGACTTGGTCGGACCGATCGATGAAGTGCTCGATGTCCGCGTCGATTTCGCCGGTCACGAGGGTGGTGGCCGACTGGCTGTATCGCCCCTGGGGGTCGATGCGGACCATCGACAGCTTGCCCGGCGCGATGGCGGCGCCCACGGTATGCCTTCCCGACGACCGCTCCGCCGCACTAAGGGGAAAAGAGAGGCTGGTGTCCCTGACGTAGCCGCGGAGGTCCCCTTCGTGGGTGCAGTCCGCGTACATCATCTTGATTCTGCTTTGGGATAGCACCTGAATACTCAGGCTGCCCGGCAGATTGCTGTGGATGGCCAGGAGCCCGGCACCGGTGAGCAGGCGCCCCAAGGCCACGGCCGACGTCGGCGCGAGATCGTGAGCGAGTTGGGCGTCGCGGCAGGCGCCGGTCGTCGTCGCGACCACGACCTCCAGGCGAGCCGATGGGTGAAATGCCTTGAGGCAAAGATCCTCCACGGTGGTCGTCGTTAGTACGGCGGCCGTTCGATCGCCACCGTGTCATTCATCGCCGCGCGGCCAGCTGGGCGGCCAGGTCTCGCAGCTGCTCGGGGTCCCCCCTTTGGGCGCGAGTCACGAAACGAGTGTCGCGATGAGCGAACGCCTCTAGCGCGACGCAGGTATGCTGCGCTTCGATCTCGACGATGAGCGAAGGGTTCCCGAGACGTTCGAAGAACAGGGCGGCGAGCTGCTCGGTGAGGTCTTCCTGCAGCACCAGTCGGCGAGAAAGGACGTCGAATACCCGGTTGATGCGGGACAGCCCGGGCGCCCGATTGGCCGCAACAAACGCCAACCTGCCGAAACCCCGCGCTGGCATCAGATGGTGGGGGCACATAAACAAGACCGGGATATCGGTGGCCACGACCGGAATGAGGCCCGAAACCGGAAATCCTTCCCCCAAGGCGGCGGCAGGATCGGTTTCGTATCCACACGTTAGCGCGTCGATGAACGCTTCGGACGTCTTGCGAGGCGTGGTCGCTAGCGCCGGGTCTTCCGGGTCAAAGCCGAGCGCCTCGAGTAGAGCCCTAACCGCCGCTTCGGCGGCCGCAGGATCAGGCGGTCGTCTACGTGTGGACACCGAGCCAGGATACGACGTGATTTCGTTCACCCTGCCGAGACAGCGCCTGAGCACCGTCCGCGTCAAGCGCGCGCCGAAGTTGACACTACCGGCGTCGGTACCTAGGTTCGCATCGGTCACGACGCGGGCCGCGGAGGTCTGAAGACCTTGATCCTTCCTGCAATGAAAACTGATACCTCCGGCGCGCGCGTCGTTCGCTACGCCGAAGCGCCTTTGCCGACCAACCGTGGAGATGTCCGGGTGGTCGTGTATCGTGAGACCTCAGACGGCCGAGCGATCGAGAGCAAAGAACACGTCGCGGTGGTCATCGGCCGCCCCGAACACGGCACCTCGCCGGTTTTGGTCCGCGCTCACAGCGAGTGCCTGACCTCCGAAGTGCTGGGCTCCCTCAAGTGCGACTGCCGTGAGCAGCTCGACGCCGCCCTCGACCGAATGGTCGATGAGGGTGAGGGGGTACTGCTGTACCTGCGCCAGGAAGGCCGGGGTATCGGCCTCGGCAACAAGATCCGGGCATACAAGCTCCAGGCCGACGGGGCGGATACGATCGAAGCCAACCACCAGCTCGGCTTCGAAACCGATCTGCGAACCTACGACGTCGCGGCGGGGATGCTCCACGACCTCGGCATCGCCAGGGTTCGGCTCATGACCAATAATCCGGAGAAGATTCAAGGCCTCGAGGAGTTCGGCATTCAGGTCGAGCGCCGGGAGCCGATCGAGATCGAAGCCAACGAGCACTCGGCGGACTATCTTCAGACCAAGAAGCGGCAGATGGGTCACTTTCTCGACCGATTCATGACCGACTGACGTCACCATCCCCGCCCACCAACCAGGAACCGACCGTCGGCCGCGGCTTGCTGTGTGACGCGCCGGTACCGGCAGCTCGACATCCGCGGCGGGCTCCCGCATGTAATGCGTCATGAAGCGGATTGCAGTGCTGACCAGTGGCGGCGACGCGCCGGGCATGAACGCGGCGGTCCGCGCCGTGGTCCGGACGGCGCACTATCACGGCCTCGATGTCTTCGGCGTTCGGTACGGGTATCAGGGGCTGATCGACGACGAGATCATCCAGCTGTCCAACCGCGACGTGGGCGGCATCATCGGCAAGGGCGGGACGATTCTCCGCACCGCCCGCTGCAAGGCGTTCTACGAGGCCGAGGGGCGCGCCCTGGGGGCGGAACACCTGAAGTCACGGGGCATCGAGGGCCTGGTAGTGGTCGGCGGAGACGGCTCGTACCGCGGGGCGCAAATGCTGCACGCCGAACACGGGGTGCAGGTGATCGGCGTGCCGGGAACCATCGACAACGACATCGGCGGCACCGACTTCACGATCGGGTTCGACACGGCCCTCAACGTCGCCCTCGACGCCATCGACCGGATCCGAGATACCGCGGAGTCTCACAACCGGCTGTTCTTCATCGAGGTCATGGGCCGTCACTCGGGGTACATCGCGATGATGAGTGGCCTGGCCGGCGGCGCCGAAGACGTTCTGTGTCCCGAGGAGCCCACGGATATCCCGCGCCTGCTCGAGCACCTC
>JANQQN010000338.1 GCA_028289325.1 Myxococcota bacterium | reverse complement strand
GACGCTTGACCCCCGACGCTCAACGCGCACCCGCACGCGCACCCCGAGCCGAACACCCTGTACCGGCTACATCACCCTTCGAAGGATAGAATCGTTGGGGAATCTCAGTCCGTTACGGCGCCTGGCGGGGAAGGTGGTGAGCTATCCAGGCTAGACCACGGCTTGGTCGGCCGGTGGTCCGCACCATGATCCGCAATGGCGGCGAGGCCGAGGGCATCGAGCTCGTACGCGATTCGACGGCGAGCGCCGCCACGTCGCACCGCACTGCTCGCATCGGTGGGGCGACCGTGCCAAGTTCCTGAAACTTCATAGGGTTAGCAATCCGCCACCGACAAGCCGTGTTATCGGGTATCATCCAGTGGTGGTCCGCGCGGCTCAGCTTCCCGAGATTGGTGAGGTCGACCAGATCGTCCGGCTCCATGGGATGAACTGGTGGCAATTCGAGGCCGTGCTCGCCATTCGGGGCGACAACCCAGCGCCGAAGCTGGCCTACGCCAACGGAACAATCGAGCTAATGAGCCCCTCGAGACGACACGAAAGAGCGAAGTCGAGCTTGGGAAGGCTCGTGGAAGCCTACTGCTTCGAGCGCGGGGTGTACTTCGATCCCGTCGCTTCCACCACCCTCAAGAACGAGGCGATGGAAAAAGGCATCGAACCAGACGAGTCCTACGCATTCAAACCCAATCAGGACGTGCCCGACCTCGCTATCGAAGTCGTTCTCACGTCTGGGGGCCTCGACAAGCTAGAGCTCTATGCAGCCCTCGGGGTGGAGGAGGTCTGGATCCTGTTCGGGGAGCGTCTCGAAATGTACGCCCGCCCGAAGGACCGTCCACCCACCGGACAGCGAAGCGACTACGACAAGATTGCAGCGAGTCAGAACCTACCCGAGCTGACGGTGGATCGCCTACAGCCCTATGCGATTGACGAGAACGTCTTCGAGGCCGTGCAGTCCTTTAGAAGGAGCCTTCTTCCGTCGCCTTCTTCTGAGTAGCTTCACTGTCCTGTGCAATTACTCCGCCGAGCGTCGTGGCGCAGCCTCCCCACGGAACCCGTGTGCAATTGCGAACCTGCTGTAGGCAACTCCTCCTTGATCCACTGAGACAATTCGTTGTTATCCGACCCGGTGACGAGAGCTCTCCGACGCACGTACGACCACAGGATTCGCGAAGCCATCGTCAAATCTGGCAACCTGTCCTTGTTCCCGAATCTCGGTATCCCAAAAATCTACACGGCATATCTGGGTTCGCCGCGGGCTGCCGAGAGTCGTGACGACTGAAGACTCTGGCACTGAAGTCGTCGAGCTCAGAATAACCTCATTCCTCGAGCCGAGCTTGGTGGCCGGACGCCCAACGAGGCCTTCTTCGGCAGAGAGGAAGATCTTCGGGCTCGGCTGCGGGGCGAGCATACTAAGGCCCGTCATCGGCGAGTAGCCGAGAACCAGGCTCGAACCTGCTCGGCGTGCACTCGGCTCGGTCCGGCGCCCGTTATGTAACCGTCGGTAAATAGCCACCCGGTGGTGCGCAGTTGCAACCGAAGATCGACGGCAGGTTGAGCCACGTTGCACGGCCGCGTCGTGATGTTCCGCATGTCGAAGTAGGGTGTTAGCACAGGGCCGCCCCGGGGGCGGTCATGTACGACGACGGTGGCCGCTCAGGGCGCAGCAGGGGCTACAGTGGCGGTGCGGGTAGCCTCGACGGCGTCCGAACCCGGCGTGGGGAGGCTCAGCGCGGTCTGGAGCGCCTTCGCGTCGCGAGAGCCGGGATCGAGCTTGGTGGCGAAGGTTGCGTACCGGTTCGCGACCTGGGGCCGGCCGAGCGCGGCGTAGGCCCGGGACACCACGACGCTCATCTCGGACAAGCGCGCTCGCCGCCGTCCGTGAAAGTGTTTGGGCAACATGGCGATCGCTCGCCGCCCGCGGCGGGCCGCGAGCGCGGGCTGGCCCGCGTCGAGCTGAGCGCGAGCGTCGGCGAGCAGCCCCCGCGATTCAACGTACGGCCGGCACTTTGGGCAGGGGCGCGGGTAGGCGCGCAGCTCGGCCAAGCCGTCGCGGTAACTCGCGCCAGGGCGGGACGTCATCAGGCATCCTGGCGGATGGTCGAAGACGTCGGGGATGCCGAACACCGCGTGCGCGATCTCGTGGGCGAGCAGGTAGGCGCCGAGGATCTCCGCCCGCTCATCGACCGACGCCGGCGCGCCGTTCAACTCGGACAGCGACGCGATCTGGGTATCGATGCCGAAGGTCGTGGCGAGCAGCACCTGCGCCCCCAGCGCCGTTCGGTTGGGGCTGTGTACCGCGATGCCGCCGATCTTGGCCTTACCGAACACCGAGTGAGGGTGAGGCTCGGTCATCAGGTCGGCGAGAATGAACGTGTTGGTGAGGATGACGTCGTAGTCGTCCTGTCGCTTCAGCGCGCACAGCCAGCCGACGAAAGACCGGGCCGACGTCTTTGTCGGCTCCACGAGCGGGGTTCCGGCCGGCGTTTTGAGCCCCTGTAGGCTCCTGACGGCTTCGGTGTAGTGCTGGCGGTAGTAGTTGTACGCGTCGTCGTAGGCGTCTATGGCCACGCCGGGCTTGTCGACGAAGCCGCGGATGGACCCGAGGTCCCAGCGCTTCAGGAAGCGCTTGGCCTGCGTCACGAATGGGTCGAGCTCTTCGGGGCCGCGTCCGGTGTACCGGGCTGCGAACAGGTCTCTGCAGCGGGGGTCGTCGGCCCGTGCGTAGGTGCTCACGAAGCGGTCGACGCGAAATCGATAACGAACCGCCATCTTGGGCGGCTCGGCCGCAAACCGGACCCGGAACTCGTTGCCCGCGAAGCGCAGCGCTTTTTGAACCAGCCGTTCGTCCAGGGGTGGAAAGTCGGGGTCCTCGACCAGCGCCACGACCAGCGTGGTGTCGGAAAGGTCGATCAGGGGACCGCCAGCGCCGAAGATCGGGTCCGCGGTGAGGGCGCCGGTTTCGGTCGCCACCACGAACGCTGCGACCAGGCCGCCGGCCAGCGCGAGTCTTCCGAACCGCGGGCGCACGGACCGATCAAGCCTCAATCCACGCAGGATGACCAGTGTTGCGCGCGGTCACGACCGACGACGGAAAGCGGCGATGAAAAACCCGTCGGGACCGTCGCGATCCGGACCCGGGCCGATCCGGACCTCATGGGTGGCCGCGAGCTGGTGCGACAGCCGCTCTCCCCACAGCGCGGCGAGCGGGAGGGGCGTCAACCGCGGCTCTTGCGCCAACAGGTAAGCGCTGATCGCTTCGTTCTCCTCCGCGAACACCGAGCAGGTGGCGTAGATGAGCCGCCCTCCGGGTTTAACAGCAGCCAGCGCGCCGGTTAGGAGGCGGCGCTGGCGGCCCGCTTCGGCCTCGATGTCCGCGTCTTTCAGCCGCCATCGAAGGTCGGGGTGGCGGCGGAGGGTTCCGCTACCGGTGCACGGCGCGTCGACCAGCACCGCATCGAAAGCGCCTTGCAGGTCGTCCGGCAGCTCGGTCAGGTCGCCGGTCCGCACCTCGAGACCGGGGTCGAGGTCGGTCCGCGCCACCCGTTTCTTCAGCTCGTCGAGCTTCGATGGTTCGGGATCCATCGCCACCACCCGACCGCTGCGGCCCAAGGCGTCGGTGAGGGCGATGGTCTTGCCCCCGGCCCCTGCGCACGCGTCCAAGACCCGCTCGTCTGGCGAGAGCCCACAGGCGAGGGCGACGAGTTGGCTACCTTCGTCCTGTAGCTCGACTGCGCCTTCGCGAAACATCGCCCAGCTCGGCAAGTCGACGGCGCGCGGCAGGATGAGACCCTGGGGCGACAGACGGGTGGGGATGGGCCCCAATTCATGCTCGGACCGAATCCGGCCCGCGATCTCGTCGCGATCGAAGCGGTTGGCCACCCGCAGGGTGATCGGCGCCCGGCCGTCCAGGCCCCCACCGATGGCCCGCGTTCGCTCCTCGCCGAAAGCGTCGACCAATCGCCGGGCCATCCATGTGGGAAAGCACAGCTCGATGGCCAGCGCCTCCAACCCCTTCTTTTTTGACCGAGGGATCCGGCCGGTGGCGATCCGCTGCAGGACGTTCGGCAAGCGCTTGAATGCCGGCGCGTCGGTGGCCTCCAGGACGTCGAGTGCGACCTCCTGTTCGGCGAGATACGCCAACACTCGCACTCGATTGAGCATGGGTGCGTCGAGCGTATCGATGCGCCGCTTCTCGGCCCGCGCCGCCCGCTCGAGGCGGTCGTCGATCCGGCGTTGGGTGCGCAGCAGCCCGAACAACACGTCGCCGACCTCGGCGCGTTCCCGGCTCCCGAGATCCCTCGCCTTCTTGAAGACCTGCTGCAGCGCGCGGTCCGCGGGGGCACCGGCGGTCACCCGCCCGTACGCGTCGAGGATGCGATCGTGGACCCGGCCCCGTCGAGCGCTCTTCGGGCCCTGCGGGTGTGCGTCGGGTTTCGGGGTCAGGGGTCGCGACACGACTTCAACCTCGGTGAAAGAGCCCTCGGCGAGACAGGTCGCGAACGGTGTCCGTCAATGTGACCTGAGGATCTCGAGCGGAAAAGCCCAGGGTTCGCCGCGCCCGTTCCGCCGTGCATCCCCAATGGTGGGCGCCCATGTCCACGCTGACGGGGTCGATCGGCGGCACCCGGTCGATGGTCCCGTAGAGCGCTTCGAGGACCTTGGTTCCGCCCACCGCCCACCGTCGGGGAACGCGGATCCGCGGGGGCGCGACATCGCCGGTGAGGGCCACGCGTTCGATGAACGTACGTACGTCCATGTTGGCGCCGTTGAGCAAGTAACGTTGTCCGGGGGGGGCGGTGAGGGCGGCGACGAAGGCCGGCGCACAGTCCCGGACGTCGACGAACGCGACCGTTCCGTCGGTGAACGCAGGGACGCGGCCGTTCAAGACGTTGAGGACATCGCTGGCGCTCGACAGCTTCTCGTCGCCGGGTCCGAGCAGGAGGGACGGATTGAGGATGATCGCTTCGCCGTCGCCGCGGTGGTGCCAGGCCAGCACTTCCTTCTCCTGGAGGCGTTTCGATGCGTAGTAGGGCCACTTGCCGATGATCTCGAAGGGGGGCTCGTGTTCTTCGTCCATCGGGGGTCCCGGCTCGTCGGAGACGGCGATGGTTCCCGAACTCGACGCGAGGACCATCTTCGGTACCCCGGCCGCGTCCATCGCTTCCAGCAGAGCCCGAGTGCCCTGAACGTGTAGAGCATAGACTTCCGCCGAGTCGCGTGGGTCTCGGGACACTTTGCCCGCGATATGGACCACCACGTCGACGCCGGCCAAAGCGGCCGTGAGCCCGGCTACGTCATCCAGCGCGACGAGGATCGGCTTGGCGCCGTCGGGTAGAGGGGCTCGCTGGTGGCGAACCATGGCCGAGACGGCATGGCCGGCGCCCATCAGGGCTTCGACCACGTGGCGACCCAGAAAGCCCGTCCCGCCGGTGACGAAGATATTCATCGAGGCTTCGCTCACGCTTCGCTCGACGTTTCCTTGGCCGTCGTCGCCTTCTTCAGCCGCGCGCGGGGGGTGGGGCGTTGGGGCGGCGAGGTTCCTGGGAGGCCGCCGAGGTCGCGCACGTCCTGCTCCGCGGTCCACGCGACGTGTTTGTAGGCCAGTGATCGCGCCATGCCTTCGGTCTGCGCACGCATGCGATCCGCGGTGACCGGGTCTCCGATCTTCGCCGCCAGCCTGCGCGCTTTCGGCAGCGCTGCGCCGACCGGCATCGAGTCGAAGGTGCCTTCGAGGAAGATCGGCAATACGTCGACGTCTTCGTTGAGGCATAGATGGCCGACCGCAGGCTTGAAGCTGACCATCACGCCGTCGCGGGCGCGGGTGCCTTCGGGGAAGATGAGAAGGTTCTCGCCCCGCCGCAGCGCGGCGGTCGCGAGTCGGAGGCTCTTTTTGAGGGAGCCGTGACGGTCGATCGGCAGCAGGTTTGTGAAGTTCTCGAAGTACGCGCGGCGCCACGGGTCGTCGAAGAAATAGTCTCGGGCGGCGAGGGTGCGCAGACCCTGGCCGAACGGGCCGAGGGCGTGTTTGATGAGCCCAAGATCGAGGTGGCTGGCGTGGTTCGAGACCACGATGAAGTTTCGGTTCGCAGGAATGTTGCCCTGACCTTCGACCGAGCACTCGAGGATCTGCTCGTAGCTCATCCGCTGCAGAAACCCGAGCGCCTTCTTGCCGGCCGTGGCCAGCGGTCGAGGGACCTGGAACGGCCGCGCTTCTTCCTCGCGCCCGACCTCCTGCACCCGTTCGTGGTCGCCCGAACGGTCTCGTTCGGCCAGCTTCACGATGTCGGTGACCACCTCGGCCAGGTTCATGTCGTCCTGGCTGATCCGAGCGTGGGGGAACTCGGCCTCGAGGGCGGTGTACAGCTCGAGCTGCATCAGCGAATCGAATCCGAGCTGATCGGCGAGGCTGTGGTGAGGCAAGACGTCTTTCACGTCTTTTTGGGCGATCGCCGCCACCGTTCGCCGGACCGACATTTCGATGCCGTCATTGCCGTACGCGTCGCCTTCGCCCCGCGCGGCGTTGAGGGTCGCCTCGAGCCGGATGATCTCGTCGCGGACGACGCTCCGCCGGACCTTCTGGGTCGAGGTCCGAGGGAGCTCGCCGTCCCAAAGGTGCATGATCTTGACCCTGCGAGCGAAGGGGAGCCGGCTACCGACCTGTTTGAAGTGACGGCGGATCTGCTCGCGGACCTCCTCGCGGCTGAGGCCGTCTTCGACCGCCTCCGTCGACTCATAGTTGGGCACTACCAGCGCCGCGACCCGTTCGCCGTGGCCGGACTCGGCGGGGACCCCCACCACCGACAGGGCTTGAATGAGGTGATGGTCGCCGTAGATCTCCTCGATTTCGTCCGGGTAGACGTTCTTGCCGCTGGTGTCGATGACCACGTCTTTGTTGCGGCCGACGATGTAGAGCCGCCCGTCGTCGTCGAGCCGGCCGCGGTCGCCGGTATGCAGCCATCCGTCCCGGAGCGTCTGCGAGGTGCTCTTCTCGTCGTCGAGGTAGCCCTGCATGATGGTCGGGCCACGCGCGATGACCTCACCGACCCCGTCGTCGTTGGGGTTGTCGATGCGGACGTCGAGACCAGGCAACGGCCATCCTACGGATCCGGCCGGGGTTTGATGGTTCGGCCAGCCGACGGTGAGCACCGGCGCGGCTTCAGTGAGGCCGTAACCTTCGTGGATCGAAAAGCCCATGCCCCGCAGATCCTTGTAGATGTCTTGCTTGAGAGGAGCAGCGCCGCTGACCATGTAGCGCATGCGGCCACCGACCGCGTCTTGAATCGGGCGCAGCAGCCACCGCGCCGGATTCCAGTTCGTTCGGTCGCGCAGCACGCGGTTGAGCCGGATCAGGAGCTTGACGATGGCGAGCACGCCTCCGCCCCGAGCGCCGATCTCGTTGAGGATCTTGCGGTGCAGGGACTCCCACACCGCGGGCACGCCCACCAGGGCGGTGACCGGTGTTTCCCGGAACGCCTTCGAGATGAGGTCGGGGGTTCGTTCCTCGAGGTAGGTCACCGATGCGCCGTGGGCCATCGGGAGCAGCAGCCCGGCCGAGAACTCAAAGGTGTGGTGAGGCGGGAGCACGCTCAGCAACCCGTCCATCCGATTGAGATCGAACAGGGTGGCCATCCGGGCGGTGAGGCTGGCGAAGTTTCGGTCGAGGAGCACGACGCCCTTCGGCCGGCCGGTGGTGCCCGAAGTGAACACGATAGACGCGACGTCTTCCGGGCGCCGCTTGACGAGGGCGCCGTTGGTCTCCGTGGCGTGGGCGCGCGCGAAGACCTCGTCGAAGGTGTCGACGTCGACGGGGAACGAGGGCGTCTCGCCGTTGGTGAGACCGTTATCGTCCAGTTCGAGCAGTTTCTTCTTCAGGTCGTCGCTGGCGATCGCCAGTCCGGCCCCGGAGGCGCGCGCGATGTTGATCAGCTCTTCGCGCGACAGGTCGATGTCGAGCGGAACCGCGGTGGCCCCGGCGAGGATGATACCGAAGTACGCCATGCCCCACTCGGGTCGGCCTTCGGAGGCCAGCAATACGCGTTGACCGCGCCCGATGCCTTTGTCGCGAAGGTACTCGGCGGCCGCGCGGGCGGCGCGATGGACGTCTCGGAACGTGTAGCTGTCGGCGACCTCGTCGCCCTTGCGCACGACCCGATAAGCGACCCGCCGGCTGTGTTCGGCGGTCCTCGACTCGAACAGCTCGGCCAGGTCTCGGTAGTCCCTGGGGATGGGCACCCGCTTCGGTCCGTCTTCGTCGAGCCGAGGGAACACCCACTTCTCCAGGCCCGGCATATGGACTTCGAGCCAGTAGTGGCGCCAGTCGACGTTTTCGGTGTCGAACGGGAGCAGCGCGCGGTCGGCTTCGTTCATCCGCGCGAACAGCGATCGAGTTTGGTTGGTCCGAAAGACGTACTTGTTCTCGTAGATGAAGGGCATGAACAGGTCGAAGGCTTCTATGACCTTGTTCACTTTGGTCTCGGACTCGCTGACCTGCTTTTTCGCCTGAGAGACGGCGCCGGCGAGCGGCCCGTAGCGCTCGGGCTCCATGTTGTCCAACACCTTGCGCGCGCGACCCAGGACGCTCTTCAGCATCGGGGTCGAGATTCGTTCGTAGGTCTCCCGGCTCACCGCCAGCGGCCCGGTTCGCTGGCGGAGCTGGGCTTGCCACTTGGGCATCGAGCCGTCGGCTTCCTTCTTCTTGTACAGGCGCCGGCGATACAGAGCGACGAGGGTGATGGTCCGGGCCATGCTGACCGGGTTCACGTCGCCGGCCGCGACCTGGTAGACCTTGTTCGATTCACCTTCGGTGAGCGCGGCGGCGGCGGCGATGATCCCCGATGCGACGTAGTCGACGGGAACCACGTCGAGGATGAGGTCGTTGGTCCCGGGGAAGTTGATCTGGCCTTTCATCCCCAGATACGCCAGGGGCGCGGTGGTGTTCATCCCCTCGTTCCAGCCGGGGAAGGGGTACTGTGACGCGCTCTCCACGATCGCGGGCCGGACGATCGTCCAATCGAGCCCCTCGGTGGCCGCGATGGCCTGCTCGCCCAGCGACTTGGTGTACGTGTAGATGTTGGTCCAGCCCCAGTGTCGGGCCCGATCCAGGCCCTGCCGGATCTGTTCTTCGGCCAGCCACCGGCGCCGCTGGTTGGTGATCGCGGCGCGGAGGGTGCGGTCGTTGGGTTCCCGCCCGTCGCTCTTGAGCCGGTCGAGGGCGTCGCGTCGGAACGTCGCGCTCAAGGCTGCGTCGTTCGTGCGGTCTTTGGTCTGTTGAATGATCCGCTGCAGGTCGTCGAGCTCGCGCCGCCAGTCGAAGTCGACCCCCTCGAACTCGTCGTGTTTGGGGAAGTATCCGAGGATCGGCGCGTCTTCCCGGATCCGACCCGATCGGGCGCCGGCCACGTAACACGTCGACACGTGGACCAGCCGCGCCTTCTCGAGCTTCGCGGTCAACTGAGCGACCCGCAGGGCGCCGAGGGCGTTCGCCTCCACCGCCGAGTCCAGCGGCGGATTGAAGTTGACCAGCCCCGCGGAGTTGATGACCAGGTCGACCTCCGCCTTGAGACGAGCGAGCAGCTCCTCGTCGATGCCCAGGTCGTCTTTGCTGAGCTCGCCGGGGACGACCTCGACCGTCTCCCGCACGTACGACTCGAAGGTGGGCCCGAAGCGCTCCCGAAGAGGCTTCATCATCTCCGAGCCCAACACTTCGTTCCACAGCCGGTCTTCGGGACTCAGTGACCGCGTGCCGCGGATGGCGCAATAGATCCGGCCCACCGAGAACCGTTCGAGGAGCATCGCGAGCACGATCTTGGCCAGAAACCCCGTGGTGCCCAGCAACAGGATGTGTTTGCCGGCCAGCGACTCCAGCGGGGACAGCCCCGGCACGCCGGATACGTCGACGTCATCGGGCCGCGGGCGCGCGGTTTGCGATGAGGGGAGAAAAGGGCCGTCGTGGCGCAGATGTCGGTGGTGAGCGGTCATAAGCGCGCGGGGCCTCGCGGCCCGTACGCTTGCCTAGCAGAGGAGGCGCGGCGTGTCTCGCGCTGAAAAGGCGCACGATTTGGCGTCTATGAGGACCAAGATCTCCTCTGATTTCGGGCGTTTTTGACGCGGAAGGTCGATTCGACATCGATGTCCAGGCGGTTCGCGATCGCGAGCAGATAGTTGAGCACATCGACGATCTCTTCCCCGACCGCGGCCTTCGCTTGTGCGTCCGTTACGTCGGGCTTGGCCGACTCTTGCCACAGGCGGTTGAGCCGCCGAATCGCCTTGAATAGCTCGCCGACCTCCTCGCCCATGAGGAAGCAATTGTGCACCAGGTCGACGTCCAGCCAGCCGTGGAGGGTTTCGAGCTCGTGGATGTACTGCTGGTAGCGCGCCATGGGCGCGTCTTCGGGCAACTCGATCATGCGGCGAGTTTAGCCCCCGCCGGCGGCTCAGTCCGCCGGGCGGAACGATACGCCGACGTCGATGTCGCCGTTGGTCATGGCGAGCGCACACCCTTCGGGCTCCCCGCCCGGGTTGGGGTCGACGCACGGCGCGGACCAGTCGTCGACCTCGTAGCCTTCGTCGGGAACCGCCTGCAGCCAGACCGGCTTGTCGGCCGGGAAGCTCGCCACGCACACGTCGCCGCACACGATCCCCGCCGGAGCGGAGACCACGCGGCCGTTGGGTCCGACCGAGACCCGGACCTCGACCCCGTCGCCGCTCGGGACGCCGCCGACCACCGTCCCCGCGCAGCGCGCCCCGCCGGGCGCGCATCCGCTCGCGCAGCGGGAAGAGGACGCGGGAACGCCGAACTCCACGCATTCGTGCAGGGTCTCGCCGTCCGCGTCGCACCACGATTCGCCGGGCCGACATAGGCCCTGCAGCTCTCGACCGGGCTCGACCTCGTGGGTGAGCGCGTCGATCGTTCCGCATCCGAGCTCGGTGCACGTCTGCGAGCCCGGACACGTGATGGTGCGGCAGCCGGCGTCGAGGAACACGGGGACCGCCAACGACACGTTGGTTTGAATATCCGCCCGCGCGACCCGCTCCGACCAGATCCCGTTCGGCCCTATCGCCTGCAGGCGCAGCCATAGCTCGCGCTGTCCTTCGTCGGTGACCACGGCGAACGACAGGGGCCATGCGTGCTCGCGGGCCTCGAATCGATGCTCGGCGAGCGGATCGCCTTCGGCGTCGGTGACCGCGGCGATGACCGCGACCAGGGCCGGGCCGTAGTTGGTGTCGACGACCACCGTGACCGCCTGCGACTCGTCGTTCGACGAGCACGCGATGACGTTGAGGAGGGCGCACCCGAGGGCCGCCCGCCGCCATCCGAGAGAAGTATTGAATGCAGGGCGCATGATGGGTCCTAGGGTCGAAGGGTGACGCCGGTGGTTCCGGCGTAGGGATCGGAGGATGACGACTGGCTGACCAGGACCGCCGCCGTGACCGCGCCTCCGGCGGCCACGGCGCCGGTGATCGCCCAGAACCATGGGCTCTGCCAGATGGAGCCCCCGTCGTCGTCGGGCGGGGGGGGCGCGGCGGCCGGGAGCGCCGGTGCCGGCGGCGGCGGCGGCGCCTGGGCTTCGAGCTCGAGCCTTCGCAGCTTCGCTTCCGCTTGTCGGCGAGCCTCCGCCTCC
>JANQQN010000331.1 GCA_028289325.1 Myxococcota bacterium | reverse complement strand
CGCCCCTTCGGTCGCGTCGCGGGTCGCCGCCTGGACCTGCTCCGACGCCATCAGCCGCCGGCCTTCGTTCACGACGTCGGACACGTGGCCGGCGAGGGTGCCGGCTTGGTCGATCTTCGCCGCCGTTTGGTCGATGTCTTTGGTGACCACCGCCCCGCCGCAGTCGCGGCACCGCATCACCCGCTTCGCCCCGTACCCGACCACATCGATGAGATACAGGCGAAGGTTCTCCTGGGTCTCGTGCTCCATGAACTCCGTCTCGTGTCCGCACTGGCGGCACAGCATCGTGCCCCGACGCCCGCCAGGCACGGGTCGGCTCTTGAGGTGGCTGCCGATCAGGATGAACACTGAAGACGTTGTAGCTCGGAACCGGGACGCTGGCCACGGGCGCGGCGTCTTGACCGCATCGACGGCCCCTTCTAGGAGTGAGGCACCATCCGACGGTTCCTCTTCAGCCTCCTGAACCTCTACCGTAACGCTGCGCGTTGGCTTCGCGGCCTGCGGGGTCTCGACGACCGCGCGGTGGCCGAACGCCGCGTGGTCAGCGGGCAGAGTTGGGATGAGTTCTGTGACGCTCTCAAGGCCGCGGGGGCATCCGTCAGTGGCTTCGGAACCCCGACCGACCCGCTCACCCAGGCCGAAGGTTATCGATATCTATCGCGGCTCACGCGGGCCGGGCTCGAGGCCTTTCTGGAGTATGGGGACCCGGCCACGGCCGAGCTTCGGCGGATGGTGCACGAGACGGTGAAGCTCGGGGCCGACAATCCCGACAACCACTACTACAACGCGACGGTGAGCGGGGCCTTCGAGTATCGCCTCGTCGGCACCCGCGGCACGGTCCATATGCTCACCTTCTCCACCCAAAAGGGCGGCTACGGCGAAGGTGGTGGGTTGCCCCCGACCGGATTTCTCGATTCGGCGGACCTCGCCGTCGACGACGATGGCTCGGTGGAGATCTTCGTCAGTCAGCGCCAGTACCCGAAGAATTGGCTCCCCATGGCGGCCGACAGCGGCCTCCTCATCGTCCGACAGACGTTTTCCGATCGGGCGTCCGAGACCCCGGCCGAGCTGCGTCTGGTTCGGATCGATGGCCCGTCGGCGTCACCGCCGCTGTCGGCGGCCCATCTGGATCATGGCCTCACGAAGACCGCCAACCTCGTGGCCGGCGCGTCGGTGTTCTTCGCCCGCTGGGCCCACGACCTTCGGTCGCACACCAATCGATTGCCGCGTTTCGACCCGGACCGTTCGACGGCCGCCGGCGGCGACCCGAACATCGCGTATTACCACTCGTACTGGCGCCTCGATGACCACGAGGCGTTGATCATCGAGGCGACCCCACCCGTCTGCCGAATGTGGAACTTCCAGCTCAATAACCACTGGATGGAATCGCTCGACTATCGTCACCTCACCATCCACGTGAACCACCACACCGCTCATCTCGAGCCCGACGGTTCGGTTCGCATCATCGTCGCCCACCGCGATCCCGGGTGGCCGAACTGGATCCAGACCGGGGGCCACCGGTTCGGGACGATGTGCTTTCGCTGGATTCACGCCGAAGCGCACCCCGAACCGAAGACCCGGGTGGCTCGCTTTCAGGAGGTCGCTCGATGACCGAGGCCGCCGCGCGCTCGACGTCGACCGACTACCGGGCGCCTCATCGGCCGGCGGTGGTGCGGTTCGCGAACGCCGTAGGCGGCGGTCTCGGGTGGCGGTCGAGTCTGGGTCCCGACGCCTTGATGACCGCGGCCAAGCGGCGCGAGCGCCTCGATGACTTCGGGGTACCGCCGGTGCGGGCCCCTCTGCAGCGGCTGGTCGAGTCCATCGAGGCCGAAGCCGCCCTCCACCCCGTGGGGCGGTACATGACCCGGGAGCGCTTGATCGGGGTCCTGCAGAATCGGCTTCGCCTCGCCGACCACCTTCGCCGTCACCGCGAGGTCCGGATTCGGCCCCCGACCCCGTGGTTGGTGATCGCCGGCCTACAGCGGACAGGGACGACCTATTTGCACCGCCTCCTGGCCAGCGATCCGAGCACCCGGTCCCTCGCCTCGTGGGAGGCGTTGGCGCCCACGCCCCCGCGGGGGACCGACCGGCGACGGTCGACCGCTCGCCGCGCGCAGGGCGCGTTGTCTTTTCTGGCCCCGGACTTCTTTGCCGTCCATCCGGTCGAAGCCGACGGGGTGGAGGAAGACTCGCTGCTCCTCGATCTGTCGCTGTACAGTCCGGTGGCGGAGGCGACCCTGTGCGTGCCGAGCTACGCGGCGTGGCTCGCCCAACAGGACATGACCGCGGCCTACTCCCTGCTCCGAGACGTTCTGAACCTGCTCGAGGCCGACCGGAGATGGGTGCTCAAGTCGCCGGCCCACCTGCCGTTTCTCGACGTCCTCAAGCGAACGGGAGGCGACGTGCGGGTGGTGATGACCCATCGAGACCCGACGGCGACCCTGGCCTCCTACTGCAGCATGATCGCGCACGGTCGCGGGGTGTTCAGCGACGCCGTGGATCCGGAAGCGATCGGGCGGGAGTTTCTCGCCCGCCAGAGCGACATGATCCTTCAGGCCCTCGACCATCGCCGCGCGGACTCGAGCTTGCCCGTGCTCGACGTGCATTACGACGAGATCACCCGCGATCCGGTGCAGGCCGTGCAGCGCATCTACGACTTCGCCGGCTGGTCGTACGATGAGACCATCGAACGCGGGGTGCGGGCGGTGATCGGTTCGCATACCCAACACCGCTTCGGTCGACACCGCTACCAGCTGGCGGACTTCGGTCTCGACGAGGCCATGGTGCGCGAGCGGTATGGGCCCTACTACGCCCACCTCGAGGATGTGTCCGGAGGCCGGGCATGACCGACGAACACCGCTCTGCGGTGGGGGCGACGTGGTCCGGTATCCGCGACCTGTTCGTGACCCGGCGAGAGGTGGGGCCGCTCGCGGCCGAAGATAGAATCGAAGGGACGACGGCGCTGGTGACCGGGGGGACCTCGGGCCTGGGCCGAGCGGTCGCCGCCCAGCTCGCCGAACGAGGGGCCCGGGTGGTGGTCACCGGCCGCCGCCCGCGAGGCTGGCCGCCGTTCACCGGCGAGACCGAGGTCGGCTTTCTGCCCCTCGACCTGACGGACCTGTCGACCATCCACTCGTTCGTCGAGACCTGTCGGACCCATCGTCTCCGGTTCGACCGGGTGGTTCAGAACGCGGGGATGGTGGCCCAGCGGTCCCGGCTGACCCAGGATGGCTTCGACGAGATGGAACAGGTGAACGTCCTGTCCGCGGCGGCGATGGTGTCCGCGCTCATGGAAGCCGGCGTGCTGTCGGGGCCCGATGGCGGCCCGAAGCCGCGGCTCATCGTGGTCGGATCCGAGTCCCACCGTTCGGCGGAGCCGGTCGACGTCGATACCGTCGGTCGACCGCGAATCTACGGCGCCGGGGGGGCGGTCGCCGAGTACGGA
>JANQQN010000305.1 GCA_028289325.1 Myxococcota bacterium | reverse complement strand
TGGCGAAGCCCCGCGCAGCTGAAGCTGACATCCGAGATGGTCAAGAGGAATTGCAAGTCACTGAAACTACGGCCAAATAGCCCTAAGAGACCGGCATTGCGCCTAAACCGACCTTCTCCGATCATGTCCATCGACCGATGATTCTCATCGATCGCGCCGGTACTCCTCGCCGGACGCGGGACGGACAATCGGACAACGTGACGGATGCGCCGCCACGAAATCTGTAGTTAATCCGGCGCACCGTCGGACAAACTGGCCCCCCGGTGTGGTTTCGTGGCGCTAGATAGTCGGAATTTAGGGGATTGCGAGGGCTCTTGATCCTTCGTGCGGGGCGGGTGACGACCAGCGTCATGCGTTCGCGAGCGATACCTCCATTCCTCATTCTGGCGATTTTCAGCGTCATCGGCTGCCTGCTTCCGAACGCACCTGAGGTCACCAATCCCGGCAAGGCGCTGGTCGCCGGAGATACGGCATGGATGCTCACCGCGACCGCGCTGGTCTTACTCATGACCCCAGGCCTGTCGTTCTTCTACGGAGGTATGGTTCGGCCGAAGAACGTCATCTCCACGATGCTGCAGAGCTTCATCGCAATGAGCGCGATCAGCATTATCTGGGTCGTCGTCGGCTTCAGCCTCGCGTTCGGAGACAGCATCGGCGGGTTCATCGGCAACCCGATGACTTTCCTGTTCTTCAAGAACGTCGGCTTCGAGACCCACGCCGACCTCGCACCGACCTTTCCGCTGGCCCTGTTCGCGCTCTTTCAGCTGAAGTTCGCGATCATCACCCCCGCGCTCATCACCGGCGCCTTCGCGGAGCGGGTCCGCTTTTCCGCCTACCTGTGCTTCATGGTGCTGTTCTCCTTGGTCATCTATGCCCCACTCGCCCACATGACGTGGCATCCGGGCGGCCTCCTGCGAAACCTCGGCGTCCTGGACTTCGCGGGCGGCACGGTCGTGCACATGAGCGCTGGCTACGCGGCGCTGGCCGGCGCCTTGGTGCTGGGGCCCCGAAAGGGCGTCAGCAGCGGCCACGAACCGGCCAATATCCCCTACGTTCTGCTGGGCACCGGCATGCTGTGGTTCGGTTGGTTCGGCTTCAACGCAGGCTCCGCCCTGGCCGCCGACGGCGTGGCCGCGTCGGCGTTCCTCACCACCAACACCGCGTCGGCCTCTGCGATGATGACCTGGATTCTCTTCGACGCCATCCGGGGTCACCGCCCGTCGGCGATGGGCGCCTGCATCGGCGCCGTGGTCGGACTGGTCGCCATCACCCCCGGCGCGGGCTTCGTGGGCGTCGGGCCCAGCATCGCCATCGGGTTCATCTCGGCGGTCATCAGCAACTACGCGGTCCATCTGCGCACCCGCTCCTCCCTCGACGATACGCTCGATGTGTTCCCCTGCCACGGCGTCGGCGGAATCTCGGGCATGATCCTGACCGCGGTATTCGCCCACGAGGGCGGTCTGCTCACCACCGGCGAGACCAAGCTGTTCGTGGTCCACATGGGTGCGCTGGTCGGCGTAAGCCTATTCGCGTTCGTCGGCTCCTGGTTGCTGTTCAAAGTGACCAACGCGATGATCACCGTGCGCGTCGACGACAGTGACGAAGAAGAGGGCCTCGACCTCAGCCAACACGGCGAAACGATCCAAGTGCCGTTCGGCGCCTAAGACTCGGGGCGGGAGGGCCGCGTGTCTCGGCCCTATCTAAATTTAGTCGCCCAACATCTGCACGTACTGCTCGTACAAACTCTGAATGTGGCCCACATAGGCCACCGGCTGTTCGCCTCGAACGTAGCCGTTGCGCGCCGCCCGGGCGTACTTCTTCCGAGACAAGAGCAGCATCGCTGCCTCCACGTTGTCGAACCACCGATCGGGGTCCAGCCCCTCTGCCCGCGCCAGACGCCGAGCATCGTGCACGTGGCCGAGCCCCGCGTTGTACGCGGCCAGAGCCATTCGAAGACGTTCGCTGAGCGGGAGCTTGGGGTCGAAGCGCCGCACCAGTCGAGACATGTACTTGATTCCCGCGTGGATCCCGGTTGCGGGGTCGGTCAGATCCTTGAATCCGAGCGACGCACCCGTACGGGGCAGCACCTGGAACAGTCCCCGCGCCCCTACCCAGCTCTCGGCGTTGGGGTCGAAGCGACTCTCGACGTAGGCCTGAGCGGCCATCAATCGCCAGTCGAAACCGTACCGCTCAGCATACTTCTTCAGTAGATCATCGTACGGGGACAGGCGCTGGGTCCGGTCGGCGCGGCGCGTCTGATATCGCGCCACCGTCCGCTGGTTCTCGAAGTATCGCTGCCGCGCGATGTTGTACTTGAGGCCGCGATACCGGCGGCGCACGAATCCGTCGAGATACGCCTTGAGCTGTGGGTTGGTGGATCGAACCCCGAACGCGATGGGCTGTTCGTCATCGACGAGAGCGAAGGCGGCTTCGACCCCGACACCGTACGTCAACTCGATGTCGAGCAGATGTTGGTCGGCGACGGTGTACGGGATCTCTTGCGCCGCGACCTGCCGGATGAGGACCCCGGTCTCGACGTCGTTGGGCACCGCTTCGATCTTCACGTCGACGCCACCGGCGCGGATGCGTTGGAGGGTCGAGTAGTAGCTGGAGGCCGGCCGAACGAACACCGTCTGGCCGGCCAGTTCATCGACCGTCTTCGGGCCGTCGGCCCCCTTTCGCCGGACGAGGACCTCTTTCGTGAGCAGATACGGCTCACTGAAGGCTATCTGGTCTTTACGGGCGTCGGTGGCGGTCATCTGAGCCGCGATGACGTCGCCTCGGCCGGCGACAAGCCAAGGGATCAGCTCGGCTCGATCCGGGGCGATGACCATCTCCAGTCGGACATCGAGCTCCTCGGCGATCAGCTCGACGAGCTCGTAGTCGAACCCTCGCGCTTCACCCCGGTACAGAAAGTAGCTCGCCCCGTTGTTGCGAGTCAGCACCCGTAGCACACCGCGGTCGACGATCGCCCCGAGATCCCCCGTGCGAGCAGATCGGCGGCCCTCGGTCATCGCGCGGCGAATGATGAATCGATCGAGCGCGGCTCTGAGATCGTCGTTCTTCTTGCGTACGGCCCAGGAGATCTTCCGGCCCTCGGAGAGCGTAAACAGACGCTGGACCCGATCGTTGTACAGCTCGATGGCGTCGAGGATGTGACTATCGACCACCGTCAGCTGCCGGCCGTCGCCGTTGGTGACCGCGTCTACGATCTGGGTGGTATCGAGTCGCTCATCCGCCTTTACCACCTTGATGTCGATCCCTCCATCTTTGGCGATCTCCGCCAGCGAGGTTGCATAGGCCGAGCTCGCGCGAACGACCACGTCCCAACCGGATAGCTCTTCTGGATCGGTCGGAAGATTCTCGACGCCCCTTTTTCCGACCACGATCTCTTCCACGGCGAAGGTGGAACGGGCGAACGCGACCTTGCGCTGACGTTCATCGGTGATGGTGAGTTGGGCGGCGATGAGATCTCCACGCCCCTCCAAAAGCGCAGGTATCAGTTCGTCGTAAGCGTCCACGAGCACGAAGACCGGCTTGACCCCCAAAGACGCGGCGAAGGCTTCCGCGTCTTCGATGTCCGACATCCAGGGCATCCCGGCCCGAGGAAGAAACGTACCCTCCGACCGCCGGACGAGAATGCGCAGCGTTCCCCGCGCCTCGATGGCCTCGAGGCCGCCGGTGACTTTGGTCGTCTCCTCGACCTTCTTAAGAATCCGCGGCGGCCCGTCCGAACCGCAGCCTCGCTTTCCCGTGATCGCCGAGCAGGCGACGACGAGGGAGCAGGCGACGACGAGGGAGCCACGGCGCATGGTGCCACCATACCAGGGTGGCGGAGTGCTCGAGGCAAACGCCGGAGACTGAACGCAGCGTCGTCCTGTAGCGGAGGCCGGCGACACATCAACTCGCGCTGGTCAGCTTGAGACCGATGATCCCGACGATGATCAGACCGATGAAAGCGAGTCGAAGGGGCTGGGCCGACTCCCCGAACGCGATGACCCCCACCAGCGCGACCCCAACCGCGCCGATCCCCGTCCACACCGCATAGGCGGTACCGACGGGGAGGACCTTGAGCGCGCTGACCAGCAGAACGAAGCTCCCCGTCAGGGCCAAGAAGACCCCGCCGCGCATCCACAACGGCGATTGTTCATCGACGTACTTGAAGCCGATCGCCCATACGACCTCGAGCAGTCCAGCCACGACCAGCACTATCCATGCCATGGAACAATGGTTAGCGGCGAAGAAGCATGAACTCAAGGTTCGAGAACCGCGTCGTGGGTCCGGCGGTCCTTGGTCATTCGGTCATAGGACTTCCGCAGCTCTTTGCGGAGCGCCTTGATCTCGTCGGGAATGACGACGCCGTCCGCCTTCTTCTCGTCGACCAGGCGCTTGACCTGCTTGAGTTTCGAGTGCAGGAGGTCGACCGCGGCTTCGAGATCGAGACGAAACTGAACCCGATACTGGGCGTTGAGATTGAGGCGGCGGATGGCCTCTTCCCCCCGCGCCGACACCGCCTCGAACAGGCCAGACGTCGCGCGATAAACGAAATGGTCGCGCAGTCGATCCGACATGATGTCCGGCAGCCACTGGGCCTTGGGAATCCTATGCAAACCACGTTGCACGCTGTAGCGAAAGGGATGGGTGCCCTTGAGGCGATTACATTCACTACACGACCAACGAAGGTTTCGGTACCGGCGAGCGAGCTCCGGGTACTTGGCCTTCGGCCGATAGTGGTCGAGCTGAAAGGCTCGCTCCCCAGCCGGGTAGAGCGACTCGCGGGTCAAGCAGTAAGCGCACCTTCGGGCGCACTCGTCGCGGATGAGGGCGCGGTAGCGACGATAAGGGAGCCCGTCTTCGGGCGAGTAGATCCACCCCTCGGGTTCGTCGGGAATCTTGACGATCCGGGATTTCGCCACTCGTATCGGGCGTTTAGCAGGCGGTTATAGATTATGCAAAAGCTCCAGGAGCTCGTCGGTTTTACCGAGGAGCTTCTTGGCTTTCTTCTTGGCGGGTTCGTGCGTTTCCTTGCGGAATTTCTCGGCCAGCGCTTTCTCCTCCAACGCCAGTCGAGCCTCTATCGAACGCCGAACCTCGGGTTTCGTCGCCTTCGATAGCTGGTACATCAGCTCGTTTCTGCGGGCATGTACGGAACTCACTTCGTTGGGCTCTTCCTCTGCCTCCACCACGTGGAGGCTGTCGAGGCTTCGGGACAGCCGATTCCACGGCGGCTCGGCGAGCGCGAGCTCGGTCACCGCAGCCGTCTGACGGCTTCGAACGTCCGCCACCCGCTCCGTGGTCGCGAAACCGTCGTAGTCGTCATCGAATCGATTCGCCATGCGCCCTCCTCTCCTGCCGAGATCTATATAACCACCCGAAGACGTGCTCGGCGGACCTATGTGTCACGTCCAGCGCATTTTCGATGTGTGCGCGATCAAGATCCGACGTAAAACACTCAATGTCGAGGACGATGGCGCCCTGAGGGGATTTCGGAACCAACGACGCGACATCGGCCACCGCTGGCTCCCCTTGGCCTTTGCCGACCTGAACGATGTACTCGACGACCCGATCCGCGGACGACGTCGCCATGCGCCCCTGCATCCGCCAGGCGTACTGCGACACCTCACCGAGGTCATTTTCGGTCGCGAAATCGAAAAAGCCGGCCGGAAACCGTTGAATGGTGCTCGTCGAGCACACCCACGCGTTCGAGTAGCGGGCCGCCATCCGGGTGACCAGATCGATCTCGAACGCGTCGAAGAACGCTTCGGTGAGGGGAAGTAAGTCTCGCTTGAGGTCCTCGACACCCTCGAAGTCGAGGACCAAAAACGACAGCGCGTGGGGCCGAAGGACCAGTATTCGTTTGTACGGTGCCCCCCGCAGGAGCCCCGACTTGCGAAAGATGAATACGGGGCTGGACTCGGAGTTTTGGCCCGCGTCGGCGCGAAGCTCCCACTTCGGCCGGTCCAACGCATAATGATGCGCCTGAGCGGCCATCGAGAGCTGGAGCAGCCGGTGATCGTCGGGCTTGAGGTCGACGATATAGGGCACCTGAATCTCGCACATCACCCGCTTAAGGTGCTCAGGACGCTTCACAGGGCCCTCCATCCCCACTCGCTGGTTATCGGCCGTCACGGCCGAAGAGTGACCAAGGTCCCAAGTTTACCCGAAACCGACGGCGCTATTTACTAAACGGATGCGCAGATATGGCGCCTCGTTCGCTGCCCCCGCGGTCGAGCCCCGCGCGATCCGCGACCAGGTCGAGAACCTCGAGGAACGCGCGCAGCGATGGACGGGCCGTGCTCGTATCTCGGTACACGAGCTCGACATGACGGCAGATTCTTCGCCGTGGCTGCAGAATTCGGACCCCCGGCGGGGGATGAAGCAGGCCCAGGTCCGCGACCAGCGCCACCCCCGCCCCCGCCGCGACCAGGTTCAGGACCCCGGGGTAGTCCTGGATCTGGTGCACGACGTCGGGTTCGAAGCCCGCCTGACGGCACGCGGTGGCGATACACCGACCGCAGCTGGTGGTGAGCGGCGACGTGATCATCGATTCATGGGCGAGCGCCTCGAGATCGACGATCGGACCGCGCAACGGGTGTTCCCACGGCACCACGATCTTGAACCAGTCTCGACACAGCAGATGCCGAACCGTCGCGTTGTCCCTCGGTCCCGGCGCGTCGGGGTAGTCGACCACCACCGCCGCATCGAGGGCCCCGGTGGTCACGCGGGGCAGGGCGTCGGTCTCGATCTGGTGAGTCCGCAGCTGGAGTCCGGGGTACCGAGCGGCCATCTCCGTGAGCAACCGAGGCAGGATGCTCGACGTCAGCGACTCGAGCACGCCCAGGTGGATCGTCCCTACGACATCGGTCTGCATCTGCTCCATGTCCGCGCGCGCGGCCTCGATCTGACGAATGACCGCGTCGGCGTGGCGAACCATGGCGTGGCCAGCGTCGGTCAGCTGCACGCCTCGGCCCGCGCGACACAAAACCGGCAATCCCACCGCCGCCTCGAGCGCCGACAGCTGCTGCGAGGCCGCGGACGGCGTGACGTGCATCGCGGTCGCGGCGGCCGAGATCGTGCCTTGATCCCGGACCTGGGCCAGCAGGCGAAGCTGATGCAGCGTGACGTCCACTCCGTCATTTAAGCAAAACTGATTGGTCCATTGAAGAACAACCCGCTTTTGCTAACGCCTGGCGATGGCCACTGTGTATCCATGACCACCCGAGACGCTTCGCTTCGCTCCTCACTCCTGGTCGCCGGTCCGTCTACGGAAGACGACCCCTTCGGCGTGGTCGGATGGGGCCTGTTCGTCAGTCTCTCGTGCATCTGGGGGGCGTCATTTCTGCTGATTGCGATGGGGCTGGAGGCCCTTCCCCCGGGGGTCGTGACCTTCGCCCGGGTCGGGCTCGGCGCCCTGTTCCTGGCTCTGCTGCCTCGAGAACGGGTGCGATTCGAGGCCGGCGACCAGGCGCGCCTGGTGGTCATGTCGATCCTGTGGGTCGCCGTCCCTTTCACCCTGTTCCCGATCGCCGAGCAGCACATCAACTCCGCGGTCACCGGTCTGCTCAACGGGGCCACGCCGATCGTCGCGGCGGCGATCGCGGCCGTATTCTTGGGCCGGCCCCCCCATCGGCTGCAGACCGTGGGCATCGCGGTCGGCTTTTTGGGCATCGTGCTCATCAGCGTGCCGTCCTTGAGCGAAGGCACGAGCGAAGCGGCGAGCGTGCTCATGGTTCTGTTCGCCACTGTCTGTTACGGCATCAGCATCAACATCGCGCCGGCCCTTCAACACCGCTACGGCTCGGTCAACGTCATGGCGAGAATGCTGGCCCTGGCGACCATCTGGACCGCGCCCTGGGGGCTGTGGGCCCTCGACAAGGTTCGCTTTGCGTGGACGCCGTGGCTGGCCACCGCGGTCTTGGGCATCGTCGGGACCGGCCTCGCGTTCGCGATGATGGCCTCCATGGTGCGCCGGGTCGGCGCGACCCGCGCCTCCTTGATCGCCTATCTGCTGCCCGTGGTCGCTCTCGTGCTCGGGGTGGCGGTCAACGGAGACCGGGTCACGCCCGGGGCGTTGGTCGGCGTGGTCCTGATCCTGATCGGCGCCGCCCTCGCGTCGCGCGCCAAGCGGGGATAGCGGGGGTCCCGAACCTTTCAGCGACGGTCGAGGGCCACGATGGTCCGCACCAAGACGTCGGCCCCGTTGGCGAGGTCACGAATGGCTGTGCGCTCCTTCGGCGAGTGGCTGATACCGCCGATGGACGGCACGAAGATCATCCCCGTGGGGGCGATTCGCGCCATATCTTGCGCGTCGTGGCCGGCGCCGGAGGGCATCATCTTTGTGCTCAAGCCGAGCCCCTTCGCCTGCTCGGCGATCGCGGTGCGGACGGCGGGGTCGGTCAGCGCCGGGGCCGAGGCGACGTCGATCCAGCGAAAGGCGATCTCAACCCCGTGTTTGCGGGCCAGACGCCGGGCTCGGGCCTGGATACGCGCGTAGGTCTGATCGATCTTCGGCTTCGACAGATCGCGGATCTCCAGGCTCATCTCCACCCGACCGGGGATGACGTTGGGCGCGCCCGGCAGCGCTTTGATCCGGCCGACGGTCGCGACCTGACGCCCCTCGGTCCACCGACCGATCTCCTGCACCGCCAGCACCAGCTCCGCCGCGGCCACGAGGGCGTCTTGCCGCCGATCCATGGGCGTGGTGCCCGCGTGGTTGGCCACGCCGGTGATGATCACGTCCCACCACTCGATGCCCACGATGCCCTCCACGATACCGATGTCGATCTTCTCCTCGTGAAGGATCGCCCCCTGCTCGATATGCAGCTCCACGAAGGCCTTGAGGGCCCCTTTGGGGAGGACCGCGGTCTCGAGCGCGTCCGGATCGCCGCCGATGGCTCGAATCCCCTGTCGGATGGTCAATCCCGAGTCACTCTTGACGTCCAAAGTGCTCGGTTTCAGGTGACCGGTCATCGCCAGACTCCCGATCAGGCCTCCTTCCTCGTTTGAAAAGACCACGACATCGAGCGGGCTCCGAGTGGACCGGCCGGCCGCGTTCAGCAGCTCGATGGCCTCGAGCGCCGTCACTACCCCCGCTTGCCCGTCGTAGTTCCCTCCCCCGAGGACCGAGTCGATGTGGGAGCCGAACATGATGGGCTTCGCACCGCGGGCCGTACCCGGTCGACGCCCGAGAATGTTGCCGGCCGCGTCGATCCGGACGTCTTTCAGGCCGATGGAGCGCATCTGCGTCATCACCCACGCCCGGGCCTGTCGGTCCGCCTCGGAATACGCGACCCTATCGATCCCTCCGTCGGCGTTGGCGCCGAACTTTGATAACGCGTCGATCCGCCGCTGCAGACGCTCGGCGTCCGCTCGGGGCAACTTCGCCTGCGGCTTCGCGTGCGCGCAGAAGGTCACCGCCAGCGCAACGGCGACCGTGAGCGGCGCCCGAATGACCCGCAGTGACCGTGAAGATCCGTCCATAGGGGGACCCTAGATGAGCTCGGCGCGAATAACGAGCCACTGCGTGGCTCACGCCCGCTCCTGTCGCGTACAGCCATTCACGCTCCGCGTGGCCCGCGAGACGTCTCGACTGGACATCTTCGATTCGCCGCACTAAAGCCGGCCCGTGGACACGGATCGTCGTTCAATGCTCATGGCCCTCGGTGCCGCCGCCGCCGCCGGCCACGCCTCCGCGGTGGGGCTCGCCTGCGCCAGCCAAGCCGGCCATCAGAACGGAGGCGGCGCCGCCTCCCAGCCCGCGAGCAGTCAGCCCCACCCCGCCGTCGACCGCCATGACGCCGTGCGGGCGAAGATCGCGAAGTGCATCGCGGTCGGCGAAGCCTGTCTAGCCCATTGTCTCGACGGGTTGGGTCGAGGCGACACCTCGCTCGCGGGGTGCTCGATCGCGGTGCAAGACATGCTGACCATCTGCCGCGCGACAGGCAGCTTGATCGCTGGCCGCTCCCAATTCGTGGCCCAAGCGGCGGCCCTGTGCGTGGCGAGCTGTGACGCGTGCGCGAAGGCATGCGAGCCCCACGTTTCTCACCACTCGGAGTGTGCGGCGTGCCGGCAGGAGTGTCTCGTGGTCATGGCCGCCGTTCGACCCCTCGTCGGATGACCGATC
>JANQQN010000267.1 GCA_028289325.1 Myxococcota bacterium | reverse complement strand
AATCAAAACGTTCGCTCGTCCGGTCGGGGGGAACAGCGGTGTCGGAGCCCGGCCTCAACGTTGGTGCCATCGACACCCCGCGGGCCGGCGCCTGTCTTTCCGTGGCGTCATCGGCGGGTTCGGTGGCCGCCGCGGCCGGGCTCGTGGGTCCGCTGGTGTCGTTCGTCGCGCCCGTCGAAGGTCGGCGGCGAGTGGGGATCGGCTCCGTCGGCGGGTCATCGGGAAAGCGCAGGCGTACCGAGGGATCGATCGGGCCCGATAGCTGAGAGACCTCCAACAGGGCGGACTTCAGCTCCGGATCCGCGTCATCACTACCGGCGAAGAGTTCCTGGAGCAGCGCGATCAACTTCTGTTTCGGCGACCCGATCCGGAGCCGACCCAGGTGTTCGTCGAGCGCGGCCTGCACCTCGCGCAGCCGGCGGTAACGAGCGTCGACGCCACGCTCGAGGCAACGCGCCACGATCGCGGCCAGGTCGGCGTCGAGCGACGGCGCGAACGTCCGCACCGACGGAATCGGATCGTGGGTGAGCTTGCGCAGCCGCTCCTTCAGGTTCGCGCCGTCGAAGGGGTTGTGCAGCGTGAGCATCTGAAACAGGACGATGCCGAATGCGAACACGTCGGATCGCCGGTCGATGTCATCGCCGAGGATCTGCTCGGGGGACATGTAGCCGAGCGTGCCCTTGATGGTGCCCGACGAGGTTCGGGTGAGGCGGTGCTCGGCGCGCGCGATGCCGAAGTCGATGACCTTCACCGACCCTTCGAACGTGAGGCGAACGTTCTTCGGCGACACGTCGCGGTGGATGAGGTTGAGCGGCCGACCGTCGACGGTGGTCGCGAAGTGCGCGTAGTCGAGGCCGGCCGCGATCTCCACCGCGATCCACACCGCGACCTCCGGGGGCAAGGCGCGGCCGAGCTGGAGGCATCGCTTCAAGACCTCCCGCAGATCGACCCCCCGTAGGTATTCGAGCACGATGTACAGCTCGTCCTCACGGGCTACCAGATCCAGCACCTGGCCGATGTTCGGGTGGGACAGGCGGGAGGCGATGTGGGCCTCGTCGATGAACATCGCTCGCGACCGCGATTCCGCCACCAGGTGGGGCAAAGGTCGCTTGATGACCACCTCGCGGCTGAAGTTGTTCTCCCCCCGCATGACCGCCAAGTAGATCGCCGCCGTCCCGCCCAGCTTCAGAGGCCGTACGATGCGGTACTTGCCGAGGGGCGCATCCGGCGGTGGCGACCATATGGCCGGCGGGCGATGAAGGGACGAGCTCATGAGGGTCCGCCTCGGTGTGTTACCATCGCAAACCGGTGGCAAACGTCAAAGGCCCCGTCCCGCCCGGGCCCCGGATGCCCGCGGCGCCCACGAGCGCGTCCGGCCCGAAATCCACCTCCGGACGAGGCCGAGGTCCGTCCGCGAAGGCGACCGGGCGCGCGCCTCGCGGACGCCTGGGTCATGCGGCCCGCGACGCCGGCCAGCTCGTCAGCGATGAGGAGCTGGAGGCCGCGGCCGGCTACGGACGTGCCCACGCCGCGGAGCTGGAGGAGGAGGGGCGCCGCCACGCCAGCGGCGACTTCGACCCCGAACGCCAGCGAAAGGCCGACGAGGACGAGGAGGGGCGAAAGGTCCGGGACTTCCCGTTCGAAGACGAGCGTAAGCGCCGCGACCGACGGCAGCGCGACGACGACGAGGACACCGAAGACGCCGAGGCGGCCAACGAGGCGGCGAAGGCCGCAAAGCAACGCGGCCTGGTGAGCGAAGACGGCGCCGGCCGCTACTTTCGAGACCTCCCTCTGGATCGCCTCGGCGACCCGACCCTGCGCGACCCCCAGCAGATGCGCCGGCTGCTGGGGCCGAGCGTACGGTTCGCCCAGCACGCCATGCTCCTCGCCGAGGCCGCGCTTCGAGAGGGGACCGAGCGACGGCAGGTGCTCGCCCTGCTCGCAGATCTGTACGTGGGCCTGGGCGACCGCGAGTACGCCAACAAGGCCCTTCGGGATTTCGGGCCGGCAACGGGTATCGTGGACATCTATCCTCTCGAACTGTTCGACCACCTGCTCGAGTTCGTGCCCGGATTCTGCCACCGTGTCCGCCGTGGGTCCTTCTTGACCTGTACCGCCGCCGACGGGTATCGGGCCGCCGCCGGGCAGCGGATCCGGTTGTCCTACGACCCTCTGCTCCGTATCCGGGGGTTCGCGCTGAAGGGCGGAGGGCGGCCGGGGTACCTGCTCGAACCCGTCGCCCCCCCCGGCCACTACGACCTGACGTTTTTGAGCCCCGGCACCTTCACGGTCATGATGTCCGCGATCAGCAAAGGCGGCGAGCTGCTCATCGAGACCTTCGAGTGTCGGATCGAACCCGGGGACGCCGATGCGGCCGACCTTCCTGGCCTCGTCCGTGCGCTCGAGCACGACGGCCGAGCAAGCCAGGTTTCCGAGACGGCGAGCCCGGAGCGGAAAAAAGAAGACCTGACGATTCACTTTCCGCGGCGTATATGACCGCATGCTCGATTGGGCGGCGACGTCGCCGCGAACCGGTCCCCTGGCCGGCGTTCGGGTTCTGGAGCTCGGACAGCTGGTCGCCGGCCCTTTTGCGGGAACCCTCCTCGCTTATCACGGAGCCGAAGTGCTCAAGATCGAGGCGCCGGCCGGCGACCCCATCCGAACGTGGCGGATCGTCGAGGACGGTACCAGCCTCTGGTGGCACAGCCTCAGCCGACACAAGCGCTCCCTCCCCCTCAGCCTGCGCGACGAAGCCGGCCGGCAAGCGATCTTTCAGCTGGTGAAAGACGCCGACGTCCTGACGGAGAACTTCCGGCCCGGCACCCTCGAGAAGTGGGGCCTCGGTCCCGACGCGCTGTGGGCCGAGAACCCTCGGCTGGTCGTGGCCCGGGTGAGTGGGTTCGGTCAGGACGGTCCCTATGCCGCTCGCCCGGGGTTCGCTGCCGTCTGCGAAGCGATGGCTGGTCTTCGACACCTGACCGGATTCCCGGGCGGGCCGCCGGTGCGAGCCAACCTCAGCCTCGGCGACTCCCTCGCCGGCCTATTCTGCGCCTTCGGGGTCATGATGGCCCTTCACGAGCGCGACCGTCCCGGCGGCACGGGACGAGGCCGAATCGTGGATATCGCCATCACCGAAGCGGTGATGTCCATGCTCGAGGCGGTCATTCCCGAAGCGGACCGAGGCCACGTCCGCGGACCCTCGGGCACGACGATCACCGGTATCGTGCCCTCCGGCACCTATCGGGCCCGCGACGGGCGGTGGATATCCATCGGGGCCAACGCCGAGGGCTTGTTCCGCGCGCTGTGCCTGGCCATGGCGCGCCCCGACCTCGCTGAAGCCCCCGCGCTGCAATCCAACGTGGGCCGCGTGGCCCACGCAGATGCGATCGATGAGGCCATCTCGGCTTG
>JANQQN010000192.1 GCA_028289325.1 Myxococcota bacterium | reverse complement strand
CGCGACGTCGCCGATGAGCCGAAGGTGGATGGTGATGTCGCGCTCGGCGACGCCACCACGCACATCGCGGAGATGCGACCGATGGCTTTACACCAGCTGCTCCCCGGGCGCTTCAACTCGATTCTGTTCTTGGACCTCTTGCTAGCGATCGGTGTCGTACGCGGCGCTCTGCGCCGCCCGATCCACGTCGAGCATATCGCTTTGGCGCTCCTCGGGATGGCTCTCGCGTTTACCGCCCATCGTTTTCGTGCGGCCTGGGGCATCTTGTGCATCCCGATCGCCGCGGGCAGCGATCGCTCTGATCGCGCCGAGTCGTCGTGGATGAAGCGCGCGGCGGTGGCGGCCCTGGTGTGCGTTCCGTTGGTCAACTGGAACAGCGAGCAGCGCGACCCGACGCGCGGCTTTGGGCTCGGCCTGCATACCGACGGTTATCCGGTGGACGTCGCGGGCTATCTCGAGGCGATCGAAGCCAAGGGTCACTTGCTCAACCACTACGATGATGGCGGCTACCTGGCGTTTCGGCTGGGTCCGGATGTTCGCATCGCCATCGACGGTCGGACGCCCGGGTTCTTCGAAGAGGAACTGTTCTTTCAGATCCGAGAGCTCCAGCGAAACGCGCACGCGCGGGCTCGCTTCGAGAAGACTTATGCCCCCGACATGATACTCGCCCGGCGAGACCAGCCGTTGTGCGAGGACCTCATGGGGGCGGACCACTGGCAGCCCGCGTATGCGGGCGTCGACCGCATCCTTTTTCTTCGACGGGGTTTCCGGACGGACATCGATCGCCTGGAGACGATCGAACGGTGCCCGTTTGCGCTGCCGAGATCGCCATCCTGTGTTCCGGGGCGTCGCGAAGCTACCCGTCGAGATCTCCGGCGCCTGCTGGCGCATACGCCCGCTGGCGTCTACGGGCAGATCGCGACCAGCGTGTTCACCGCGGTGTGTGAACGAGACCCGTCGAGCGCTACGCGGTGGAGCGCAGCGGCCCTCGCCACCGGCACGGGCCGTCACGAGGTCTGGCTGACCCACGCGCGCGCTTTGGTCGCGGCCGGACGGCCGGAAGACGCGATCGAAGTTGCTCGTCAAGCCGAGGGTCTGGACAAGACCACGTCATCGCGGGTGCTGCGGGCGTGGATTGAACGGGCCACCGGTCGGACTTCGGATGCCCTCGATACGCTCAGGCCGGTCGTCGAAGAACTGGGCGATCGACTGCCGGTCGCGACCCGGCTCGAGTACGCCGAGCTGCTGGCGGAGGACGGCCAGTGGCGAGCCGCGAAGCTTCAGGCCGAACGGGTGCTGTGGGTCGTCAGCAGCACTCGGGCTCGAACCCTGCTCAACCGCGTGCCTCCCGCCGATGGTGTGGCCGTCCCCCGCAGGGTAGATCGACCTGCTCGGTCAAAGTGACCGGGTCCCGGGCGCGCGCGGGACGCGAAGAACACAGGAAGACGGCGACCGCACGCCCGGCACGTTTCTTGGACTGACGCCCTGCATGGCGCACCCAAGACCCCCGTCAGATCGACTGCATCAATATGCATCAACCGCGCTCGCCGCCGGCCTGCTGAGTCTCGTCGGGGCGCCGAGCGCATACGGCCAGTTCTGTCCCCACGCGGCCAGCATCTACACGCCGAACTCGGTTCGGTCCTCCCAACCGGTCGTCGTCTGTCTGGAAGAGGGCGACGTCACGCTGGAGGGCGACAAGACCCGACTCGACGGCGTGCTCACCCTTCCCGGCGGGCGAACGAAGCGATTTCAGGTCATCGACAGCACGTTCGATCGGGTGGCCGTCGACGTGATGCTGAACCAGTTCCCGGCCGACGATGCTCGCCAAGACCAGTTCAGCGCGTTTCACCACGTGAAGTGGATGTATCAGCGCCTGGCCGACCTGGGCTACGCCGAGTCGCACCTGCCCGACAGCCTGGTCATCGACGTGCACGCGGCGCACACGAACGCGTACTACCAGCCGGAGACGAAGACCGTCTCCCTGGGCAAGTACGTCAACGCGTCCGACGACAAGGTCTACTGGTACGGCGCCGACGGTGAGGTGCTCATGCACGAGGTCGGGCACGCGATCATCGACCGGGTCCAGCCGGACATCATGACCTTTCAGGGGAGCGCGCTTCACGAAGCGATCGCCGACTACCTGGCGTCCGCCTATCTCGGTGACCCCTGCGTCGGTGAGTACGCGTCGTTCGTGCACGACGAGCTCGAGCCGATGGGGGCGCCCGAGCGCTGGAAGTGCACCCGAACCCTCGACTTCGACGTCGCGGACCTCACGCAGTACCTCGTCTACCTCATGGACGACCGTCCGATGCGGGCGTCGAACCACCACATGACCGAGCACGGCGATCAACGGGGCGTATTTGGCGTTCACGGCAACAGCCTGGTCATCAGCCTCGCCGCCTACGATCTGCGTAAGCGCCTGGCCGACAAAGATATCGCCGACCGGTTGATCCTCGAGAGCCTGTCGAGGCTCAAGGTCGACTCCCTGGCCACCATCGCCGACGGCGAGCCGGTGCGACCCACGTACCTCGACTGGGCCCACGCCCTGGAAGCCGCGGACCGCAGCCTCTACAACGGCGCGCACCTCTCCACGGTGTTCCGGAGCCTGCAGTTCACCGACCTGTCTCACAACCCCGACCTGTGGGGCGGCGACTTCTGCGTGTCCGGGTCTGACTACGCGGACTGCGTGGTGCCCGTCGCCGACGAAGATCTGCGCATGAACCGGGAGATGGCCTGGATGTCGTGGGCCGCCTTCCTTCTGGAAGAGCCGGGCATCGAGTGGCTGGCGTCGGACGAAGGCTTCTTCTGGGACGCCTTTTTGACCAGCACCAGCGGAAGCGGCTGGCAAGCGCAGCTGCAAAGCCTGAACCCCGACTACAACGACTTCTATCAAAGCTACGGCGAATGGTCGGACCTCAACGGCGTCGCGATGTTCCATCATCCGGGCGAAGCGTGGGACGCGTGGCTGGGCTCCACCGAAGGACAGGCGTTCATCGAGACCAGCTTCGAGCCGGCGTGGCGGGCGTTCATGGAGGAGCTGTGGCGCGCGATGATGGAGAGCGACGCGTGGCGCGCGTACATCGACCAGCAGTGGCGGGCCTTCATCGCCGAGCATGGGCAAGCGGCGATCACCCAGACGCTATGGCGGGCCTTCGCCGCCGACCAGATGCACGCCCTGCTGCAGACCGAGAGCCTGTGGCGCGCGTTCATGGACGAAGACGCATGGCGGGCGATGCTCGACTCCGCGTGGCGCGCGTTCCGCGCCGACGCCGAGCTCAAGCAAGGACCCCAGTGGCGCGCGTGGCGCGCGTTCGCCAATACCCCCGACGCCTGGCGGGCCTTCGCGTCCGCGGACCAGTGGCGCGCGTTCGTGGTCGACGGCTGGCGGGCGTTCCTGGAAGACGGCGCCTCCTGGGACACGATGTCCGAAGCCCACTGGCGGGCGTTCATCGACGACGCGTGGCGCGCCTACAACGACGCCGCCGCGTGGCAGGTCTACGACGACGAGACCGCGTGGCGGGCGTTCATGGCCGACGCGTGGCGAGCGTGGCAGGCCGACACCGGCACCTCGAACTTCTGGCGAGCGTTCGTCGACGACCTGGCGTGGCGCGCGTTCAGCCCCTCCTCGACCGATGAAGCGTGGCGCGCCTGGCGGGCGTGGCGCGCGTGGCGCGCGTGGCGGGCGTGGCGCGCGTGGCGGGCGTGGCGTGCCTTCGCCACCGACGCCGAGAGCGCGGAGGCTTTCGCTCAGCTGCAGGCCGGCGACGTCGCGTGGCGCGCCTACCTCGATGCCAACCCCGCGTGGCGGGCGTGGGTGGATTCGGACTCCGAGGTCTTCGACGCGTGGCGGGCGTGGCGCGCGTTCTCCAGCGACGAGGCGTGGCGGGCTTGGCGCGCGTTCGGCGACGGGGCTCAGGCCTGGTCGAGCTTCGCCGGCGCCGAGGCCGGCTGGGACGCGTTCGTAGACTCCGACACTCAGTGGCGCGCGTGGCGCGCCTGGCGAGCCTGGAAAGGCATCGCGTGGCGGGCGTGGCGCGCATGGCGCGCCTGGCGAGCGCACCGCAGCCCGAACGAGTGGCGCTCCGGCGCGCCGATGGGCAACGGCGGCGCGCCCAGCTCGTCGAAGGGCGAGTCAGCGACGGCCTCATCGCGTTCTATCCGATGTCGGAAGGCGGCGGTAAACTGTACGCGGACCGGTCGGGCTTCGGTCAGCCGCTGACCCTCGAGGCGACGGCCGACGTCGACCGGCTGGCATCGGGAAACGGCATCCAGTGCGACGGCGGAAGTTTGGTCAGCACCGTCAACGCGGCCAAGGTGGCCACCGCGGTCCGCGCGTCGCAGCGGTTTAGCTACGAGGTGTGGGTGAAGACGTCGACCCTGGCCCAGTATGGCCCGGCCCGTATCCTCTCCCAGAGCCCGCTGGAGACGGGCACGTCCCATCACGACGTCATGCTCGGCCAAGACGGGTCCAAGCTCCAGGTCCGCGTCACGCCCGTGGATGGCGTGCGTCGGTACTTCACGAGCCTCCCCGGCGTGTTGACCGGCGAGCGGCAGCACATCGTCGCGACCTACGACGGCCAGGTGGTGACCGCCTACGTCGACGGCGCGGTCGTCCTGACCCAGGCCTTCGACGCCGAGCTCGCGTGGAGCGACGCGTACCAGCTCACGGTGTGCGACGAGTCGACCCAGAACCGGACCTTCCGGGGCACGGTGCGGCTCATCGCGGTCTACGACCGAGCGCTCACCGCGGCCGAGGTCGAGCAGAACCGTCAGGCGGGTCCCACCGCGATCCGAATGGGATGCAGCGCGACCGGACTGGCGGAAGACGTGCGCAACCACATTGACGACGACTGCGACGGCCTCATCGACGAAGATTACCGGCCCATCGATGCTTCGGGGCGCTCGGTGGACGGCCTCGTGGCCTACTTCCCGTTCTCCGAAGGCACGGGGTCGGTGGCCATGGACCGGTCGGCGTACGGTCAGCCACTGGCGCTGGAGTTCTCCTCCGAAGTGTCGTGGCTGGGGTCGACGAACGGCATCCAGTGCGCCGGCGGTGGCGCGCAGACCATCGAGGCGGCGGCCAAGCTCAGCGAGGCGCTCATGGACACCCACCGCATGACGTACGAGACGTGGGTGGTCCCCGCCAACCTCACCCAAGACGGACCCACCCGCATGGGCACCAGCGGAGCGTCCAGCTCGGAGCAGCAGAACTTCATCCTCGGCCAATCGGGGGCGGCGGTGGAGATGCGGTTGAACGTCAACTGGCGAAAGACCCTCCGGACCGGCGACATCCTCGAGACGCGGCTCACCCATCTCGTGGCCACCTACGACGGCGAGTTCATGCGGATCTACATGGACGGCGAGCTCGTGGCGGAGAAGGCGCAGACTGGCGCCTTGACCTTGAACACCGGCTTCCCGGTCTCGGTGTGCAACGAAGGCACGGTCAACCGCGACTACCACGGCATCGTCCGTATGGTTGCGTGGTACAACCGCGCCCTGACCCCGGCGGAGATCGTCGGCAACTTCAACGCCGGTCCGAGCGGCGTGGCCACGACGTGCGTCCCCACCGGCACTCCGGAGTCGGTGTGTAACGGTATCGACGACGACTGCGACGGGGTGACCGACGAAGACTTCCAGGCGGTGGCCATCACCTGCGGCGAGGGCCAGTGCGCGAACACCCAGGGCGAGGTGGTGTGCGTCAACGGGACCACCGTCGACCTGTGCGACCCCTTCGAGGGCGCGTCGGTGGAGATCTGCGACGGTGTCGACAACGATTGCGACGGCGAGGCCGACGACCAGAACGCCTGCGGGTGTCTGACCGATGCGGACTGCGACGACGCCAACGCGTGCACCACCAACGTGTGCGGGGCGTCGGGGACGTGTGAGGTCGCGGAGGCCGTCGAGTGTCAGGCCGGACTGAGCTGCGACCCGTCGACGGCCGTCTGTCAGGTGTCCGACGTTCGTACCCACAAAGGACTGGTGGCGTTCTACCCCTTCGTCGAAGGCGAGGGGCAGACGGTGTACGACCGCGCGGAGAACGGGCGGACGCCGGTGGACCTCACCCTGCAGGGCGCGGTGTCGTGGTTGCCGGGTGAAAACGGCGTCTCCTGCGACGGCGGCGTGTTGTCATCGGTGGTCCCGGCCACGTCTATCAACGACGCGGTCAACCTGACCGGCAAGATGACTTTCGAGGCGTGGGGACAGACCCAGGCGCTGTCCGATGCGCAGGTCATCACGTCGGTAGGCGAGAGCTCCGGGGCCTATGACTTCCGGCTCCGCCAGCTGTCTGGTGACGATCTCGAGACCCGGATTCGGACCAACGCGTCCAAAGGCAAAAGCGGAGTGGCCAACGGACAGGCGTTCAAAGAGAGGAATGCCATCGAACCCGCCTTGACCCATATCGTCATCACCTACGACGGCACGTACCTCCGGCTGTACGTCGATGGCGTCGAAGACGACGACATGGGCCTGCGGGGCCGAATCAAAGGGTGGAAGCATCCGCTCAACCTGTGCGGGGACGGTGACGGGTCCCACGCCTGGTTGGGTACCCTGCGGATGGTGGCGCTGTACGACCGGCCGCTCAAGGCGCACGAGGTCGCGGCCAACTACAACGCCGGACCGTCGGCGGTCGACGGTACTGCCGCGGCGACGACCCCCTGATCGTCGCCCCCGAGAGGCTCCGGGCGCACCTCCCGCCCGGGGCCTCTCTCCCCGCTCATCAGTCTTCGACCAGCTTGAGGCGCGGCCCGGTAGGCACCGGGGGCGCCGGCTCTCCCCTCAGCCACGCCGCCCACGCGGGATGATAGGTCGGATCCACGCCGTCGGCCTTTGCTCGGCCCTGTAGAAACGATTGCAGGTCCTCGAGGACCGCGTTGTCGAGAAGGTCGGGATTCGATCGGAGCTGAGCTTGCAACACCTGATAGACGAGCTTCAGGTCGGCCTGCGGATACTCGCTAAGCGGCTTCACGCGGGCAGCATACCCGAGTCGTTGATGACGTCGACGACTATCCGTCGTCGCGGACCCACAGCCGAGTTCGCACCGCGTTTCGATCGAGGGTGACCCGCTCCTCGTCCACGATGCCCGTCCACTTCTGTTGTCGGTTGTCGTCCAACCCCGCCTGTCGAAAGCAGGCGCGACCCGGCTCTTGCTCCACGGTCACCGACGTTCGACCCGTGCCCAGGGCCAGCGTCGGTCCGTCCGCCAGAGGCGGGACCTGGGAAGCCGCCTCCGCCGGTCGGAACGCCTCCTTTCGCTCCCACAGCACGCTGGCCCCCGCGACTCGGCGCCGGGTGTTGGTCAGCCGCTCCACCACGTAGCGCACATCGTCGCGCACGCCGCGCTGGGGTTCGTCGGCCGGCGTCAGGCCGACCATCGGCAGGAGGTAGGCGGCCAGACGCTGGTCGTCGAGCAGGGTCGCCACCACGCCCCGATAGTGGGGGCTCTGCCGCGGCTTCGGGGGGTGCAGCATCATCAGCGCGTCGCGGATCGCGTCCGCGCCCTCGATCTTCAGCAGCTGACCTTGGGGTCCCATCGTGACCTGAATCGGGCGGTCGAGCATCGCGAAGGGGACCACGACGTCGAACAGGATGGTGGTGTCCGCGCCGCCGGTGATCCGCCGCATGTCACCGGGCTGATCGCTGTCGACCTTCGTATTGTAGGTTTCGTTGCGGCCTAGAGCCCGGATGTGGCGGACGGTGGCCGTGTACAGAATCGCGTCATCGGGGCCGGCCTGGGCTTCCACGTCGTAGGTGACCACCAGCTGATGCCCGACCTGCGGCGTGCCGTTGGTGGTCTCATTCGTGACTTCGCGCAGCCGGTAGCGACACCGTTCGACCGCCTTCGGGGCGGACCAACCGTCCCCGAGGACGGCTTTGGGACCGGACAGGGGGGCTTTCGGGGGGACCTCG
>JANQQN010000179.1 GCA_028289325.1 Myxococcota bacterium | reverse complement strand
TGACCGACCGGTGGCGACGCCAGCCCTGAATCAGGGCCCCGGTCGCCAGCACGACGGCGATCAGCGTGAACACCCATTCCGCTTCGTGGCTGAGAAGGAGTCCCAGGCCGAGGGCCCCGAAGGCGGCGGGCAGCAGCGCGCAGACGGCGCAATGCACCGCGCACAGCCCGCTCGCCACCGCGCCGAAACGGTCGATCCGCTCCGGACCCGGCTCATTGATCGCGACGTCTCGCATGTTCATGGCTTCGACGCCGTGTCGCCACCCGAACTGCGAGTGGCGACAATGATGTAGTGACGAGGAAGGGTCTCCTCGGCGACCGTCGCTGAGAAGCCGGCCGCTTCGAGCTCGGCGATGACCACATCGGGGGCGAGCCGCATCTCCATCGGCGGGCCTCGTCCGGGGGTGGGTTCAGCAATGAAGTCGACAACCACGAAGCGCCCACCGTCGTCGCTCAAGCCAGCGTGAATCTTGCGGGCGAACGCCGTTCGTCCCGCGATATGGTGCCACGTGTTCAGGGTGACGACCGCGTCGACGGTGGCTGAACCTAGACCCGGATCGTCATGCGCACTTTGACGTACTTCGACGTTATCCCAGCCGCCGTCCGATTTGCGCTCGTCGAGAAACTGGATCATGGCCGGCTCCACGTCGAGGGCCAGAACCCGGCCTTCGGGGCCTACCGCTGCCCGGAGGAACTCGATGAGGTAGCCGGTGCCGGCGCCCAGGTCGGCCGCCGTCGCGCCTGGCGAAAGACCGAGCGCGGCGACGATCTCTTCAGGCTTCTGCCACTGGTTGCGCGCCGCGCTGTTCCACTCGGACGCGAACGCCTCGGGCGAAGTGAAGCGATGATCCATGGCCCGTCGGTCGACATCATCCCCGGCCGGCCGGTGAGTGGTGGAGTGACCCGAACCCGCGCAACCCGCGAAAATGAGGCCGACGACCGCCGCTGTGGCCATCGCGAAGACTCCGCCATCCGATCTGTTGCTGTGGTTCTTCATCACTTGTTCACTCGCCAGGCCGTCACGCCCCCTTGGGCGTCGAGCGCGGCTAGCGCGCGTCCGTCCGGCCGCCAATACACCTGAGCCACCACATCGGCGACCGCCGCCGCCCCTTCCATCTGGCCTTGTCCATCGCTTCCAAGCGACCACACGGCTACGACGCCATCCCGGCCACCCGAAGCGAGGCGCATCCCGCGGCGAGCGAAGGCCAGCGCGGTCACAAGCTTCACATGACAGACCAGGGTGCCCGGCTGCGTACCTTCGGGACCGTTTCCCTGGAAGCTCCAGACCATGATCGCTTCGCCTCCGCTGGTGGCCAACAGCGTGCCGGTATCATCGAAGGCCAAAACCGATGGCTTGGCAGGGTACCCGGCCATCATGGAGTCTTCCCCGGTGGAGCGACGCCAAAAGTGCACCGTGTTGTCTTGGCTGCCGCAGGCCACGATATCCCCATCGGGGCTCAGCACCATCGATACCAGAGAGCCCTTCCACTCCAGCTTCTGGCGCAGCGCCCCGCTGGCGCCGTCGAAGAACGATGCCCGACCGTAACAGGCCGTTGCGAGCTCATCTGCGCTGGACCACGCGACCGCGCTGACGGTGCTGGGATGATCATCCGACCGCCACATCGCCGTGCCGTCCGCACCATACACACAGACCTGCCGGGCGCTGGAGGCCGCCAACCATTGACCCTGCGGCGACCACGCGATGTTCTCGATCCACGCTTTCCCGACGTCGATCGTGTGGCTCACCTGGCCTTCGAGAGCGCTCCAGACCAAGATTCGGCCGTCCTGGCCGGCGGTGGCGAAGACCGGCCGATCAGGGTGGCTCGCCACGGCGAGCACCCCGCCGTCATGGACCCCGTTCCGCACCCAGATGGCCGCGCCCGACTTTCCGTCGAACGCGCAGACACCGCCCGCGGCATCACCGACCACCAGCGCCTCCCCGCTTGGGGTCCAGCCCCCGGCGATGGCGTAGTCACCGACGGTCGCGGACCACCCCCGGCGAAGCACGCCCGTCGGTTTGCTGGTCTTCAAATCAGGCATGCCTCGAATCCCTGCCGCATGCCCTGCTCATCGAGATTGCGGCCGATGAACACGAGCTGATTTCGTCGGGGTGTGTCTCCCCAGGGGCGATCGGGCTGTCCGTCAAAGAGCATGTGAACCCCCTGGAACACGAAGCGACGCGGCTCCCCCGCGAGGCTGATAAAGCCCTTCATTCGGAAGATGTCCACTCCGCGGTCGCGGAGGAGCTCGCTCAGCCAGGCGTTGAGCTTCTTGGGGTCTACGTCGCCGTCCGTCTCGATCGCGATCGAGCCGACTTCGTCGTCGTGCTCGTGCTGAGCGACCCAGGTTCGCTCGACGTCGGTCTTGACGGCTGCTCCATCGGCATTGAGCAGCTGGAGATCGAACTCCTCGGCCGTGTGTTGGGCGTAGAGGCCAACACGCACCTTCGAATCGGTGTCGATGAAGAATGACTTACGCCCTGGGGCGTCGAGCTGCAGACTCACGTGTTGGCCGACCGGAATCGTGTCTCCGGGCCGAATGAGCGTCGCAGGTTCGGCGTACCGCCGTACACACCATTCCGCACCGTCACGGAGAGCGGCGTCTTCCAAACCCTGGTCGGCGACGATGACCAACGACATCGACGGATCAGGTCCCTCGGCGAGACTGAGCTCATAACGTCCGCCCTCGAGCGAATAGACGCCCGTCCACTCGAAGGGGTACTCCGGCTCGAGGAACGTGGGACGGCGCTCGAGGACCTGGTCCAGGTCGAAGGCACCGAGGTTAAGCACGGTATCGACGGACACGTCCGCGCGCTCGCTGCGGACGAATTGCGCCATTCGGTTCATGTCTTTGAGACGAGCCTCGAGCCGGTCAAGGGCCTGGTCGTCGACGAGGTCCGTCTTGTTTAGCACGAGGACATCCGCAAACGCGACTTGCTCCGTGCTTTCGTCGCTTCGGCCGAGCTGCTGATCGATGTGGGCGGCGTCGACGAGCGTCACGATACCGTCCAGCGCGAACTCCTCGCGAATCTCGTCGTCCATGAAGAAGGTTTGGGCGACCGGACCGGGGTCCGCGAGCCCGGTGGTTTCGACTAACACATAGTCGAACTTGTCTCGGCGCTTCATGAGGTTGCCGAGCACACGAATCAGGTCTCCGCGCACCGTGCAGCAGATGCACCCATTCGACATCTCGAAGATTTCCTCGTCGGCATTGATGACGAGCGCCTGATCGATGCCCACCTCGCCGAACTCGTTTTCGATGACGGCGATGCGTTTGCCGTGTTCCTCACTCAGGATCCGGTTCAGCAGGGTCGTCTTACCGGAGCCGAGGAAGCCGGTAAGGATGGTGACGGGTACTTTTTGCGGCGTGTTCATCTAGTTCTCCTGGAGTAGCGGTGCGAGCACCGAGATATCAACGTCGAATCCCCACGCCTTGCAAACCTGGATGAGGTCCTGGGCGTCAACGGCGTCCACGGGTTCGTGAAGCTTGTATTGAAGCTGTGGCGCATCGGGTCTAAGCAAGCCGATAACGGTTTCGACGGGCGCACAGCCTTCTTCGAGACAAGCCAGCTCGGTGACGGTGACCATAACGTCATCGGAAAGACTGAGCGCTTCGCGCAAGGCGTTCTTGATACGTCGAACCCGTTCGAGGTTCGGGCGGCGGGGGGCGTTACCGATCAGCATGCCTTCTCTTCTCCCTGGTCGACGGCGAGACCCGCCCGGACGAGCCACGGCTTCGACAGCCCCTCGGTCGTCGCCCCGTCGAAGATCAGCCGCTGGTCTCGCAGCAAGATGACTCGCGCCGGCTGGGGGGGGAGGGCGTGAAGGTCGTGGGTTGCCCAGATGCAAGCCGCGCCCGTATCACGAACGGATCTTTCCACGAGCGTACGAAGCTCGTCGGCGGCGACGGGGTCGAGCCCGGCCGTGGGTTCGTCGAGAAGCAGCAACGCCGGTTCGAGCACAAGCAGACCGGCGAGCGCAACTCGACGCTGTTCCCCGAAGCTAAGCTGATGACACGGGCGCTCCAGCAGATTGTTGATCCGCAGCGCGCTCGCCACCTCGCGGGATCGACGTTCAGCCTCGCCGGCTTCGACGCCGCGACGAAGCAAACCCCAGGATATGTCCTCGGCAACGGTGCTCGCGATGAAGTGGTGTTCCGGGTTCTGGCTGAGAAGCGCGACGCGTCCGTCGAGCCGGGCGCTGAGCGGTGCATCGGGCGATATGCGGTTTCCGAGCCGGGTCATGGTCCCTTGCGCCGGTCCTTCGAGCCCCGCGAGCAGGCGCAATAAGCTCGATTTTCCGGCTCCGCTCGGCCCGCAGACCAGCAGCCACTCCGTTCTTCCCAAGCGAAGCTCGAGCCGCTCGAGAACCCGCTGCCCACCGCGTTGGACCGCGACGCCGTCGAGGTGGACGCTAAGTTGGGTCTCGACTTCTTTGCCAGGCGCGCTGCGAAGGAGCGCATTTTCCTCGGCACCTTCGAGACGAGCGAAGGCATGCAGGGCGCCTTCGCCCAGCAGCGGCCCCCAAGTGGCCAGGGGCAGCCGCGACGACCCGAGGCGAAGGCGGGCCGCGTCTCGCCGTTGCACCCACTCGCGCTGGGTGAGAACGCCGTGCATGAGCGCGTGGTCGAGGCCGGCCACGACGCTCTCAGGGACCCGAAGCGAAAGCAGGAGCTGGCGCAGCGCCGCCCAGTCGACCTGGGTTCCCAGCCAGAGGACCCAAGTCACGCCACACAAGACCCGAGCGCTCGTTTCGAGGATAACGTCGGGGTTGAAACTTAGGGCGACCCCACCGAGAACCGCCAGGAGCACGACAGCGACGGCCCACGCGAGGGCTGGCGCCATCCTTCGCTGCCCCCGCGCATGTGCGAACAACAGCAACGTCGCGCCCATTCCGGCCCCGATCATCGACAGAGTGGAACTGCGTGCGCTTGCGTTGACGATCAGGACGCCGCAGGTCAGCGCGATACTCGATGCCGCCACCCACAGCGGCTGACGGCGCTCGAAGAATAGAGAGTGCTCAGCGTGGAAGTGCACCGCGCCCCCCTCCGAGCAAGCGCTCCCAGCTGCGCCCCGCCATAAAACCCAACCCGAAGAGGATGAGGATCGACATCGCGAGCCCGACTTCCCCCTGACTCAGATCGACAATGCTCTCGGTCGGTGGTCGCCCCGCGCCCTCTGCGGTGGCGCCGAACACCGTTCCGTCGATACCTTCATAGGCGCATCCTGACAGTCCGATGACCAGCAACGGAACCATAGCGGCCACGCCGCGCACGGACGCGGCGCGAACGGCCCGCAGCGAGTCCGGCAGCAGATCCGGCCGTCGGGTGGCCAGTAGCCGTACGATTCCGACGGAGGCGACGGCTTCAAGAACCGCCAACGGAACCTGGACCGGCGCAAACCCGAGCAACACCGCGCTGAAGGTCGTCGCTGGCGCCGTCACCTCCGACAACGCCACCGCGAGTACCGCGGCGTCCGCGACATACACGCTCAGGCCACCGACGCCACAGGCGATCGCGAGGCCGAAAGCCGCGTTGATACGAAGCTGTCGACACAAAACCCACAGCCCTGAGGTGGCCAAAGGCCCCAGCAGGCCGAGGGTAAGGGTGTTGACCCCCAAGGTCGTCAGTCCGCCGTGAGCAAAAAAGATCGCCTGCAGCAGAAGCACGAAGAACGTTGGCCACACGATGCGACGGACGCCCACGATCAGGGCGAGCACGGGCGTGAGGCAGATATGACTGGTGGCGCCCACGACGGGGACCGGTAGCGGCAGCAGCGTTCCGGCAAAGAGCAGGCTGGTGACGCCAGCCATGATGACGGAGGACGACGGGGCGTCGCGTCGAGCCCGTTGCTCACCACGAAGGCTCCAAACCACCGTCGGTGCCGCCAGGGCGCTCCACGCCATGGCTTGACCGAACGGCAGCACACCTTCTGCGAGATGCATCAGCGCCCGTCCTCGAACGGCGGCACACGTCCCAGGATGCTCGCCCGCAGGGATTTCGGGCGTTGATCTCGCGGCATGAATCCATTGGCGATCCCGATATAGAGAGAAGCGCACTCCATAATCTGCGCTGCGCTGTCGCCGGGGTCCTGCTCCCCGAAGATGTAGCTCCACGCCCCGGGCGACGAAAGCGCGATTCCGCAAGGGCGCGGGCATACGCTCAGGCACTCGGCGGGCCTGACCTCAACGTAGTCGGCCAACCAACTCTCCTGGAACTTCTCGCGAAGCTCTTGGTAGAGCTTGAAGCCCGCTCGACGCTCTCGTGGTTCGCGCGGCGAGCCGGGCGCCCGACAGGAGGTACACACGTGAAGTACGGATAACCGAGGGGGGGCTTGAGGTGTCGGCGTCTCCGCATCAAGCGCCTGGTTCGGGACCGCAGCTCCGTTCGCCCCACCCGATGGGGCAGTGTCGCTCATGCCGATTCCTCAGGCGCACGATACTCCGGGAACGGGTTCGTTAGCTTTGCCCACCGCCGACTGTCCGCCTTGGCGAGGTCTTTATCGAGCAAACACCCATCGAGACGAGCCCGCATCGCCGCCTCGTCCATGTTCTGGCCGATGAAGACCAGCTCCTGGGCGCGATCTCCGAAGCGGGGATGCCAGCCGGGTTTCTCGTCCGGACGCTGCCCCTCCGGGTGCTGCCAGTGCTCTCGCGGCACGGCCGCCCACCACATCCCGATCGGTTTCATATCGCTGACGCCGCCGGCTTGAGCCCACTCGTAGGCGATTCGATGGTCGGCGGCGATCCAGAAGAACCCCTTCGAGCGGAGGACACCGCGCCAGTTATCGTCGTCGTTGAGGAAGGCCCACAGCTTTTCGGCGTCGAAGGGATGCGGCGTACGGTAGGTGAAGCTCGAGATCCCGTACTCCTCGGTCTCCGGGGTGTGTTCGCCCTGCAGTTCCCGAATCCAACCGGCGGAGCTCGCTGCCTTGTCATAGTCGAACAAGCCGGTGTCGAGCACGCAATCCAGCGGGACCTGCCCTCGGGTCGCGGTCAAAATCTTGGCGCCGGGGTTGAGCGCTTTAACGATGGCTTCAACCTCGCGTGCCTGGTCGTTGGTGACCAGATCGAGCTTGTTGAGCACCAGGACGTCGGCGAACTCGATCTGATCGATAAGCAGATCGGTCACCGTGCGATGATCATCTTCGCCCAGCGACTCGCCGCGATCCTGGAGGGCGTCGGCGGCGTTATAGTCGCGTAGGAAACTGGCCGCGTCGACGACGGTTACCATCGTGTCGAGGCGCGAAACCTGGCTCAAGCTCACGCCATTTTCGTCCTCGAACGTGAAGGTCTGCGCGACGGGGATAGGCTCCGAGATCCCCGTGGATTCGATGAGGAGGTAGTCAAAGCGGTCCTCTTGTGCGAGCCGGGAGACCTCGGCGAGGAGGTCGTCTCGCAGCGTACAGCAGATACACCCATTCGACATTTCGACCAGCTTCTCCTCGGTCCGCGAAAGCTCGGCTCCGCCCCGCTCGACCAGCGCTGCATCGATATTGACCTCGCTCATATCGTTCACGATCACCGCGACCCGCCGCCCCTCCCGGTTGTTGAGCACCTGATTGAGCAGGGTGGTCTTTCCGGCGCCGAGGAAGCCTGACAGAACAGTGACCGGCAGACGTTTGGTGACGGGCGATTCCAGGCTTTCCATGGGGCTTCTTTCGGTCGTAGATGAGTCCATGCGTGCGGCTTGCTGCAGGTAAGCAGCACGAGGACATAAGCGCAACTAGATTGCATGTGCAATCACAATCGTCTACCAATCGGCTCTAGCTTCGGCCATGGAAACAAGAACCGGTACGCTCATCACGAAAGACGCGGCAAGGAAGTTCCTGCGCGACAAAGGGCTCCGAGCGACCGCCCCCCGACTGGCGGTGCTGCGGGTGCTCTCGGTGGCAAAAAATCCCCTATCCTACACCCAGGTGCTGCAGCACCTCGGTCAAATGGATTGGGATCCGGCCACCATCTACCGCAACCTTGTGAAGCTCCGCGACGCCGGGGTCGCCTCGGTGGTCAGCCGTGCGGAGGGTATCGATCGCTACGCGCTCGCCGGGGCCCAAGCCGACGGCCCTCATCACCCGCACTTTCTCTGCGAAGACTGCGGTCGCGTTGCTTGCCTGCCGGAGCTTACGGCCTCGATATCGATGGACGGTCCTTGGGCCGCCTCGATCGAGAAAGCGACGGTTCAGCTGCGCGGTGAGTGCCCGGACTGCGTCGAGCGCGGCGCGAAGGCGCCTCAGCCGTCCGGAGGTCAGGGGCGTAGATCGCTACCGAAGATACGGAACTGAACGCTTTCTTCGTCGGCTGCGACGCCACAGCAGCGTCGCCCGGTCTACAGGCGACCTTCGTCGCGAAGTCGAGCCAGACTGTTGGCGTAGCTCCAGATATGTTCGGCATCGAGATTGACCGCCGGCCGAGTCGGCGGGGGTGGGCCGCGCAGGGACGGCAGCGCGCAGCTTCGTCGCTCGATGAATCGCAGCGCCGTGGTCAACGAAGCCTCGGCCGGATCACCGATCGCCGACGTGGCGTCGTCTTCGGCGGGGCAGTCGGGATCGAAGCCATTGAAATAGTCGCTTTCGTCGTTCGCATTGACGGTCCGAAAGGTGATCGGGCGCAGGACGAGCCCGCAGAAAGCATCCTCGCCGGTCGCGAAGGGCGGAAAGGGGGCGGAGCCGACCGGCTTGCCTCGCGAGCGGGTGCCAACGACGGTGACGTCGATGTAAGGCAACAAGCTGTTGATGATCGCTTCGGACGCTGACGCGGTGTGGCCCGAGTTGATGAAAACGGCTTCCGTCAATCCCGTGAGTCCGGTCACCGGGCCTTGACAGTCGTACTGACCGAAGTCGCTGTCCGGGTCGGCCACGACGGTCGGACACGAGGGCCTCGAAAAGAACACGCTGTTGTCGAACTCGTCGGCCTTTGCCGCGTTGTACATGTCGGTGCGGATGAGGTTCGAGCCGTCGGCGAGATCGTCACCGATCAGGAGGTTGGCCAGGTAGTCGACGATGAACGACCAGCCGCCCAGGTTGTAGCGCTGATCCACGATCAGTTTTGTTACGCCTCGCTCGGCCAGGTAAGCCACCGCCCTTCGCAACCCCTCGACCGACGTGAAGTCGAAGTCGCGGAAGAAGATATAGCCGACGTCGTCATCGCCCGCGGGCAGAACCTGGAACAAGGGCACCGATGCCGGCATCAGATTCTCGGCAACGAGACGGACCTCCTGCTCGCGGCCGTCCAGCTTTCGGATGCCCAAGGTGTGTGACGTCCCGGCGTCGAAGCCGAAGACCACCGTCAGCCCGATGCGCTCGAAGAGAAGGAACTCCTGTTCCACGCTGTTACCGTCGAAGGTCTCGATGATGTCGCCGCGGACCAAGCCGGCTTCCGACGCCGGGGAGGTCGCCTCGCCAGGAAACGTGCCGTACACATCCAGGATCCGAAACACGGCGCCTCGACTGCTGACTTCGGCGCGCACGAGAAGACCGAATCCACTGAAGGTATTGCTCAGGCTCCGTTCGTAGGCCCGACGCCCGGTCACTCGGGAGAAGCGGTCGAGCTTGACCCCCGCCGGGCTGGGATCGAGGTCCACGTCGAGAGTCAGGGCCTGTAAGAAGAGGCTGGGGGTCTCGAATCCTGCGGGATCCAGCTCCGGAAGCTGGTCGGGCTCGAGATACCACTCCTGCATGGTCTGCTGAATCCATGTGTTCTGCTCGGCGACCGGGCATCCGGCGTCATCGCCGCCGCACCCTTCGAGGGTCATGGCGAATGCAGCCGTCAGGAATACGGCAGCAGGGGTCACCGGGACCGGCCGGCCGCAGTGACCAGCCCCGCGTGCGCGGGCAGCGATCCCGAAAACGTATTCGCACTGTGGTCGTGACGCGTGCTTCACCATCTTTTTGCCATTGCTTTCGCACGTTGCTACGGGAACGTGGCCGCGTCATCCGCCTTTTTACGGCTAGGCTGCTGGCGCGGCGGCGTCGACGTGTTAGCCCTGGGGAAAGACGAACAACGATCGGAGGGAGAATGCCATCGAAATACGAAGCCTTCTGGAGCAACCGTAGCTTCGCCGTAGTCGGTCACTCGGCCCTGAAGCCGTTTCCCACCCTGACCTATCAGGCGCTGCAGGGGCTCGCGGACAAGACGGCTTACCCCGTCGACCCGTCGACGGACCGGATTGAGGGCGACGCCGTCTTCGCTGACCTCGCGAGTCTGCCCGAGCCGGTGGACGCGGTGGTGATCGAGGTGCCGAAACAGGAGACCGCGGCTTGGGTCGAGCAGGCGGCTGCGGCCGGTATCTCCGATGTTTGGATCCACCAGGGCCGGGAGACGCCCGAAGCGTTGGCCATCGGCAAGGAAAAGGGCCTCAATCTTTGCACCGGCACCTGCGCCGTGCAGTACTTGAACGGTTCATTTCCCCACAATGTCCACCGCTTCTTCCGCAAGCTTTCCGGCAACTGGTAACCGCGGCCGGTGGCCGCAGGCCGACGATGACCACGTCCCGCCCTGCGCGCGGTCGGCGGTTGCGTAACGTCTCGGCATGGAGGAGATGTCGACCCCACAGGCGCGGCGTTTGGCGCTCGGTGCGCAGGGATTTGCCGACCAGCGCCCCACCGGGCGCATCGACCGTCGACACATGCGTAAGCTGATGCGGCGGCTGAAGCTGCTGCAGCTCGACTCCGTGCCGGTGCTGATTCGGGCCCACTACATGCCCGCGTTCTCTCGTCTCGGCCCCTACCGTACCGCGCTCTTCGACGAGATCGCCTATCAGCACGACGAATGGTTCGAAGCGTGGGCGCACGAGGCGTCGGTCGTTCCGGTCGAATCGGAACCGCTGTTGCGGTGGCAAAAGCAGCGGGCGCGACGAGGCGATACCTGGCAAGGGTTGGTTCGGTTCGCCAAAGAGCAGCCCGAGTATGTTCGATCCGTGCTCGACGAGATTGCGGAACGAGGGCCGATCCTCACCAGCGAGCTTCGCGACCCACGACCGCGCACGGGCGACTGGTGGGCCAGTCGGTCGTGGGGTCAGCTGGCCGCCGACTGGTTGTTTCGCATCGGCGCCGTCGGTGTGCGGCGCTCGTCAGGGTTCGAGAAGAACCTCGATCTACTGGAGCGAATCGTTCCCGCCCACGTTCTCGAGCGACCCACCCCCTCCGATAGTGACGCCATGAAGTCGCTTCTCGTCCACAGCGCCCAGGCGCACGGTGTCGGGACCGCCGACTGTCTGGTCGACTATTTTCGGCTTCCGAAGCGGGAAGCGAAGGCCTTGCTTCCGGAGCTGGTGGAGGACGGCCGACTGATCGAGACGCAGGTCGAATGCTGGTCCAAACCGGCCTACCGTCATCCCGGCGTGTCGATGCCTCGTCGCGTTCAAGCGCAGGCGCTGCTATCGCCGTTCGATCCCATCTGTTGGAACCGAAACCGGACGCTATCGCTATTCGACTTCCACTACCGAATCGAGATCTACGTCCCCAAAGAGAAACGCGTGCACGGTTATTACGTGCTGCCGTTCCTCCTCGGGGACCGCCTCGTCGGACGCTTCGACCTGAAGACCGATCGACAGCGCCGGACGCTCGAGGTCAGGGCCAGCCACATCGAACCCTGGGCCGACCCCGACGAGGTCGCGCCCGCGGCGGCCGAAGAGTTGCGTCACCTGGCGCAACTTGTCGGCGCCGACGACGTCGAGGTCAGCCGGTGCGGCGAACTCGCCCCCGCCCTCGCGTCGTCGTTGGCGTCACGATGATCCCGTGCGGTAACAGTGGAGCGCGGCTCGGTGCCGGGTCGTGCGGGTGTCGATGGCGACGATACTTTGACGGAGAACATCTTCCCGGCTGTCGTCACCATCGGTGGCGACTCTCGTCCATGTTGCCCTCTACCCTCCCGCCGGCCATGACGGCGTCCTGGTTCGATCGCCCGTCACGAGGGCTCGCTCGTCTCGAGTGGCGGCTGCGGGATCGCGGAGTAGAGACACCAGGCGGCTCCGCGTTAGCGAGCGGACTCTTTCCGGGCATGATTGTTGCTGCTATTTAACGGCGTGCAGCGGACCATATCGAGATCGACGGCCATCGAAGACCTACGTCGAGCCCTGATCGCTCTGACGGACGACTCTACCAGCGTATGTGAGGTCGTCGGGCGACTCGGCGTGTTCTGCGGCGGGCACCGCCGGCTGAGCGACGAAGAGCTCGAAGAAACGTACGACTGGCTGGTGGAGCGGCAGAAGCCCGAGAACCGCGAACAACTCGAGGACCTCGCGAACCGCTGGCAGCTGTCACAGCAATCGGTGACGGAAACGGACCTGGCGTGTGATGTTCAGACGGAAGACCGCCATACCTGTCTGGGCTGGGATGAGTTCACCAACGAGGAGCTCGAGAAACACTACCAGACGCTGAAGAAAGAAGTCGTGCGCATCGAATAGGTTTCGCGATGGATCAACGCAAACCGATCAGCCACGTTCGGTGGTTGGCCCCCACGTAGGAGGCGCCCGGCCCGCGGTGATGCCACCGCACGCGCAGCTGGTGCGGGCCGGGGTCGAGGCTGGCGGCGGTGAACATCGTTGTCGAGACGCGCTGCTGTCCGACCCCGGTGGTGTAGCCGCCCGCGGCGACGGGCGCGCCGTCGACGTCGAGACTGAACCACGGCCCGCCCCCGGTGGAGTCGCTCCAGCTGTCCGGCGCAGCCATGATGATCAGGTGGTTGTCGCCCGCCGATTCGATCGTCGGCTCGGCGAGCCCACCGATGCTCGTCCAGTTCTCATTGGCCACCGACGAGATGCTGCCGATGCGCGATGCGTGAACGGCGCCGGCGGGCAGACGCAGCGCGATGAGCCAGGCATCGCCATGACGACCGAGCGATGACGTCGTGCCCGCGAGCGCGGTGAGATCGGCGGTGATCGTGTGCGCCCCGGGCGGCAGGTTCACGATGCCGGCGAGCGTGTTGGGCAGCCGGGTGCCGGGCAGGGCCTGGAACGTTCCGCCCGACGTGAGCTCTACGCCGTCGACCATCAGATGGTACCAGTTGGTGCCCACGGGCAGGGGCGTGTCGTTGGTCGCGTCCGGCGCGTTGAGGATAACGAGGTATTCGGCGCCGGTCGAGGTCACCGTCGCGGAGGGGAAGTCGATCTGCTGGCGCGACGAGACCACCGAGAACTCCATGCCGCCGCGGGTGACCGCGACGGCGTCGTCCGGCACCTTCATCGCGATCAAAGTGGCGACCCCTTCCGCGCCGATGCTCGCCGTGGCTCCAGCCTGCGCGGTCCGCCAAGATGCCGAGATCCGGTGGCGCCCCACCGCGAGGGTCTCGACGGCCATCACGTTGATCGGAATCTTCTGGCCGCTCACCGCCGGGGAGGTCAGGCCCCGGGCTACGGACCGACCATCGACGCGGAGCTCGAACCAGGTCTCCACGTCGATCTGAGCCCCCCACGCTTCCGGAACGCTGAGGGCCAGCAACCACCGGTCGTCGTTTGCGTCGACCTCCAGCGGCTCCAGGTCGATATTGGACCAATCGGCGGTCGTCGTGGTGAGGACGGTTCCCGTTCGCTTGGTGAAGTACAGGTCGTACGCTTCGGAGATCGTCCCGGCGTCGGTGACGCCGCTTGCATCCACGAGGCCCCCGTCGCCCGGCTCACTCGCATCGGCGTCCGCGGGGCCCGCGTCGAGCCCGCGGGAAAAGGAACCCGAGTCCTCGCAGGCGATGGACAGAAGGAGCATCGTCAGCGCAGCGGTGAGCCACGGGGAGATCTTCATGTTGTTCAAAATATGCCCCGCCGCGGGGTGCGTCGGCCATTCGGTTCGAGCGGGCCTTCGAAGTTCGGCGGTGTCCGTCTCATCGTCTGCTTTCATCTGGGTTTTTGCACCGTGCCCGGCACCAGCGACGATAAGCCGAGCCGGCCCGAAAGTCCTGGGGGAAACCTAAGGAAGCGATAGCTCGTCGAGGAGAGCGCGAAATCGCGGTTTGTCGCGTAGACGAGTAAACGCCGCCCCCAGCCGCAAAAAGTCGATCTGCATCAGGTCATCGGACGCCCGCGCCCGCTCGAGGATATCGATCGCCTCGTCGAGTCGCCCGGCATGGACGAGCAATCGTGCGACCTGGCGCGGCTGCACGTACTGCTTGGTGGCGCGCAACTGGAGGCAGTGGATCGCGGCCATCAGTCGCCGGGGCGGCGTCGAATCTTGGTCGTCGAGGATCGCCTGCAGCTCGGGGTCGCCCGCCCACGCGCGGAGCTCGGCTTCGATGGCTCCCTTCGATCCCGCGAGCCACTCGAGGTCGGCGAGCAGCTGCAGCCCGGGCGGATGATCGCTGTGCGTCTCCAGGATGAGATCGATATCGTGCCGGGCGTCGTCGAACGCGCCCTGAGCCGCGAACCACATGGCGCGCCCGAGGTAGACGGCGGGGTTGACGGGATCGATGCGCCGGGCCAGATCGAGCTCGTCGATCGCCTGCGGTCGGTCCATCGTGCCGAGGAAGAGCGCGTAGAGCAGACGTGCGTGCGCGAGGTTCGGGTTCAGGTCGATGGCGCGGCGAAATCGGTCTTCGGCCTGCGCCCAATCGTGGTCGTAGTAGAAGCAATACGCACCCGACAACATCTGGGTCTCCGCACTTTGGCTATCGCATCTCTCGGCGCGTTCGATCGCCTCGCGGACCTGTGCCCGAACGGACGACGGTGACTGCATTCCCCAGTAGGCGAATGCGCCGAGAACATCGGCGACGCCGGCGTGGGCGGCGGCATACTCGGGGTCGATCTCGATGGCGGCTCGGAAGTACTCGAGGGCCGCGTGAAACTGCTGGGGCACCATCTTGTACCAACAGAATCGTCCGCGGAGGTAGGCGACCAGGGCATCCGGGTGGAGCGCCTTGTTCGCGGCGCGGACGACGGCTGGTTCCAGGCGCAAGCGGTCCGCGATCGACCGCGCGATGCTGGTCGCCGTGTCGGTATACATCGTAGCGAGATCCGCCAGATCTCGCTCGTAGGTCTCTGACAGGAGGTAGGCATCGGTTCGGGCGTCGATCAGCTGCACCGAGATCCGCGCCTTTTCACCGACGCGAATCGCGCTTCCTAACACGATCAGGCGGACCCGGAGCCGACCTGCGATCTCCGGGAGCGACGTCGAGCCGTCGCGAAACGCCATCGTCGACTGCCGGGAGATCACCCTTAGCGCTCGGACCTTACCGAGTTCAGCGATCAACGCGTCGGTCATGCCGTCGGAGAAGAACGTCTGGTCGGGTTGGCGGGAGAGGTTTTCGAACGGGAGTACGGCGAGGGTAGGCTGCGGTGCACTGCTATCCGCGATCAGGCGGTAGCCGCGCTTGGGGACGGTGGCGATGACGGTGGGCTTGCGTGGGTTATCGTCCAGCGCCTTGCGAAGATTCGAAACGGCGGTCTGCAGCGCGGCGTCTCCGGTGGCGATGTTGCACCACACGTCGCGAAAGATCTGATCGTGGCTGAGCACCTCGCCCTGGCGCTCGGCGAGATAAACGAGGAGGTCCATGACGCGAGGCTCGAGCTTTCGGCTCTCGCCACGTCGGGTGACGACGTTCCGGTCCGGATCCACTTGCCAGTCGCCCACTCGAAAACGCTGCACGGGCCAACACTCTCGGACCTTTACCCGCACTGTAAACGACGGATCGGGGGCGATGGTCGCTCGCTCCCTAGGTTTCCCAAAGGACTTCGGGCGTCACCGGGCCCTAGCCTGGTGGGTGTATCGGCACGTCGCCGTACTCAGACAAGGAAACGTCCATGCGTAAGGAGCCCCGTAAGAATACGACGAAATGGCCGGCAGCGGCGATGAAGATACTGCTGCTGCTAGGGTGGGCAGGGGGGCTGTCCGCGTGCGGCGACGACGACGACGACAGAGGCGAGGTTGCGGTCGCCGCTGCGGATCCGGACCCAGCGCTGGTGGGAATCTGGACCGGCGCGATCCGAGGAATACACATGGGCACGCCCCGGTCATCGGAAGTGTCGTTCGAACTCGGCGAAGGCGGTATTCTTCAGGTGAGACCATCGAGTCTACCTTTCCGCCCCATCCATGATGGCGCCTGGGGCGTTGCGGAAGACATGTTCTTGGCGGAGGGTACCGACGAGCGAGGCAGCCGAGTTCGGTTTTCCGCGCCTCGCTCGACGGATCGGCTCTCGGGAACCTGGTTGAGCGGCGGGGACGTCGGATCGTTCGGCGTGACCCGGGAGTAGCCGACCGCTGGAGGCCGATACAGGCTTGATTTCGACGACCGGGTGCCCCTGAATCAATCGAGTGTTCGCTTATCCAGAATGGGCGCTGTTTCGGGCTTTGGGGGTCGTGGCCTTGGCCGCAGTAAGCGTCTTGTCGAGCATCTTCTTGTTCCAGAGACGGCTCATCTATCACCCGCGGGCGGAGGCCGTCGCGTTGCCCGCTACGGTGCTGTTCGATGGCCTACGAGACGTTCGAATCGACACCTCGGATGGGGTGCGCCTGCATGCGTGGTACTGGCCCGGCCGCGCGAACGGTTACGCGATCTTGTTCCTGCACGGCAACGCCGGCGACCGAAGCGACCGCCGAGCGCTCCTGCGGGCGCTGCACGATCGAGGGTACGCGCTGCTGGCGCTCGACTACCGCGGCTACGGGGGCAGCGAAGGCTCGCCCTCCGAAGCCGGTCTGTACCTCGACGCGGAAGCCGCGGCGTCTTGGCTCGTCGCGGCCGGTCATGAACGCCTGGTCTACTTCGGAGAATCCTTGGGCACCGCGGTGGCGGTCGAGCTCGCGCGTCGCCGAACACCGCACGCGATGGTGTTGGAGGCGCCATTCGACTCTTTGGTGAACGTCGCTCAGCACCATTTCCCGTGGCTTCCCGTCCACTGGCTGCTGTCGGATCGCTTCTGGGCGGCCAAGCGGATCTCGGAGGTCGATGCGCCCGTGTTGGTCATCCACGGTGAGCAGGACACCGTCGTACCGCAGGCTCGAGGGCGTGCGCTGTTCGACGCGGCGGCGTCGGCCAAGACGTGGATCTCCGTTCCGGGAGCGGGTCACAACGATCTTCGAGACCGGTTCGGGGCCAGATATCTTGCCGCCGTCGATGCCTTTCTTCAGTAAAGCTTCTGACCGTGCCGCGGGTGGCCGCGGAGTGCTAGGCTGCCATCATGTCCAAGCCGTCCGCCAGTATCGGATCCGCGCTTGCGGAGATTTTGAAGGAGGCCGACGCCCATCGGGGCGACGTGCCCTCCGAAGACTTCAAGTCGGCGCTGAACCAAGCCGTCCAACTCGGCCGAGAGGATCGTGGATCACTTCGCCTACAGGTCGCTGAGTCGCTGGTGCAGTTGAACTCGGTGACCGGCGCTGGGTTCCTCGCCGTGTGGCTCGGCGCTGCCGCCGAGCGTGGAGCAGATCCCGAGCCTCTGGTCGAACCTCTCTGGAATGGCCTCAAGCGATTCGTGACCCACGCCGGTTCGACCGCGGACGAAAAGGCGCTGGGCCTTCAATTCTTTGGGCAGGGTCTGGTGGCCCACGTGGCCCGAGCACCGAAAGGCAAGGCGTCGCTGCTCAGACGAAGCGATGACCTTCAACTGCTGGAGGCGCGGGAAGACGAATCCGTCGGCTTGACCTGGGTGCTGGAGCTCCTCAGAAAGCGCAGCGGAGAGCTTTTGGTTCTTCATGGCGAGCGAGCGGAAGGCGTGGTTGTCGAATACAAAAACATCTCGAATTGCTTCCATCTGTTCTCGCTTCTTCAGATCGCGTTGCAGGGCCGCTTTCCAGGGGCTCGCCAGGTCAAAGACTCGACGATCGATGCGGTGCTGGGACGAGGGGAGGGTCACGCTCACGACGAAGCGTGGTGGCATTACGGCCAGCCGTCATCGCCACATCCTGACCTGAGCGCATCGGTATGGGGGGAAGCCTCGCCCAACTCGGTGGAGGTCGTCGACGGGCAACAGGTGATCTTGCTTTGGCCTCCGCTATTGGGCGGCCGAAGCTGGGACGGCAACTTCTTTCAGCCATTCATCGAAGCGGCGCCGCCGTCGGCCGAGGTGAGGTCGACGCTGACCGATGACGAAGTGAGGCGCTGGCGCCGCCGTCTGAAGCTAGAGACGTGACCAATAACCCACGTGGGTTGTTGGTCACGTCTCTAGGTGAAGCGGAGTGACAGCTCCGCCGGGATCTACAAGACCGGTACGACCGTAGGGCTCAGCTTCACCGGCAGCGGAACCGACGCGACTTGGCGTCCAGATTCTTGGGTTTGCCGTCCTGCCACGTGCGCAGCACGCAGGTGAGCTGCTCACCCTTCTTGACGGCGAACGACACCTTGTCGGCGGCGATCTTGTTGTTCGGTGCTCGGGCTTGGCGCTTCCACGCCTTGCCGGCGCCGCAGACGAGCTCGTAAGGCACCTGCCCCTTTCGGTCGGTCGTGATCGCTACCAACGCCTCCGCCTGGCAGTTACCCGCTTGACGGAGGGTTAGCGTCCCTTTTTGTGCGTTATCTTTGAACTAGCGAAACTTCAGGCCCCGGATGGAGGCTGCAGACGCGCTATTGGGGGCCACGGCAAGCATGATGGCCACCGTCGAGCTCGCCCCCGCCGACCACCTGGCGGTCAGCCGAGGCGGCCAAGTCGCCGACCTCCCCGACATGAGGGTGCAACGAAAGGCGTCGTGCCGCTGAGTTCGCGTGCGCATGGTCGTCCCCGGCCAGCCAAACACGGATCGTCGCACGCGACCAGTGGGCCGAGGCGGACGCCGAAACGGTCCGCCGACTCGCCAACGTACTCGTGATCGCTATCGTCTTGGCGAACCACGGCGAGGTAGCGGGGCGACGTCGACCGAGTCGTGCGATCGCCCCGATGCCGCCACGCTGACGGTCGACGTCGATCTCGGGTACGGTCACGGCATGCATCTGTCATCGATCAGTCTGCTCGTTCCCGACTATGACGAGGCGATCCGGTGGTTCGTGGAGGTCTTAGGCTTCGAACTCCGCGAAGACGCGCCTTTGGGCGGGGGCAAACGGTGGGTGCGGGTCGCTGCGCCCGGCGCGCAGACCGCCTTGCTGATCGCGCGCGCCACCACCGACGAGCAGCGAGCGATGGTCGGCCGTCAAGGTGCGGGCCGAGTTTGGTTGTTTCTCGAAACCGATGACTTTGCGACTTCCCATGCCCGGATGCTGCGCCAAGGCGTTCGGTTCCTCGAGGATCCGCGGCACGAACCGTACGGCACCGTCGCGGTGTTTCAAGACCCGTGGGGCAACCGGTGGGACCTCGTTCAAGCGTCCTCGTAGGCCGCTTCCTTCAGCCCACGAGATAACGCGACCGCGCTTCAATCGGGCCCGAGCAAGGGCTCCAGCGCCTCCCATCCGGATGGCGTCAGCTCGTACACGCCGCGACTGCCCGAAGGCATCAACAGGGCGCGCCGCCGCCAGCTGTTGATCTGGCCGCTGGAGAGCCCGGCCGCCACCAGAAACGCCCGAGAAACCAAAAGGCGACCGTCGGCGTCGACCGTGGGCGCTCCCTGCAGCTCGGGCTCCGGCGACCGATCGGCGGCGACCGGCTTTGCCTTTCGACACCTCGCGGACGCCCCGTCCGCCGCCGCCGCCCGAACCGGCCTCTCCTTGGCGCCGACCTCGGCCGCGGCGGCAGCGGAGTCCGCAGCATGCTCGTCGGGCGCGAGGTCGATGTCGAACAGCGCGCCCAGATCGGCGTTCAGCCGTCGGGCAGGAGACGGCAGGGGCGCGTGGAACAGCGGCGACCGAGTGGCGAGGGTCTCCGGGTCGAGGCCTCGCAGAACGAACAGAAGATCAGGGCGCTCGTCGAGGCGGGCGGCGACACCATACAGAACGGCGGCGAGATGTTTGCAGAGGTACGCACCGTCCGGGCACGAGCAGTGCAGTGAAATCTCGTGGGGCTCAGGGAACAGACCCGACTCGGGGTCGGTGAGTGTGTCCATCACCGCAGCAGGCAGGTGACCGGACAACAGGGCCACCGTTGACTCGATGTTGTCCGCGCAGGCGTCGGTGAGCGTCTGCGCGGCGTCGTCCGACAAGGGGGCGATGTCGATGCGCTGCGCGTACAGCTCGGAGCCCCGTACGACGGCGGTGATGAGGCTGCGCTGAATATCCAGGTGTAGGACGGCGCCTGAACGCAGGTAGGTGCGCCCCCGCGGCAGCCGATTTGAAAAGTCGCTGTACCGCTCAAGGTGGGTGCAGAACGCGCGACCCCACACGCTGTGGGCGATTATTCGACCCTCGGCTCGGACGGGCTTCAGGTCGCCGACAGGCCGGCCCAACAGCGCCTCGACCTGAGACTGATGGAAGGCGTTCACGCTGGCTTGATGCGGCGACGGACGGGACGCCCGTCGGCGGCGGCGGGAGTACGCCATCGTCAGCCCTCCAGACTTCGCGCCGCGGTCACGTCGAGCCGCACGAGATCGAGGAGCTCCGTGTCGCTGAGCTCCGTGAGCTTGCGCTCTCCGTCCGAGGCGAGGATCTGCGTCGACAGCACCTGCTTCTTCTCGAGCAGCTTGTCGATGCGCTCCTCAAGCGTACCCGAGCAGACGAATCGATGCACGAGCACGTTTCGGTGCTGACCGATGCGGTACGCGCGGTCCGTGGCCTGGTTCTCTACGGCCGGGTTCCACCACCGGTCAAAGTGCACGACGTGGGAGGCTGCAGTGAGGTTGAGGCCGGTGCCGCCAGCCTTGAGCGATAGCACAAAGAACGGCGGGCCGTCGTCGTCCTGAAACGCCTTGACCAACCCCGGCCGCTGCTTCACGGGTACACCGCCGTGCAGGATCAGGCCCCGCTGGCCAAACACATCCTCGAGGAAACCGGCGAGCGGGGCCGTAGCCTCGCGATACTGCGTGAACACGAGCAGCTTCTCTTGCCGAGCCGCGATCGCCTCCGCGAGGTCACGGAGCCGCAAGAGCTTGCCGCTGTCGAGGGGCGACCAGTCGCCGTCCCCCAGCCAATGACTAGGATGATTGCAGATCTGCTTGAAGCGGGTCAGGAACGCGAAGACCATGCCTCGCCGCTCCGTAGGCGTAGCGGTCGCGAGCGCTTTCGCCAGGGCGTCGACGGAGTCTCCGTACAGCGATGCCTGCTTTTTGCTCAGCGCGCAATATACGTTGACTTCAGTCTTGTCTGGCAAGTCCGAGATGATTCGTCGGTCGGTCTTCAGCCGCCGCAGCATATACGGGCGGATCAGCCGCCTCAGTGGACCGTAGCCAGGCCCCCTCCCGAGCCGCGCGACAAAGTCGCGAAACGCTTTCGGCGAACCTAGCAGGCCGGGATTGATGAAGTCGTACAGCGACCATAGGTCGCCAAGGTCATTCTCGATCGGCGTGCCCGTCAGCGCGAGCCGGCACCGCGCCGAGATCTTCTTGGCCGTTTTGGCCTGCCGCGTCGACGGGTTCTTGATCGCCTGGGCCTCGTCGAGCACGGCGATCGCGTACGAGACGTCGAGCAATGCCTCCACGCGCCCCACCGTCCCGTATGTGGTCAACACGACATCGACCTCGCCGTCGCCGGCGAGGCGCGCGATTTCATCGATGTCCGCGCGCACCGACCGGTGCGCGACGGCGACGTTGAGCGTCGGCGCGAACCGCACGAGCTCCGCCCGCCAGTTCCCGAGCAGCGACGCCGGGACCACAACGAGCGAGGGCGTGACCTTCTGATCCTTCAGTCCGAGGATCAGCGCTATGACCTGCACAGTCTTGCCGAGCCCCATGTCGTCGGCGAGCACGCCGCCCAGGCCGAGGTCGTACAGAAGCCTCAGCCACGCCACGCCTTCCTTCTGGTAGGGGCGCAGCTTGGCCTTTAGGCGTCGGCTTATTTTGGGGGTCTTCGCTCGCCGGGGGTCACGGAGCCGGGCGGCGACATGCTCGAGCCACTGGCCTCCGCGCACGTGCGCGGGGGCGTCGGGATCGGCCAAGAGGCGAAGCCCCTCCGACAGGCTCAATTGCGCCGACCGATCCGACCACTGTTGGAGGGTTGCTCTGAGCTCGGCGGGGTTAACATCGACCCACCGGCCCCGAAGCCACGCCAGCCGGCTGGTTCCTTCGAGGATCGCCGCCGCCTCTTCGTCAGTCAGGATCTCGCCGTCCAGGGCTACGCCCACGTCGAAGCTGAGCATGGCCCCCACCCCGACCGCAGCCGTCTCTCCGATGCGGATGTCTACCCGCGGTGCCCCGGGCCGCCGGCCGGACCATGATTTCGGCAGCCGGAGCATCACCCCCGTCCCCTCGAGGGTCTCCGCGGCGTCGAGGAAGGCGTAGGCCTGTTCCGCCGTCCACGCTAAGGGGTGGAATAGCTCTCCTGAGTCGAGCAGCGACCGGAATACATCGCTGCGCTCAGCGGCGCGGCGGACAGGCTCGAGCAGACGCACGAGCGTCTCGCGTTCCGCGGAGAAGGCCTTCAGCGCCTGACCCAGTGGACGATGCCGGGCCCGCTGGGGCCCCCCGACACCTTCGATCGGGGTGTAGGACGCCAAGAAAGCGAACGGTCGTTCCGGATCATCCTTGTTCTCCGCAAGGTGAAACCACACCCGCCCCAGGGCGTGCCAGTCGCCGCCCAAACGCTCTAGGACCTGGCCGACGGTGAGCCCTTCTTCAGCCATGGTGCGCATGACGTAGTCCGCGAGCCGCCCAAACGTGTTGCCGACCACGTCCGTGTCGACGAGCTCACCGCCGAGCATCGGCGGCACCGACTCCGCCATCTCCCCGATCCATGCGTCGGTCGGGACGAGAGCGTGCACTCCGCTCGCATCGGCCGATCGTTCGTCGAGCGCCACCAAAGCGCGCAAGAACCCCTCGCTGAGGCGGCGACCGTACGCCAAAGATGCGGGCAAGGCGGCGTCGGCAGCAGCGGCGGCCAAATGCAAGAGCCCTTCCGCTTCGGACGACGCGAACGCGTCGGAGATCTGCGCCGCCACGGCCGCGTCCACCCCCTCACCGTCGAGCGATCCCGACGTCTCCATAAGCACGAAGCGACCCGAAGGGCGCAGCGCCAGGCTCAAAGGGCGATTCGTGCGCACACGATCCATCGCTGCGGCGACCTGAGGCTCCACGGTTGGCGTCATACCATCCGCGACGCGGCGGGGTGGACGTCAAAACGTGAGCCGCCGAGAGCCTAGTACCCGGCGGCGGGCGTTCCGACGCAGGTCGGAACCCGGCGTGGAGTACGCAAGCGGAGCCTGCGGAGCTCATTTAGTGGGTTTCGGCAGCCCCGCGGTCCTCCCCGCTCGTCGCCAAGCGGCAGCGAGCGCCTTCATACCGGGCCGGGCCCATAGCTCATGATACCGAGGATGCTGAAGAAGCCAGTCCGGATATGGATTGACGCCGTACAGCGCAGAGAAGGCAAAGGTCGTCGAAAAGAGATCGCCCCGCTCATAGGCCAAATGCAGAAGGTCGATGACCAGTTCCTGGGGCAGGTGAGACGCCAGGGTCGGGCCCCAAATGCCGATCGTGTCGGTAATGCGTTCGCGCTCCAGTAGCGTCTGAACACGTTGCCGCTGCGCTTCGGCGTCGTCTCGGTGGAGTCGGATCGAGAAGAAGGCCGGCATGATGCGCGCGACATGGGGCTTGCGGGAGGCAGGGATGCCGGCGATTCGCGCCTCGAACGCGTCGAGGATCGGCCGCCACTCTTCCATCCGTCGGGGATCGCCGGAAAATACGGCCGCCGCGGACGCGAAGGCGACAAATCCTTCGCCGAGGCAACGCTCAGCCTGGCAAGCGTCGAGGAATTCGAAGCCTTCATCGGTGTGCCCGATCATGACGAGATGTTCGGCGCGCACGCGGCGGAGCACGGTGTTCAGCGGGTCCAGCGCGACGGCTCGGTCGTAGGCGGCCAGCGCGGCTTCGCCGTCGCCAAGGGCATGGTGATACCACGCGCTAGCGAGGTGCGTCGGCGCAGCGTTCGGCGCGAGCTCGAAGGCGCGCCTCAGATGGCGCCGAGCCGCAGCCACATCGACGCTTTGCGTGACTCGCCACACGGCGAGGCCGGCGTGCGCAAGCAGGTTGTCGCCGTCGAGACGAAGCGCGCGCGCGAACGCGTCTTCGGTCCGGGTGCGAAAGGCCTCTCGGTTGCGGCTCAGCGGACTTCCCGCGCTATACGCGCCAACGACGCCAATCGCGGCCCAGGCGTCCGCAAAACCGGGGTCGAACGCCACCGCGCGTTGAAAGGCCATGAGCGCTCGCTCGCGGTGACCGTCCATGCGCATGCGGTCACCCCAAAGCTTGAGGCCAGAAAGATACTGCTCGAACGCGATCGGATCGACACCCTCCCGAGGGGCGCGAGCAGCCCCCGCACCGACACCGAGTCGGACCTGAAGCGCGCGCGCGATATCGCGGACGACTTCGTCCTCGACGGCGAACAGGTCAGCTGTCGACGCTTCGTAGGTATTGGCCCACAGACTGGACCCGTCGGCCCGAAAGAGCTGCACGCTCACGCGGATGCGATCCAGCGACCGACGGACCGATCCCGTAATGACGTTCGCCACGCCTAACCGCGTCGCGGTCGTCCGAATATCTTCGGTCTCGCCACCAAATGTGAATGCGGACGCTCGCGCGGCGACGTTCAGATTGGGAAACCGAGCGAGCGCGTTCAAAAGCTCCTCAGCCACACCTTTGCCGAAATAGTCATCGCCGCTGTCGTCGCTCAGCGCAACGAAGGGCAACACGGCCACCGACTTGCGCGTCGTGTGGCCGGTGAGGTCAGGCCGGTCATCAACCTGATGATCTCGGAGCACTTGCCATGTCGCGACCGTCGCGCTCACCGCCGCGACGACGAGCGCCACGACCAACAACCTGCGGTGGGTCGTCGCGGTCTTGGCGTTCGCCGCCGTTTCCGCGGATGGCGGAGCGGCGCTCTCCGTCTCGATCGCCTGCCCTTCAGACGGATCTACGGACCGGACCACCGGACGGGTCAGCCGGTAGCCGCGCTTGGGGATCGTCTCCACGTATACGTCATTGTCGCCGGTGTCGCGGATGACCCGCCTGAGTACGGACACGGCACGCGTTAGCCCTTCGTCGGCGCCAAACTCCACGCGCCAGATTCGGTCGGTGAGATCTCGACGCGACGTGACCTGTTCGCCATTCTCCGCGAGCACGCAGAACACGTCCATGACCCGGGGTTCGAGCGCGTGCTCGACACCATCGCGAACGAGCCGGTTACGCTTAGGTACGACGTGGAGCGCTCCGATCGAAAACGGCGTCTTATCGATCTCCCCATCGACACGCGACATCCTTTTCCGTCGTCCCCGGGGGTCGGATAACATGCGCCACGAGATCACGGCAACGCAGGCCATCGTGCTTTGAGTCCAGTGGGTCCCGGCCCACCGACCCCCGCTCGCTAAGGCGAGCCTCGGCAGGATTTCACATCTTCAGGTTTTCGTAAGGGCGATCCGAGGAATTCGTCGCGCTTCCGTCAGGACATGGTTCGCCGTTCTTCCGCACGCTGGAACGGTCATCAAGCCGCGCGGCGTGGACACGCGCCGAGAGCAAAGGGCTTGCGATGAAACCCTGCGGTGCGCCACGAAACGCCCCGCATAGCGAATATCGGAGAAACCACGATGAGAACAAAGCTGTTAGCCCCATTCACCTTCATCAACGGAACGTCGGCTTCGACCACCACCGTCGGCCTGGTCAACGGGCCGCCGAACTCACGTCGGCGTGGCCTCATCAAAGGCGTCAGCGTTGCCGTCATCACGGTGGGGGCGCTGTCGGCGTGGTCCGGCTTGCGACCGAGCCCCGTTTCGGCCCAGTCGCTCTTGTTCAAGAAGAACCATGTGAAGTTCGATACCCATCGATACTTCATTCGGGGCGCCACCGAGGTCACCATCGGCGCCTACGGTCTGAAAAAGAGCCCGGTTACGCAACCTAACTACCTGTTGGTCGACCGCGTCCTGAAGAATGCCCCGAACCCAGAGAAGAGCGGGCCCCACGCGGCTACCTTTTCGTCGGGCGCGACCATTGGACACAACGGCGCGGTAGCGGTTCCGATTAAGCTCGTCAATCTGGGCATCAGCTCTGCGGGCATGAGCAAGATGGTCCGGCAGGGCAAGTGCGTCTTCGAGCACCTCTTCCTCAACATGAACGCGTGCAGGAGAGCCATCATGGGAAACCGAGCGGCAAAGAGCTTCTTCAAGAACAACAACGCCGCCCGCATGGTACACAGCGTCCTTCGTGTGAAGTCCTGCAAAGTCGACGCTAAGCGCATCCGAGCCGTCGCCCTCGCCGGAAACGTCAATGTCGCCGAGTACGTCGGCGTCAAAGGACTCGACCGCGCCCAGGACGAGGTCGACGTATCCTTCGCCTACGGAAAGGACACGATCTTCGCGTACCGCCTCTCCAAAGCGAAGTGGGACAAGAAGAACAAGAAGAAGCGAAAGACCATCGAGCGGTGCGACGACGACCAAGCGGGCATTGACTAACACGCCGCCGATTGAGCCCGCGATGTCTGGCGGGCGTGATGGTTGTTCGCGGCAGCGAGACCGTGTCGATCAGAGCGCGCGCGCGACCGAGTGCTCCAGGCGGTTCTTGATCGCCCGACGGGTTTCGGCGCCGTCGTCGTCAATGGTGAGCACGTGCACGTAAAGAAGTCGTCGGTCCGGCGATACGTCGATGCTGAGCGTGCCGGGGGTCAGTGAAACCAGATTGGCCAGGGCGGTGATCTGCACATCGGTCGTCACGTCCAAGGGTACGGCAATGATGGCCGGATGCACCCGAATCTGAGGCCGGAGAACCTCCTTCGTGACGGATAGGGTGGACCTGACCAGCTCCACGATGAAGACGCCCCCCAACTGTAACAGTCGCAAGAACCGGATCACGGAAGGCTTTCGATCCGGCCACCGAGGCCGGTTGCCGTAGAGCTGACGGACGATGCCTGTCGATAGGCCGGCGACGGCGATGCCCACCAAGGCGGTGCCGATGTCGAAGGATCCCCACAACGCCATCCATACGAGAGTGAGCAATGCCGTGATCATGGCGAGTTTCTCTTCGAAAGAACCGCCTCCACGTAACGTTGGGGACGGGCCAGATCCGCCGCCGCGCGCTCGGTGAAGTCGTACAGGAGGCCTGGAAACACCCCCAGCAGGAGAGTGATTCCGGCGAGGGCCGCGGAGGCGATGGTCATTCTGCGAAAGGGCTGCCCGACTAGATTGGACCTTGGCCGCCAAAACGCGCGGCTCCAGATCTGGCCGATAGAAACGAGCGCCAACGCGCTGGTGGCAAGGGCCACGCCGGCCATCGTGAAGTAGCCTTGATCGATCGTCGCCTGAAGCAGGCCGAGCTTGCCCCAGAACCCGGACATGGGCGGAAAGCCGGCCACCGATAGCGCGGGAATGAGATAGGCGAAGCAGAGCAGTGGCCGCTGCTCGTACAGGCCGCCCATCCATCGAGTATCTCGGGTGTTCGTCACTCGTTCGACGACCCCCGCCGTCAAGAAGAGTCCGGCGATCACGATCATGTCGACCAGCAGATAGAAGACCGTCGCGGCCAAGCTCGCCTCCGATAGGATGGCGATGCCCATCATCATGAAGCCGATGGCGGCGATCAAATGAAACGAAAAGGCGTGACGCAGCACGGTCTGGGACAGCGCCCCAAGGACCCCCGCGATCATCGTTGCCCCCGAGACCCACAGGAGGACGGACTTGGCCAAGACCTGGTCGTCATGGAACAGCAGGGTGAAGCACCGCAGCAGCGAGTACACACCGACCTTGCTCAGCAGCGCGGCGAAGAGCCCGGAGATCGCGGCGGGGGGAGAGGGATAGGCGCTGGGCAACCAAAAGTACAAGGGAAAGACCGCAGCCTTGATGCCGAACGCCACCGTCAGCACCACGGCGACGGTGGTCACGAGTCCGGACGATTCGGATTGCGCGATCTTCACGGAGAGGTCGGCCATGTTGAGGGTGCCGGTGATGCCGTACAGCATCGCAGTGGCGATGAGAAACGCACTCGAGCTGACCAGGTTGATGGCCACGTACTTGACCGATGCTTCGACCTGAGGGCGTTGATTTCCGATCGATAGCAACACGAACGACGACATCAACAGCACCTCGAACCAAACGTAGAGGTTGAACAGGTCGCCGGTGACGAAGGCGCCGTTGACGCCCATGATGAGGATGCTGAGGATCGGCCAAAAGCCGGACTGTCGACGAGCCTCGTCGATGTGTCCGCTCGCGTAGACGGAAACCGTCAATGCGATCGCCGCCGAGACCCACACCATGGCCGACCCGAGCAGGTCGATGGCCACGGTGATCCCGAACGGCGGGGCCCAGTCTCCGAGTTCGGCGACGACCGTCCCCGTCGTCCACACCTGGTGTACGAGCACGGACGCCGTCACCAACAGCAGCAGGTGTCCGGCGATGGCCACGCCGATCTGGAGGGAGCGGAAAGATCGGAACCACAGCGAGATCAGCGCCGTCGCCAGTGGGACGACGAGAGGCATCAAAGCGAGGGTGTGATTCACGCGGGCAGCCTCCCTTGCGTCGACCGCGCAGAATCGGGGGGCGGTTCGGTACTGTCCATGGAATCGGTGTCCAGGGTGCCTAACGTCCGATACGCCCGAAACGCTAAGGTGAGCGCGAACGCGGTCAGCGCGAAGCTGATCACGATCGCGGTGAGAATGAGCGCCTGGGGCAGCGGATTGGCGTAGATATTCTCGAGGGTCTTTTCGTCTTTGGGGATGAGCGGGGGACGGCCTCGAGTCATCCGGCCGACCACGAAGATCATCAGATTGACCGCGTTCGACAGCATCATGAAGCCGATCACCGCGCGAAGAAAGTTCGGCCTAAGAATGCTGTAGATGCTGATGGCGAAGAACACCCCCAGCGCAGTGGCGAGCAAGACCTCCATCGTCAGCTCTCCTGGTCCGTCGTAAAGGCCCGGGTCTCGAGGGAAAAGACGATGAGCAGTACCGTCCCTACGACCGCGAGATAAACGCCGATATCGAACAGCAAAGTGGTCCCCAACGTGAGCGGGTACCCGAACGGCGTGGGCACGTCGACCCACAGGCTGCTGAGAAAAGGTCGCCCTCTGAGCAGAGGCATGATGCCGGCGGTGAGGGCGAAGGTCAGCCCCAGGGTGGAGATGGTTTGAGGGGCGAGCTTCAGCGAGCGTTGCGCTTGCTCGACCCCGATGGAGAGGCTGTAGAGGGCAAAAGCGGCCGACGCCACGAGCCCCCCGACGAAGCCCCCGCCGGGTTCATTGTGGCCGCGAAGCAACACGAACACGCTAAATAGGAGCGTGAGCGGAATGATGAGGCGCACCGTGGTGCGGAGAAGAAGCGAGTACATGCGACTATGTCTCCCCGGATGCCGGCGGCTGGTGATCGGAGGTCGAATCGAGGTCTTGGTCGTCGGCGTCTCGTTCGTCGTCGGGTAACCCGGTTTCGGAACGCTGTTCAGCGCGTCGCAGTAGCGAGTACACGCCGAGGCCGGCGATGGTGAGGACAGTGATTTCGCCCCAGGTGTCGAACCCGCGAAAGTCGACAAGAATGACATTCACGATGTTGTGCCCATGGGCGATGACGTAGCTGTTGCGGGCATAATACTCGGACACCGTGAGGCTCAGGTCGACGGAGAGGATGGCGAGGGTCAGGCCCCCCATCACCATGCCCACCAGCGAAGACACGATCAGGGTCGTGGTTTTCGCCGCTCGTGTTTTCGCTTGCAGGCCGGTTTGCGGCAGGTGGACGAGGATCAGCGCCACCAGGATGACGGTCAGCGTTTCGATCGAGAACTGGGTCATGCCGAGGTCCGGCGCCCCGAATAGAAGATAGATGAGCGCGACCGAGTACCCGCTGACGCCGAGCGCCAAAACCGCGCGCACCGGTGTCGCCGCGGTCCCGGCGGCCCAGGACGAGGCGATGAGCAGAATGACTACGATCCACTCGTGAGCCAAGACGTCGCCCAAGGTAGCCAGGTCGACGTTCAGGGCCACGCGTTGCGTGAACGCCAGGGCGGCGGCGAGGCCCAACACGCCGAAGGCGATCAGTAGGTAACGGCGCAGCTTGCCGGAGTGAATCAGTGCGATGATCCGCTCCGCCGCCTGATGAAGGGCCAACAGGGCCCGTTCGAAGGCTCGGCCGGGGCCGACCACGAAAGCGGAGGCCAAGGCGGTGATGGCGGCACTGGCGCGCACGTGGGCTCGAAAGGCGAAGATCGCGCCCCCCATGGCGATCGTCAGGACTGACAGTCCTAGGGCCGGCGTCAACCCGTGCCACAGGGCGGCGTGCGTCTCGTAAGGCCCGGCGACGGACACCGTCAGCGGCGCGATGAGGGTCGAGGCCAAGGGCTTGGTGATCGGCCCCAAGACCAGGCCCAAGACCCCGAGCACCACGGGACCCGCCCAGAGGCCTATGGGGCCCTCGTGGGCGGGCTTCGGGGTCGGTCGGGGCGGGCCCATGAAGACGTCGAAGAACAGGGTCAACGAGATGGCGATCAGCGCCGCGTTGGCCAAGATCATCAGGGCCAGGGCCACGAGTCCCGATGCACCGGCGTGCAAGGCGGCTTCATAGGTCGACTCCTTGCCCACGAAACCGATCCAAGGCGGGAAGCCGGCCATCGACGCGGCCGTCAAGGCCACCGCGGCGGCCGTCAATGGCATGGCACGAAGTAGCCCTGAGAGCTGAGAAAGGTCTCGGGTGCCCGTTTCGTGGTCGATGCCCCCCGCCGCCATGAAGAGCCCCGCTTTGTAGAGCGCGTGGACGACGAGGTAGAAGCCGAACGCCTCCACCGCCGCGGTCGTGCCGATCCCCAACAGCAGGACGAACAGGCCCAGCGCCATCGTCGTGGTGTACGCCAGGATCTGCTTGAGGTCGGTGACCGCAAAGCACGCCCATGCCGACAGCACCATGGTTGCGCCGCCGAAAGACACGCAGGCGAACAGCCACCCGTCGCTTCCGCCGAGAACCGGAAAGAGGCGGGCAAGCAGAAAAATGCCGGCTTTGACCATCGTCGCACTGTGCAGGTACGCGCTGACCGGCGTGGGACCGGCCATCGCGGCGGGGAGCCAGAAGTGAAAAGGAACCTGGGCGGACTTCGTGAACGCCCCGATGAGCACCAGTCCGAGGATCCATCCGTAGCGACTATCGTGGATCAGGCCGGGGCTGGATTGCGCGAGCATGGAGATTCGACTGGTGTCGGCGGCGGAGGCGAGAAGGATGAAGCCGCCGAGAAGCGCAAGCCCGCCGGCGCCGGTGACCACCAGCGCCTGTCGGGCCGCGGCTCGGTTGTCTTCCTTGTCGTGGACAAAACCGATGAGGAAGAACGACGCGAGGCTGGTCAGCTCCCAAAACACGAACAGCGCAAAAAGATCGTCGCTGACCACGAGCCCCAGCATCGCGGCCATGAACAGGAGGAAGAACGCGAAGAACCGTCCGAGGCGCGGATGGTTACCCATGTAGGCCCCGGCGTAGACGGCAATGATGGCGCCGATCCCCAAGATCAAGAGGGCGAACATGACGCTGAGGCCATCGAGACGAAAGGCCAGCTCAACCCCCAGGGCTTCGACCCACGGTCGAACTTCGGTGACCGGTTGCCCGGCGCTCGTGGACGGGAGCTGGCGAGCAAACTGGATGAACAATCCAGCCGGAAGCAGGGCGACGAGGGCACCGGTCCAGCGACCGGTCACCTTAGCCACGAACGGAACGGCCAGCGCCGCCCCGAGCAGCATGACGATGGCCACCATCATGACTTGTGCCGCTCCTTCGATTCCTCCCGACTCGGTTCCGCATCGGTGACCGCCGCGAATATCTGGCTGGGGTGGTCGGCGCGCAGGTCGTCTCTCGCCGACGCGGAGGACATAGGAACCCCGATCAGATACGCCGCGCGGCCGATCATCTGGGCCGACGCGGGCGAGGTGAGGAACGTAAACGCGATGACCACGGCCGCGCGGGCCACAATCTCGATATCGGTCCCGAAATGCACGGCGACCGCGGCCATGCTCAGGCCGACGCCCAAGGTTCCGGCCTTGGTGATGGCATGCATTCGAGTGAAGACATCGGGCATACGCAGGGTGCCGATCCCCGCCACGAGGATAAAAAATGCGCCGGCGCTCAACAGAGCGATGGTGATCGTGTGCTGAATCACGTGTTGTTGGACCGAGGGTGCTTCTCGAAGTAACGCGCGAAGGCGACGGTACCGAGGAAGACGAGGAGGGACAGAACGAGCGCGACATCCAGGAGGGTGCCTTCGTTGGTGGCAATCGCGTACGTGGCGATGATGCCCACAGCGGCGAAGGCCACGAGATCGAGGGCGATGACGCGGTCGGGCAACGTTGGGCCCACGAAGACTCGGTAGCTCCCCATGCAGATCGTGACGCTCAGAACGACGATCGTAAGAATCGGACCGAGTCCGATTTCGGTGATAGCGGCGACGCCGTGCATACGAAGCGACTACGTGGGACGACGGCGGCTGTCGAGTGGGCGGTTGCGTGCTCGGCGCCGGACCCCGACTCTGGTCGGACGGGGGGCGCGGTCAGGTCTTCGGTCGCGGTTCCGCGCTGGACCGGCCCGACCGCTTGTGGCCGAAGGAGGCGCTCTCGAGAAGTGTCTTCACGACGGGATTGGGAAATCTTCGGTCCAGCGTCATGGCATAGAACGTTTCGCTCAGCTCGGGGAGTTTGGCGACTTCCACGAGCTCCCCGCTCGCGAGCTCGTCCTTGACCACGATCGGCGGTACCACCGCGAGTCCGATGTTCTCGCGGGCGACCAGGCGGAGCATGGCCATGTCGTCGACCTGGGCGACGATGTTGGGCACGATTCCCAGTCGACTGACCAGCGCGTCGAAGCCGCGGCGAATCCCGCTTCCTCCCGCGGGAAGGACGAGGGGCTCCTCCGTCAACAGCCGGGGTAGGCGCCACCGTCGCCGCGGCCGATCGCGATGTCCGATCAGACTGACTGCTTGGTCGTCGATCAAGTGAACGACGATCGCCGACGTCCGGTCCATGGCCGGCGCGCTGTTGGCGAGCACGACGTCGAGCTGGAGGGCCTCGAGGTGTTCGAGGAGGTCGTTGAACGCCCCGGATTGAATGATCACGTCGACGTCGCCGCGGGTCATGATCGGTCGCAGCAGCTGCAGCTGGAAGTTTCGCGACAGGGTCGCCTGGGCGCCGACGTGCAGGACCCGTCGCGCCTCGGTGTCGTGTCGGTCGAGGGTCGCCACCAGCTCGTCGCCCGCCGAGAAGATGGCGTCGGCGTGGTCGAGCGCGATGCGTCCCGCCTCGGTTAGGTGAAGACGACGACTGCGACGCTCGAACAACGTATGCCCGAGCTGCTCCTCCAGTTTCTTGAGCTGCACCGACAGCGCGGACTGAGAGACGTTCAGCCGGTGAGCGGTGCGGGTGAGGTTGCCGTCGTGGGCGACCGCCCAGAAGTATCGCAGGTGGCCGTAGTTCAGGTCCCGCACCGCTTCCATATACAAAAACGAACAATGCGATGCAAAAGATGAATTTTTCATATCAATCTGGCTGAGCTACGTCATGGTTCATGTTCGACAGTTTGGCGACCCTGCTCTTGCTCGGACCCGTCGCGCTCATCGTCGTGGCGGGCATGGCGCGCTTCAGTCCGAGCGCTCGACCTCATTCCTTGATGGCAGCAAGCCAGCTCGCGGCCCTGCTCAGTCTGGTGCTGGCCGTCGCCGCGCTCGGCGTCGTCGCCCTGTACGGCTCCGCCGCCGGGCCCACCTTCGGTTGGGCGGGCATCGGGGTATCGGTGCGCGTCGACGCGATCAGCGCGACGCTATTCACCTTGGTCTCCTTCGTTGGCTTTATCGTGTTGCGGTTCAGCCGGTCCTATCTGGACGGCGATCGTCGGCAAGGGCCGTTCTTTCGCGACCTGTGTCTGACCCTCGCCTGCGTTTCGCTGCTGGTGCTCGCGAACAATCTCGCGCAGCTGGTCGGGGCATGGATCGCTACCAGCCTGTGCTTGCACCGCCTGCTCCTGTTCTATCGTGAGCGTCCCGGCGCCATCCGCGCCGCCAAAAAGAAGTTCATCGTTGCCCGGGTCGGCGACGGCGCGCTGGTCGGCGCGGCTGCGTTGCTCGCGCTGGCGTTCGGGACCGCGGATATCGGGCTCATCCTCGACCGGGCGGTAAGCGGCGGTCTGAGCGGCACGCAGATGCTCGAGGTCCAGGGGGCGG
>JANQQN010000164.1 GCA_028289325.1 Myxococcota bacterium | reverse complement strand
GTCGTAGCCGCTGTTGTAGCCGCGCTGGCGGGCGGTCGCGTCGGACGTGCCTTCGCCCTCGGCGATCTCGTCGAGCAGGCTTCGAACGCCGGCGTTCATGTTCAGGGTCGACCTGCGGGCGGGCGCGGTCGGGTCGGTGGAGGCGGTGGTCTCGGTGCGCCGGGGGTCCTCGGGGTTGGCGGAGATCGGGCCGCCGTAGTTCGGGCGGAAGCGGGTCCAGGAGTCGATGTCGAGGCGCGAAGGATCGGCGCCCAGCTGCCGCAGGGTCTCGGGGCCCGCCACGCCGTGCGCGATGCCGCCGTGCCCGTGCTGGAACGCGCGCAGGGCCGCCTCGGTCTTCGGGCCGAAGTAGCCGTCGACCTCCAGATTGGCGCCGAGCGCGTTGAGCTGGCGCTGAAGATCCGCGACCGCGGCGCCCTTGTGGCCGACCTGCATCGGCCCCCCGGTGTAGGCGCTGTAGACGTTGTTCTGGCGCGCCTGGGCCGCGATCTGGCGATCGAAGCCGTTCGTCACCGTGAACACGTCGTTGATCATGCCCAGGTTCTGCATGAGGTCCTGCATGTTCGGGACCCCGCGCTGGCTGGCCGTCATCACCAGCTGGCCTTGCTCCAGCGGGGACAAGCCCTGAAGGCCTACGTTGTAGCCGGAGCCGAGCCCCTCGATACGCGTCATGCTCCGTGCTTCCGCACACATGGGACCAACGATGCGCGCTCAGGATTCGCGGATCATGCCCCATTGGCGGTGGCTAAGTGCACCTTTTTTAGGGCGGTGCCATTCTATGGGTTGCGGTGCCTTCGCGCCCGCCCGGCGGTCCCCGGGGCGGGCGCGAAGACCGGGGGTCAGGGCGCCACGAGCGGGGTGAAGGCCAGTGCCAGCGCTGTGTCCGCGCCCATCCCGTCGCGGAGCCCGTACAGGCGCGCCTCGAGGGTCGGGTCCGCCGCCACCATCGCCCGCAGCCTGTCGGCGTCGATGGTCGACACCTCGACGTCGACCGCGGTCGAGGTGTCCGCGCAATACACCTTGACGGTGGTGGGGCTGTACACGATGCCGATCAGCGCGGCGAGGAGGCCGTTCACGAACGTGTGGACGTCCTCGATCCGGGCGACGCCCTGCGGGCAGACCTCGTCGAGCTCGAGCTCCGCCGTCGACGTGAACACGCCGAAGAACCAGTGGTTGTGCCAGCGGCTGTACGACGGCTCGAGCTCGGGCGTGACGTTCGGGTTGACGAAGGTGTGGTTGTAGCAGCCGGCGCAGAGGGTGCCGACGAGCGTGGCGAGAAGCACGGTCTTTTGCATGTAGTCTCCGTGGCCCTTCGCGACGGGCGCGGGGCCAAATCGCGTCGAAGACGGCGGGCGCGCGTAGGGTGTGACAAAAGATCGACGTCGCGGCCGAGTGTCGCCGCCGTCATGTGGGCGCGGCTTCGTGCGCTCGCGCCCCGGGCAGCCCTTCAGGTGGGCTCGGACGGGCCGTCATCCTCGGCCTCGCCTCGGATGATCGCCAGGCGGTTGGCGGGCGCGTCGGGGGCCAAAAAGCGCGGGATGGTGGTCGGCGTTCGGCGCGGCCGGCGCAAGAGCTCGACCGGCCACTCCGCCCGTCGCTCGGTCTTGACGTGCTCATAGACGCCGGGCTGGGGCTCGTTGATGTGCTCGCGCTGCAGGATCAGCGCGAGCGGCGACCCGGTGCCCGGGTTCTCGTCGGCGAACGCCATCGCGTCTTCTCCGGTCTCGAAGACGTAGTAGTAGTCGCTGCCGTCGTGCTCGTCGGGCGCGCCCCGCGCCGGGTAGCACCACACACGGTACTCCAAGACCTCGTCCCAGACGTAGCCCCCGCCCGCGCCGGCGCGCGCTTCGTAATCACCGACCTTCGACGGATCGAGGACCGCTGGGTACTTGCTCATCCCGGCGGAGCCTACGGCACGAGCGGCGCCGCGGCCACGGCGACGGGCATCTGCTTGGCATTGGCGAGAATTGGTCCAAGCAAGATCGTCGACCTGAACCCGGGCGACGCACGGCGGCTCGTTGAAGAGGCCCGTCGGAGCGAACGGTATTCTGGAGGATCGTCGAGCGGCGTATGGGTCCGGTATTCGCCGGCGCTCGTCAGAAGTGTTCGAGCGCCGTCATGCCTATCGGTCGAGGCGGCGCAAGCGAGCATGCGAAGCGCAGTCGTGCCCGAGCGTTGTCCAAGTCGAGACGAATCGTCGTCGGGCGCGGTGGGCATGACGGAGACTCGACGGGGTGCGGAGGCCTCAGACGTTGGCCTATCGGAAAGGGCGTCTTTGGGCATGTCCTTTGCTCTCGTACCGAGCATGCGGACGATATCCAGAGCGACGGCTATCGAGGATCTGCGCGCGACGCTGATCTCGCTGACGGACGAATCGACGAGCGTGTGTGAGGTCGTGGGACGCCTCGGCGTGTTCTGTGGAGGCCACCGCCGACTCAACGACGAGGCTCTAGGACATCCATCCTCTTGCAGAGCCAACGGGATAGAGACTCGACCTGAGCGTAGAGGTCGGCGAAAGCGGTCTCCTTTTGCTCCGGTTCGCTCCAATCCGCGTCGAGACCAGCCTTGATGCTCGGCGCGGTGAGAACAGGAGCACCCGCTTCGCAGCAGAGTTGTTGGAATGGAATGTCGACAAGCCGGGCGGCGACGGAGGCGAGCTTGCGAGCGGCGTGGCCGAGCAGATTGAAGGTGTCCTCAACCCGCCCGGCTCCTTCAAAAGGGCGAGAATCCATCGCGACGGTGATGGTTCCTGGCACCTGCCTCCAGTCGAAGATTCCGGCATTCTTGGCGATTTCCACCGTCCGCTCGAGCAGCGTTCGATCCAGCTCATGCTCGATCAGGCGCTCTCGGAACCGCTGCAACGTCCCTTGCCCGAACAGAGGCTCATTGCTGTCGAGGTGGTCGAGAACCATCCTCCAGCGGGCATCCATCACGGTCATCTCCACCGCCTCGGCATCGGAGATTCCGGTGTACGCCTGCAGCAGAAGGGCCATACACATCTGCGCGGGCGGAATCTCCGCTCGGCCTGCCCCCGTCCCCCGGTACATGCCCGCCAGCTCGCTCTGAAACCCGTCATCGAACAGATCGAGGCGGTGCAGTCGCAGCATCGCAAACAGCTTCTTCACTCTCTTGAGTCGCTTGAGAATGCGCTCCTCGAACTTCGACGGCGCCTGAGGCGGATTCCAATGCGGGACGTCTCGTGCCATGCACCCATAAGATCACAGTCGGATCGGCAACGCGATCCTCCCGAAAATACAGGGCCTTTCAAACGGATCGTCGTCTTAGCAGGCCGGATCAGACTGTCACGGTGTCGTGGCAGTCTGACCCGCACTCCTCGTCCTCAACTGAGAACGGGCACCTGGAGGGCGCACCTCGATTGCGTCCAGCCTCGGTTTCGAGAACTCAGGTTTCACTCCGCATTGAGAAACCGAACGACGGCGTCAAAGAGAGCCTCGAACTCATTCCTCGGCCCAGTAACACGGCGGATCTCGAACTCACTTCCATCCGTCATCAGCTCAGCGACCAGATTGTCGCTTTCGATAGGAATCCATGCCGCAACCTCAAGACCGAATCCGTTTTGCCAGCCTGTGTTCTTTACGCGATAACCTGGCTGCGCATGCAAAAACTCAAGGACCTCGATGGCCACTCCCATAGCGAACTGGCCGGGAGTGTGCACATGAAGACCGACTCCGTCAGGGTGTCCCGAAACCACTACATCGTCACGCATTTGGCTCGTTTATTGTCGCTACAGCTCGCAGTCCAGCAAGATTAAAACGACCTGCCTCCGGTGAGAAGACCACTTTCGCAGAATCGAAGGCGCGTCCTCGCGAGTCGGCTCTGGTCGTTTCCGCGCCGTGTAGACGCGCCGTGCGCGTGTCCCTGTTCCGATAACGGGGGAACTGACAAAGAACGGCTCTGAGGGAGGGTGATCGATTGCCCGCTTGTCCGCGTTATGTGCTGCAGAATTTAAGATTCTATCACGGCGGCCCACGCGAACAGCATCCATCGTACCAGGGTATCGTATTGTATTTGCCGATGGCCTACTTGAAGATTGCGCGCAAATCTCGAGTGTTACCTCAAGGACCTCGAGAGAAGCCTCGACTACGAAGCAGAAGTATCGGCCCGCTAGATATCCACCGTCATCCACGGCTTCTAGAGTCGTGTCGATGCCGATCCGGTAAGCTGGTCATCCCGGTTCAACATGGCGATCACCTCCGCCCACTCGTCGGCGGTCGGATCTCCTGGGCCCAGCGGCATGCTCGAACTTGCAAGCGATTTCATTGTGCAACTGCACGGTCGTTGCGATTCCGGTGGCTTAACGGCGGGGAGGGGCCGAGTTGCGGTTCGTCTCGAAGCTGAAACCATAGTGGACTGCAGTCGTGCAGTCGATGAGCCGTCGCCAGTACGACCACCAGATTCGGGACGCTGTCGTGGAATCCGGCGACATCACGCTCTTCGCGCACTTCAACATTCCGGACTCGACGCTGCGATCATGGCTCCGACGCGGCGCTCGGCCGGTCGTCACGACCCGTGACGAGAGGAGTGACGCCACGGCCCTCCGAGTTAATGTGGCGAAGCTGGAACGGCGAGTGGCCACCCTCGGCGCCGTGGTTCGGCTGATGATGATCTTGGTGCGGACCACGGGCGTCAATCTCGCCAAAGTGCGAGTGTCTTCCGCTGCGGGCAAGTCAAAGATCCTTCGCGGGCTTGAACGCGCGGCACCCATTATTGAACGGCAGGCAACTCTTCGAGTGCCCGGCCTTCGACCGGCCCGACTCCGCGAATGGAGGAACTCCGAGCGCAAGTGCGAGCATCAAGTTAGGCATCGATGGCGCTACTGTTGCGACGAAATTCGCATCGGGCAGGACGGGAGCGCCGCTCGTCACACGGGTTCGTAGGCTACGATCGGCTGACCTTTGTCGACCGCCGTACCGTCGCTGACCAACATCTTCACGATGCGCGCTTTCTCCGGAGCGGTGATCTCGTTAAACAGCTTCATCGCCTCCACGGTGCAGACCGTCGTTCCAGCGGCCACCGTGTCCCCTTCGGCGACGAAAGGTGGCTTGCCCGGTCCTGGCGACCGGTAGAACGTCCCGCCGAGTGGGGTCGCGATGGTGTGCGCGTAGCTTTCCGCTTTCGCGGCCGGGGGAGCGACGGCGGCTCCGTTGCCTGGCGCCTCGCTGGCGGCGGGGGCCGGCGCTGGGGTCCCGTTCGAGGCCGCCGGCACGGACGCACTCGGTGCCACGGGCGAGGGCGTGGCGACGGGCAGAACGACGTCCGCGCCTCGAGTGCCCGAGAAGGGGGCGGTCACGCGGACGACCAGATCGCCTTTGCGAAGGCTGACCTCCTCGAAGCGCACCGCCTCCAGACGGCCGAGCATCTCACCGAGACCCTGGTAGTCGGCGGGGCTGAGGCCGACGGCGCCAGCGGCGGTCGCGAGCTGGGGGCCCGACACGGTCGGCGAGACCGCCGTCGCCGCGGCTGTGGGCTCCGCATTGCCCGCCCCCGCAGCTGGCGTCGGCGCCTCACCGTTCTTCTTCGCGGCTTTTTCATCGTCGGCATCAGCGGGCAATGCCGGAGGCGGAGCGTCCGCCC
>JANQQN010000154.1 GCA_028289325.1 Myxococcota bacterium | reverse complement strand
GCTGTGCTCGAGGGGTACGCGTTGGCCGAAGCGCAAGGGCTATCGATCGACGCCCTCGCCGAGGTGTTCGAGAACAGTGCCGGCCGAACCGGGGTGGGGAGCTTCAAGACGCCTTATCTGAAGGCCCGCGACTTCGCGCCGCACTTTCGACTCGACCTCATGCAAAAAGACCTACACCTGGCGCTTGCGGCGGCGGCTCGCGCCGGGCAGCCGGTCCCGTTGGCCCACGCGGTGACGACGATCTACGACCTCGCGGCGCGTAAAGGGCTGGGCTCCCAAGACTTTCTCGCAACGGTGAAGCTGCTCGAGGGGCCGGGGGAGACCAAAGAATGAACCCGTGTACACGGACGGCATCGATCGCTAGGGCCGAGCCTTGCCCTTATCGACCGTCGCGCAACGCATTACCGGTCGACGCTCGACAGCCACGCGTGGGCGGCTTCGGCGCGGACGAGCTTGTTGGCGAACAGGAACTTGCCGGAGGCATGAATGCCGACGATCTGGGCGCTGCTTATGTCGAAGACGGGGGCGCCGGAGCTTCCGCCCAGGGTGCTGCAGTCGTGAAACGCGTAGCTGCGGGTGATGTCGATGATCTCTCCGGGGCTGGCGCGCTTCATGCCGTAGACCCCGCCGAACAGGATCGACTTGAACATCGGGCTGCGCGGGTCGTCGAGGGGGTGGCCGATGACGCACACCGCGCGGTGCTCAGCCAGTGGCGTTGCGTTGGTCAACGGTATGGGCTCGCCCGTCCCCGGAGGCGGTGCGCATCGCAATAACGCGAGGTCGAGCTCGCGGTTGAAGGCCACGACGTCGAGCAGGTCGACGTGATGATGGGCGGCGCGCCTACCGTAGTAGGCGCTCAGGTTGAAGCGGGCCATTCCGCGGTCGAGCGCCATCGTTCCGCTGCTGATGGCGTCGAGGACGTGCGCGTTGGTCATCATCACGTCGTCTTCGACGAGAAAGCCGGTTCCGACGGCGTCGTACCGCGGGCCACCGAAGTCGTTCGGATCGGCGAGGACCTCGACCCGGCCGATGGCGTTGAGATGGTCCTTGATGGCCTGGTCAAACGATGTCCAATCGGGAAAAACGGGCGCGCGTGGGGCACCCAAGACGCCGATCGATTCGCTCGTGCACAGAATCGAGGGACGGGCCATGCGGATCACGAGCTCGAGGGCGGCCATCGCGGTGGCCGTTGGCTTCTGTCGAGCCTTGAGAGCCTTCAACGCCTCAGCGGCGTCTGCACCCATCTGATCCGCGCGTAGGCCGACAATGGCTCGAGTCTCTTGGAGGATTTCGTCAGGCTGTTTGCCAAGCAACGCTCGCTGGGCGCGCTCGAGAAGCGCGTCGTAGTTGGTCATGGCTCTGTCCTTGTCGGCGGCTCTCGCTCAGGCCCACCGCTGCTTGCTCTTGGCGTGGTGGTTCTGATGAGCGTCTCGGCTAGCTCGAACATGTGTTGGACGGACAAGTTGGGAGAGTGTGGGAGTTCGACAATATCGCTCGCGGGGGACCGCCGGGTGTCGACCCACGCCAGTCGGGGGCTGATGTGAACGCGACGGACCCCGGTTTCGTCGTGGAGCCAGAGGCTGCCGTATGCGCCTTGGTACTCATATCTGTAGATAGCGAACTCTTGGCAGTAGTCGCGCAGTAAGCGCTCCAAGGCCGCCTCGGCGCGATCACGCTCCTCGACCAGGCCTTCGGCGGTCATGTTTTGCCGGCCATGTTCGGCGAAGTCTTCCAGGCCGAATACATCGATTCGACGCCATCGCTTGCCCATCTTGGCGGCGTCCTCGATGAAGGTCGGAAGCTGGCTGTTGGTCTCGCCAAGGAATATGATCCTGTCGTAACGAACGAGCAACTCCACCGGCGGAATCTTCACTTGCCGCGTATCGATCCCGATCGTGGGCACGGGACCGCTGATGGTCGGGATCGATGCCAGCGTGCCTTCAGCGATCGGATACGAAGTCGGACCGGGGGGCTCCTGGTCCCCAGCGGGCAGAATTCTATCGTCGAGCCCGTCCAGCTGCAGGTCGATCTTGCCCTGGTGCCGTCGAACGCTGTCCGCCACCGAGAAGGCGGCGGCGGACAGGGTTGGCGGTCGCTGAGGGCCGGAGGCTCCGGCGGCCGCCACGTGGGTATTGAGGTAGCTGAGCAACGCGTCGATGAACACCGAGGAGGTCGCGGCGGCGGTTCCGCTGCGCGCGGACGCCAATCGATGGGACGACGCTCGATGGGGCGTGGATGCGGGAGTCATGACCGAAAGGTGCTGGGGGTTGAAGCGTTCCGGAGCCTCCGTACGACAAGCGTCGACGAAGAAGTAATGAACGCCCGGACCGAGCCCGTTCGCTAGCCGCCCCTGAAGCTCATCGACGAACACGACTCGGTCGCCGTCGAGGGTCGCCGACCGGAAGTTCGCCAGCAGCAGGAGGTCTTCCGGCTTTCGCCAACCATCGCGGGTGACCTGAAGACCGTGACCGGCTGCGTAGACGAACAGGCGATCGATGCCGCCCAGCTGTGCGCCGCGTCTCAGAAGGGCGTCGACGGCCATCGTAATACCGTCGCGGTTGGCCTCGAGCATGACGGCTTGGCCCTCCCACTTTTTCCAGTGAGAAGGAGAGCTGCACACTATGATGCTCTCAGCGGGAGTGCCGAGCCCGTTTCGCAACCAGCGATGGAACTTGTCCGCAGCAACCAGTGTCCCCGGGAGTGTTCGAGCGAACTGTTGAGCCTCGCTGTAGTTCTCAATGGCGATGATCAGCCCGACGATATTGTTCATATCTGGCCGGCTCAGTCTGCGGTTGTTTCGAGCTCAGTCAAGTCCTCTACTGCGGCCATATCGGCAAGCATCTTCGAATATTTGCGAAGCTCAGCCTGTAGGAGATCTAACTCTCGGCGAAACTCTTCGCATTTATCGGCCTTGGAGAAAGCCCCCGCCAGCTTCTCACGGTGCCACTTAGCCGTGAATGGTCGAATAACCTGATTAAGGACAACAATTGCAATCTTTGCGAATGAATCGGCCTGCCGGCCATGATGCTTCAGCGTTTCGCGGGTAAGGGCGAATAGACTATAGACACTGTCCAGGGCTGTCGCTTCGTCTCCGTCTTCAGGCGCTAACCTCTGGGTCGTTACCCGCGTGAGAAGCTCGATGTAGAGATCCCAAGCTGCTTCGCGGTCCGCTACTTCAGGCTTCCACTCCATTTTGAGGAACCCGGCGTTGATGCTGAGGCCGGTCATGCCCCATTTCTTGAGCCAGTCTTGTAGATTCATCTGTGCGTCTCCACCTTGACGATGGTGAGCGTTGCTCACACCGTGCCTGCATTGCACGACGCACGCGCTCGCGGCGCAAGATGCGAACGGTCGAGACCGGTCCACCTCCGCTCCGTCGCGCGGAGGTCAATGGGCATCGTGCGCCCGCGGTTGAGGCAGCCCAACCGGGGGTGACCAACGCCGAGGCGGTCTTGGAACTGCGGGGTGTGGTTGTATGGGCTACATGCTCATGTCCGCGGTCCGGGAGGGGCCAGAACCGGTTGGGCTAGTGAGCATGTCGGTCGTGCTCGCGTGCGTCCGTCACCGGTGAATCGGGTCCGCGGATGCGCACGAGAACCATCTCGCCCCCGGAGTGCCCCGCGCCGGGCAGCCTTCCGACCTCCGGCGTTTGCCTCGTCGTGTTCCGAGTGTCCTCGGCCACCTGGCGTCTCAGCGTCTCGAAGATGTCGCCGGGGACGACGAGGTAGGGGCCGGATGCGGAATCCAGGAGCTCCTGGAGGCGGAACGCAAAGACACTCATGCCGCCGATGCCTGCATCGAGGACGGCCTGCTTGCCGCCGGAGGTCATCACCACCCGGCTCCGACGGCCGGCGAGGGTGCGCAGCGTGGTCGATGGATACCCGCTGTCTTTGGAGGCTTCGTCGCCTCGCAGCAATCCAGCTGAGAAACACGAGTCGGAAATCACCAACACGTGGCGGGCGAGGGCGGCCTGCACGCGGAGCATCACGTCGCCGTTGCTCACCCAGGTTGCGCTGCTCCTGGTGGCGTCCGACGGAATCCAAAACCCTTTGAGCCGATCCTTGTACACGCCATGGCCGGCGAAATAGACGATCACCGCGGTGTCATCGGACTCTGCCGCGAGCCCGTCCAAGGCATCGATGATCTGCCTTCGGGTCGCGTTGGGATACTTCGTGACGTCGAAGCCAAAGCGGTCTTCGAGCAATTCCCCGATGCGCTCGATGTCGTTCTTCGGCGTGTGAAGGTCGGAAAAGGCGGGCCCATAGCGGTGAGCGGCAAACAGCAGCGCCCGAAACTTCTGGCCGTGGACAGCGTTCGTGTCGGTCGGCGCGGGGCCGGTGGCGACGAAGGCCTCCGCGCGTGGGGGGCCAACGTCGATCGCGGCCCCCGACAACGTGAGGGCGGCGCCGCTGGCGAGGGCCGCGAGTGCGGCCAGAACGCGCCATCTGGCCACGGAGCGCGCACTCACCGCCGCCGCCGGTTCGTGGGGCTCGGTGGGGTTCACCGCATTGCCGACCGGTGTTGCCCTTGAAACCGCAGTGTGGATCCCAGCCGCGAGCGCTTCAGGGGGCTCGAACGCTTCACCGGCCTCGTCGAGATCATGCAAAATGACGATCAATGGCGTCGAGGTCGGTCGGTTCGCCATCAACCGTGCTGCGACCCAGTCCCATATCCGGGGACGACCTCGAGGCCCGGCCTCGATGGCGGGCGCGATCGTCGATAGCTTCTGCTGTCCATCGACGTTGTTGTCGAGGTCGCCTCCGAGCCGCACAACCCACGCGCGCAAGCTATCTCCGTCGGGCTCGAACACCTTGACGACCAGTCGCGCTAGAGGCACGGGGTACGACGCAGACTATTGACGCGAATGACGTGGAGTCAACGCTATCTCTGATCGCCCATTGAATGATGGAAACTCAGCTTTCACTTGGGAACATAGACACGCGACCTCGTTCGTTTCGGCAGCGGTCCGACAAATAGTTGATGCGCGGCCCATTGGACGACGGTACGGGTCTGATGGTTCAGGTACGGGTCAGGGGGTGAAGCCACGACGACACGCCTGCGCTTTAGATCGGTCCTGGGCCGTCGTTTGGGGTAGGCTCCGGCCCGTGGCTGGATGGAGGACGCCGGGCCGCCCGCTACTGCACGGACTCTTGCTAAGCATGATCCTGCCCGGCTGCGAGACGAGTGAGCTGGTTTTCCGGCCTATCGATCCCTTCGCCGCGGTGGACGGCGACCAGGGCAGGGTGTGGGTCCTCAATCCAAAGCGCAGGGTCCTGTTGCTCACGGCCGAAGGCACAGGCAAGTGTCGGTTCTGGCTTGATCATGGCGACGACCGCGTCGAGGTCACCGCAACGCCGTCGCTCAGCCACGCGGGTCGTCCTCGTTTCGAGATCGCGCTGCCACCGGGTGACGGGCGAAGCCGCGTGATAGCGACCTGCGAACACGGACATGCCCGGATCCCGGTCTACCGGCCCAAGGTCGGGGAGAGCTCGTCGTCCAGCGACCGCCTTACCGCCGCGTGGGAACGCCTAACGACGATGTCGGGACGGGCCGCGAAACACGATCGAGTGGGTGAGTACTCGGTCTCGGCCGAGCTCAGGATACAAGAAGCGCAGGTCGCGGCCGACCTGGGGTGGCGCGGGTACGACTCTGCTCGTTTGCTTCTGTCCAGCATTCTGTCTTACCGAGCGGGCGACCTCGGCGCGGCCGAACGGCGCCTGACGATGGCCGAAGCCCGCATTCCCGGTTGGGCGACGATGCAGCGTGCCCGGTTGCTCCGATTTCGGGGCTACATTGCGAGCGAACGACAGCAGCACCGCATGGCTCTCAACGCCTTTCGCGCTGCTGTTCGCGAGGTCGAGCTGTACGGGCGAGGGGGGCAACTCGGTAGCGAGACGGTGGGGTTGGCCACCGAGCTATCCCACCAGGGGCGCGATCGCGAAGCGTTGGCCGCGCTCGAACTCACCCGGGCGCACTATCGTCACGCGTCTCGGATCCCTTCCCAAATCTTTAGCAACGCCGCCTTGATCGAAGCGACGGCGTTCCTTCGCAACCCCGACCTCATAGAAGCAACGCAGGTGCGGGCATCGTTCGAGGCAGCGTGGCAGAACTACGAGGCGCGAAGCGCATCGCCGCCACGGCTGGCGTGGGTCAGTACGCATGCGGCGGCATTCGAGCTTGCGGTCGGGCGGATCGCCGACGCGCGGGCTTGGCTGGACCGAATCCCCGATTCGGCCGTCGCCCGCCTCGGGCGCAAGAGATGGCTTCGAATCACCGTTGACGCCGCCGTCGGTGCCGCCGAGGGGCGCTACACGGCGGATGATGTCGAGCGACGGGAGCAGGAGGCCGTCGACGCCGTTGGCCCTTCGGCCGAGGCCCGGGGGGCGCTTGCCGTTGTCGCCGGTCGGCTTGCGTGGCAGAGGGGCCAGCTGGTCCGCGCCGAGCGGGCGCTTCGACGAGGCCTCGATGTGATCTCGGCTCGTGCTGAGCGCCTCGAAACCTTGTCGATGCACTGGGATCTGTTGCTCGAGCAGCAGGCTGCGGTCGCGCTTCTCGCCGATATTCTTGTGCGGACCGACCGCAGGGAGGAAGCATGGACGGTCGTCGAGCAAACGTTTGCCAACGCGCAGCGCCGCAGCCGGCTGTCCGCCGTCGGTACTGACTCCGAGGTCTGGCGGACGTTCACCGAGACGCGAGCGCAGCGGCGTCGAGCGGAGCGACAGTGGTGTTCGGCCCACTCGGGTGCCGACGCCTACGCGTGTCGCGTACGGCAGCGCGATGCGCGTGAGCGCTTCGCCCGAGCCCGTGACGCCCTCTATCGAGCGGCCCGTGCGCAGCCACCGGTCCCGGTGTCCCTCGATCGAATGCGAAGGGCCCTGAAGCAAGACGCGGTGCTGTATGGGCTGCGCGGCGCGCACGCGGGCGATCCCGAGAGGTACTTGATGGTCGACCGATCGGGGGTTGTCGGTTTTTGGCATGGGTGGTCGGCGCGGACGGCCCCCGGACGCCGGCTCAAGGAGACGCGCCGGGTATATACGGTGGGCGCCGCGGCCGCGCGTCAGCTGGACGCAGCGACCGAACTTCGTGTTCCCTGGTCCAGACTCTCATACGGGGGAGCGCTCTTGGGACGCCAGTCGCCTCGCACCGGGGCCACCGTTGCGGTTCTCGACCCCGATCGTAGCCTACTCACCCTGCACGAAGCCGTCCGTCTAACCTACGCCCGATCGTCTGTTCGGTGGTTGGTAGGGGCCCAAGCGACGGCTTCCGCCGTGCGATCGGCGCTGGCCTCGGCGGTCCGGTTTCACTTCGTTGGCCACGGCGTCGTCGGCGGGTCGAGCCCGATGACGGCGTTCATCCAGCTGAACGACGGGTCCCTCACGCGGGAGGATGTGCTGCGCCTCCCGTCGGTGCCTCGCGTGATCATCCTAGAAGGATGCGAGACGGGCCTGATCGATGGGATGTCCGGATTGCCGCAAGCCTTCATCGCGCGAGGCGCGTGGGCGGTGCTCGCGACGCGTCGAATGCTCAGAACGGGCGAAGGCACCGCGTTTGTCCGGCGATTCATTGAGGCCGGCGGCTGGGACCGACCCGGCCATGCTTTCCGAACTGCGGTGCAAGCCAGTCGCACCCACGGCGACGACGCTCATTCCGCGTTCGTGTTGTGGGGGCCGCTGTCGCCGTCGACCGACGACACCTCGCCGAGGAAGTCGACGACGATGTCGAGCGGAGGACCAGCGCGACCCCAGCCGGTGCGCCACCCACGAACACGTACAAGGTAGGTTCCGCGCTCGTGTCCAAAGAGCGCCCGACCTTCGCTCGAGACGAACCACCCGTCGCCGAGCCTTTCGATTCGGACCGAGCCCGGGACGGCCCGCGCCCGACCGTCGGGGCCGATGATCTCGATGTCGATCGACGCCGCTTCCCCTTTGGCGGGCGCGACGACGAACGCAACGGGACTGGATGCTGCGTATCTCAGCATCCGTTGGCCGGTGGTCTGGGGCTCAGTGCCCATCACCTTCGCCAGATGACCCCGGGCCTCGCGAAGCTCGAGGGCGGGGCCGGTCGACCGGCCAGTGAGAAGGCCCACGCCGCTCGCTCCGGCGGCAAGGGCGAGGGCCAGCAGCGCTTGGCGTCGACCCTGACGCCGGCGGCGGATTCGTTCGTACGCCGCGTCGAGGGAGCGACGCGCCTGCATGGTCGCCTGGCAATGGGGACAGGTGTCGACGTGGGCTTCGAGCCGGGACGCCTCGTCGTCGGTCAGCTCTCCGCATGCCCAGCGGTCGAGCTGCAGTTCGGACGGATGGGTCGGCTCGGGAGGATCGGCCAAGAAGTCTCGCAAGCTCTGCTTCATTACTCTTCCTCCTCCAATCGTCGCTTCCAGTCCTCGCGAACCTTCGCCAGGTCGTCCCGGATGGTCCGCTCGCTCACGTTGAGAAGCTCTGCCGTCTCTTTCGAGCTCATTCCGTTCACAAAACGGAACCACAGAGCCATCGCGGCTCGCTCACTTGCGCTCTCGAACAACTCCATCAGCTGGACGCGTTGTTCCGCGTCTTCGGCGGCCGGCTCGAGGGCAGCTGCATTTTGGTCCAGGATGCGGACACGATTCGTTCGGTCCCGAACTAGATTTAAGGACAGGCGTAGGGCCGTCGTCGTGCACCACGCGGCCGGGCTGTCCGGCATGGTTTTGGCTTCGAGAAGTCGCTTCACGGTCTCTTGGGCGATGTCGAACGCATTCTGCTCGCTTCGCAGTACTTTGCACGACACGCGAAAAGCGACTTGGCGGAGATGCTCTGCCTCTTCGTCCGTCAGCTTGATCCCCATGGAGTCGGCTCAGCTCGCCCGCCTCGAGCCTGGGGGAGGTGTGGGCGCAGATTCTGGGAGGGCCTACTGCACTTCCAGGTCCTCCTTCTCTAACAGGTGTGGGGCCGCTTGCTCCACCGGAGCCATGAGGATTACCGTTTTTCCAACGCCATCCGGAGTGGACGCCGGAATCCTCACTTCCACCCGCAGCATGAGCTCGCCATTCAGGGGCTGCGTCGATGTCCCGGTGAAGATGTCCTCGCAGCCCACATCCTCGCAGAGCGGATCGTGAGCGGAGAATTGGGGAAGCTCAGAGGCGCCGCTGTCGTCCCCGCAGTATGTCGCGGCCGCGGCGACGGTAAGAGTGATCAGTGTTTGTGCAAGTTTCTGTCGCATTTTCTCTCCAGCCCGCGCCGTCACCGGCTCCGAGCTGGAGGGCGCCCACTGCAGAGGGCGTGCCTAGCGATCTGGAAAAATATAATGATTTCAGATAGATATGATGAACGTTGGCGAACGTTCACGAACGCTCTCGAGCGTCTTCGGGTCGCCGAGGACGTTGGGTGTCCCGGGGCTGAAGATGGATGAGACCGAAGCGCGGCTCCTTCGTGACGCCCCGGTCCTCGTCGGCGAGTCTGCGCTGGCCGATCGAATGCGCAGGCAGACCCTCGCCGCGAGCGCGGCGAATCACATCGCCATGCTGGGTCCGGAGGGTTCCGGTCAGCGGGCGGTCGCCCTGGCCCTTCATGCGGGACGGGTCGGCCCTTTCGTATCGGTCGACGGTTCGGTCCTGGACGCTAGCGCGGTCGCCGCGCAGTGGACTCGGGCCCGCGGGGGAACGCTGTTCATCGCCCGCGCGCAGCGTCTGACACCCGACGCACAAGCCGTTCTCTTTCGCATGCTCCAGACCTCGGCCGACGACAGCGTCCGGGTGATCTGGGCCGGCGAGACCTCCGCGTTCGCGGAGAGGTTCGCCGCCCGCGAGATTCTGTTTTGTGCCCTCGAGGCCCGTCGGTCAGACGTGCCGTTTTTGGTCGACGCCTTCCTCGCTGAGGCCGCCCGCGCTCGCCACCGCCCTCCACCTCAAATCGACCAAGACGGCCGCGCCGCTATCGACGCGTCGACGGTGGAGGAACTGGCCGAGCGGTGTCGTGCGGTCTACGAGCACTTCGTTCGAAGCGAAGATCGGCCGGACCGCATTTCGCTCAAGACCGTACTCGCTACGATTTCACCGGAGGCCACGGCTGCGGTCCATCCGGCGCCCGTCGACCGAACAGCAGAGCTCAAGCGCCTCGCGGCGCAGCTGAGTGCCGTCGACGACGACGTCGGGTTCGACGAGCTGCACGCGCATCTTTGCGCCGACGAATGGCTCGCTTCGCTCCCGGTCGCGGACCGCCGTGAAGCCCTCGCGGACCTCGCGATGCAGTTCTACTCGCGGTCTAATCGAAACCCTCGCTACGAAGCGGTGCTGTCGCTGTTCATGCTGGACGTGCTCGATGCCCATCCTGGCGCCACGCGAAACGAGATGCTGGCGGAGGTCAAGAACGCGGGTCTGACGGGCGCATCGACCAACTTCTTATCGAAGCACGTCCTCGCGCGGTGGCCAGGGATGAAAGACTTCAGCGACCTTCAGGCCAAGGCGCGGGGGTTGGCCTGGGGCCCCCGGGGGCTCGTGGCCGCGTCTTCGCCAGCGGTGCGCGGTCGCGAGGACGGAATGACCCTCGACGAAGCAAGCCCATCCCCGACCACCAGCGAGCCGAGTCTGCCCCACCACGAGGAGAGCCGGCTCTGGGCGACGCCCGATAGCCGTGCACTGCGCTCCGCGACTGTCGATGGCGCCGGCTCGTTCCCGACCACTGACGACCACCGGCCGATCGCGGGCCCCGAGCCGTTCTTGCCCATCGAGATCGCACTCCCCACCACCCGGTGGCCTCTCGTCCTGCGGGGACTCGTGTTTTCGACCGTGGTGGCGGTCGGCGCGATGCTTCTGTTTGGCCGGTCGAGGCCAGCACCGGCCGGTCGTCCAGTGCTTCCGATCGCCATGGGCGACGATCATCTGTGCGTATGGCAACAGACCGATGCGCCACGATGCTGGTACGGCGCCTCGCATCCCTGTCGGGCCCTGATGCCCGGCTCGGAGATTCGTGTTCCTGGCCGCGCCCGTCAGCTGGTGGCCGGCCGCGCCCACACCTGCGCAATGACGCACCGCGGTGACGCGTGGTGCTGGGGCGACCATCGGCGAGGACAGCTCGGCACCGCATCGGCGTCAGCGACGCCCTGCACCGAGCCGAGTCTGACATGGCGGGGAAACGTTGCCCGAATGGCCGCCCACGGAGATCGAACGTGCGTGCAAGTGCAGCACGACGGTATTTGGTGCATGGGCGACAATCACGATGCGGTGCTGCCCACGACGGCCACCGTCACCCCCGCCGTGCGCGTGTCATCGACTTCGGCCATCTCCGACCTGATCATGCTGGAGCATGCGGTGTGCTGGCGCGAGGCCGACCTCGTTCGCTGCCGGCACGCAACCGGCGAGCCGACACTTGCGATTTCGGCCGGCAGCGTCGGGATGGCGGGTGCCGCTGACCTTTTGTGCGTGCGAACGTCCGGCGGAGAAGTTCGGTGTTGGCGCCTGAGCGCCGACGGACGATTTGCCCCCGTCGACGTCGCCAGCGCCGCCGGCATCGTCCAACTCCGTATGGGGCGTCGGTGCGGAGGCGAGGATTTGTGCCGGGCCCGGGTGTGCGTTGCGGACTCGAAAGATAGAGTCTTCTGCGGTGATAGTCGGCCCAGTGGTTCAGAAGGGCATTCGGTCCTTCGTCTGGAAGAGACCGACATGGTTCCCGACGCGATGGGCGTCGGAGGGAAGGCGGACTGCGGCCTCATCTTCCGCAATCCTCACTGCTGGCCGCCCACCCGGGGCTACCCCAGTGCGATCGAAGTCGAAACGATCGGCGGTCCCTAATGCGCTGTCAGCCACGCTCAGGCTTAGCCTGAGTGTAGCGGTGACCGCAGGGTGCCCCGGAGGGCCAGAGGGCCTGCAGGTGACGGTGGCTGACCCCGGTCTGGAAGAGATCGTTCGCGGCGACGGACTACCTTGTGCCCTATATCCGGCCGACAAAACCCAGGCCGCGGTTCGACTGCGCCTGTTCATGCGAGGCCCAAAATCGGCGCCGGGGGCGGCCAAGATCGTACTCGTGGCTGCCGATGAAGGCCGGACCCGGCGCCAGCAGGTCCATAGCGAACGCCCCAAGCGGGCCTTGAAGCCGAGAGCATGGATGGAGATTAGAACCGGCCCCTTTCTTTTGCCGGACTGGGCGGACGTCCTCGTAATCGAGACCCAGGTCGACGTTGAGGTCCGGGGACGACGGCGCCCGCTGCCCCATCGTCGTTGGTGCTGGGTCCACCGCTGATCGCCGCTCGCCGCATTCGCAAAAAAGACCTGTCCGGATTGCCGGGTACGCCGGCTGGCGTGTCAGCAAGACGTGGACCCGAGAAGTCCCCGCCCCCGCCATCTAGGCGGGGTTTTCGATCGCGAGCTCGCTCGCGACAACGCATGCCTGCTTCGCTTGGCGGCCATCGAGCTTCGCGCAGACATCTGTCGGATCAATGGGGATGATCCAAGCACGACGGAGATCTGGCCGGCCCGCGAGCGGCTGCGGAGTCAAACAACGAGCTCGAGGTGAAAGTTCGAGCTCGGAGGTTGGTGTCTGCGCTGACGTCTTACTTGGGGGGGCCAGCCCGCACCGGCCTCCGACCTCGTCTTTCCCTATGCGTTGCAGACCGAGCAAGACCGACCGCTGCCGTGGCCCATCCAGGCCTAGGCTTTGTGCCGGGGGCTTCGTTCAGTTGCCCAGGGGGCGAATGGGTTCGCTTCGCTGAGTCAGGACAGCACTGGTCGGAATCGTCAGTTGCTGAATATTCGCGCTTACGCAGGCTGCGGTTTCGTCGTCGACGACCCCGTACTCGATACGCCCCTGGGACTCGTTGATATCGCTCCAAACGACCCCGTCGAGCCCGAGCACGTTGCGGGCGCGAACGTAGAAGGTGAGCAGCTCGACGTAGTCGTAGGCGGTTGATTGAGGGGTGACGGCAGACCGGCGCATCCGGCTGGAGCCATAGATGCCTACCAGTTCGTCACGGATGGCCTCCGCGCCGGCCTGCGTCGGATTGACCATCAGGACCACCAAGCGGTCCGTCTCGAATCGAAAGCCCCCGAACCCCGGGTTTCGAAGGGCGACGTCGGCCAAAACACCGTCGATCGTAGGCCAGTCTTCGATGTCCATGCTGAACGGCTCGATGGTGGGGCATAAACCGCCGGTCGCGCTCTCTGTGCACACGTCGCCCGAACACGATCGGTCCTCACTCGGTGCTGCCCCACCGCACGCGGCGCCGAACGCCGCCAACGAAAGAAACAAGAATCCGCTCTTCATTCCCATGTGGCCCCACCATGCAAGCCACGGTCCCAGTGTGAGCGTTCGCCAGATCATCGGTTGGCCCTCAGAATTCTGCGGAGGCGGACCGTATCGCAATCTGATTGCATAAGCCTGAGTCTCGCGTGGTAGTTGGAGACCGACGACGGTGGCCCTTGGCGCGCGGACACCGGTCGACGCCGAGCGCGGTCTCGACCGAGAACGTTGGGGTCGATCTGGGCCCGGCCACCCGACGGATCCATGATGCTCGACTGGCTCATCATTGGCGGAGGGATCCACGGCGTACACCTCGCCGTTCGTCTGATCGGCGAGGGGGGCGTGGCCCCCGATAGACTGCGGATCATCGATCCGGCCGACCGCCTCCTTGAGCGATGGCGCGCCTGTACGGCGACGGTCGGAATGACGCATCTTCGCTCGCCGGCGGTTCATCATCTCGACATACCTTCGAACGCCCTGCAGCGGTTCGCTGGCGGCGGGAAGAAGCGTAAGGTGGGCCGGTTTGCCTCTCCGTACAATCGCCCCTCACTGGAGCTCTTTAACTCGCACTGCGACTATGTCGTGGAGCGCTTCGAGCTCTCTCGCCTCCACATCAAGACCCGGGCCCTCGTCTGCTCGCTGGACTCGGACGGCGTGGTTGTAAAGGGGGCTTGTCAGTCAGACCTACGTGCGCGCCACGCCGTGTTGGCGGTAGGCGCAACCGAGCAACCGCTCTGGCCCCCCTGGGCGCCGCGGGATGACGCTCGCGTCCATCATGTGTTCGCTATCGGCTTCGACGCCTGGCCGACGGACCACGAGGAGACGGTGGTCGTGGTTGGCGGGGGCATTTCAGCGGGCCAGGCGGCGCTGCGCCTGAGTCGCGAGGGCCATCGGGTTCATCTCGTGGCTCGCCACGCGCTTCGTGAGCACCAGTTCGACAGCGACCCCGGCTGGCTTGGGCCCAAGCACATGGCGCGGTTCGGTCGCGAGGCGAGCCTCGATCGTCGCCGCCGCATGATTCGCGAGGCGCGACATCGCGGATCCGTGCCCCCCGACGTTCGGCGTAAGCTGCGGCGGGCGGTGGACCGAGGTCGGATCGTTTGGCACGAGGCGGCGATTCACGACGCGACCGCGTCCCCCGATCGCCTCCGACTTCGTCTTTCGACGAGCGCGGTCATCGACTGTGACCGCGTGCTGTTGGCGACCGGCTTTTCGTCGACGCGCCCGGGAGGGCGCATGGTTGACGAGCTCGTCGAGTCGGCGTCTCTGCCGTGCGCGGGCTGCGGATATCCCGTCGTTGACCACGCGCTTCGATGGCATCCCCGACTTCACGTTTCGGGCCCCTTGGCCGAACTGGAGCTCGGACCCACAGCGAGGAACATCGCGGGTGCGCGTCGCGCTGCAGACCGTCTGATCGATGCCCTGCGCAACGAGGATTTGGCTTCGACCAGGAAAGTATCGTGAGAACGCCGAACGTTCGCGTGTTGTCTATGCTTCGGCCGCAGCTTTGGGTGGCGATAGCGTTCTCTTCAATACCCAAGGAAAGCGGCGAAGGTCGAATCGGCCCGACCGGCCCTATCAAACTTTGACCGCGGTGCGAACGCCAGTAAATGCAGATCTATTGCAGAATATTGGGTATTGTGGCAGCAACGGGAGGTGTCGCATTCGGTTGAAACAAGGCCCCTGACGCGGTCTGCTGGTCTGCGTCGGGGAAGCTCGGTCCCCACCACCAACG
>JANQQN010000144.1 GCA_028289325.1 Myxococcota bacterium | reverse complement strand
TGAGGTGAAGATGAAGCCGGAGCTGACGGACGTCCCCGAGACCATGCTATGGACGCTGCACAATCGCGCGAGCGAGGCGCTGCGTCGTGACGGAATGCTGCGTGACGAAGAGGCGCTGCGCATCTATCGCGCCCTCGACTACGACTACGAGCGGTCATTTGGCCGACCGAACGCGTCGCACGCCGTACGGTCGGCCACCTTCGACGAGGGGGTGCGGCAGTTCCTCTCCGAGGTTCCCGATGGCGTCATCGTTAACCTCGGAGAGGGGCTCGAGACGCAGCGCTTTCGCGTCGATAACGACCGAGCGCTGTGGCTGTCGGTAGACGTAGCGGAGGCCATCGCGGTCCGGGAGCGATTCATTGCCGCTGACGAGCGACACCGCCACGTCGTCGGCTCCGCGCTAGACGAAACCTGGCTCGACGCTATCCCCGAGGGACGCGAGGCCTTCGTCACCGCCCAGGGTCTCTTCATGTACTTCGCCGAGTCCGACGTGCGTCATGTCATCGATATGATCGGCCGCCGCCTGCCGGGCGCGCGTCTCATGTTCGACAGCATTCCGCTGTGGTTCTCTCGGAAGACCGTGTCGCCTAAAGGCATGCAGATGACGCCCCACTATAAGGCGCCAAAGATGCCGTGGGGCATACGCGAGCGAGACATTGAGCCGTTGCTCCGTGGCTGGGTGCCCGACATCGTTGAGGTACGCAGCGTGCCCTATCGAATGCCGAGGGGGATCAGCTCTTGGCTGTTTCCGGTCCTAGGCCGGTTCACGGCGGTCCGCGATCAGCTCCCACGCATTACGTTCGTGCGGTTCGGTGGAGCCCGATCGTGAGCGCGGTCTCGGCGCTGGTTCGCCCCTATCGAATGCGGCTCGCGGCCTCGGGCGCGCTTGGCATCGCGGCCGCGGTCCTCGAGCTGACGCCCGCGGCTGGCATCTACCTCGCGGCGCAGAGCGTGTATTCGCCGAGTCCGGACGCTTGGTCGGTGCTGTCGATCGCCGCCGTGGTGTTCGTCCTCATTCTCTTGCGTTACGTGCTCTACGGCAGCTCGCTCATCGTCTCGCACGCAGCGGCGTTCAGCCTGCAAACCAGGCTGCGCGCCCAGCTGGCCGAGAAGCTGGGGCGGGTGCCGCGCTCGTTCTTCGATGGTCGCTCACCAGGGAGCCTCAAGAAGGCCCTCGTCGACGACGTCGACGCGCTCGAGGCCACCTTCGCGCATCACGTTCCTGACGCCGCCTCGGGTGCGGTGACGCCGCTGATCGCGTTCATTGTTCTGCTGTTCGTCGACTGGCGGCTTGCGCTGGTCAGCCTCTCGCTCGTGCCCCTAGGTATCGCGGCGATGAGCTTGGCGATGCGTAACTTCGACACGATGATGGAGCAGTGGCACAGCGCCGAGCGTCGCGCCAATGAGGTGGTGCTCGAGCTCCTGCGCGGGATCGTCGTCCTTAAGGCCTACGGCCGCGATGCGACGGAGATGAAACGGGTCCGCGAAGGCGTGTTCGGCGTTCGTGATTTCGCGGAAGGGATCAACAAGCGGTCGGCCCCCGCCTACACCCTGTTCATGCTCATGCTGAGCTCGAACTTGGTGGTCGTGCTTCCCGTCGGCGTCGCGTTTTATCAGGCGGGCGAGATCGGCAAACCGGTGCTCCTTCTCTTCTTGGCTCTCGGCTACGGGCTCACCGCTCCGTTGATGAAGCTCATGTTTCTGTTCGGCGATATGCAGATGAATCTGGTGCGGATCCAGCGCATCGGCACAATCCTCGACGCCGACGAGCAGGAACGCGAGGTCACCGGTGTCTCGGCTTTGACCGCAGCGGCCCGCGTGGGGGTGGTGGTCCAGAGCGTGTCGTTTACCTATGACGAAGCGCGCGGCCCGGCGCTCGAAGACGTAACCCTGGCCATCGAGCCCGGGCAGAGGGTCGCGCTCGTCGGTCCGTCCGGCGCGGGCAAGAGCACACTGGCCCAGCTGATCTCCGCCGCCCGGGAACCGGGTGCCGGCGAGGTCGCGCTCCTGGTCGACGGCGAGCGACGCTCGCCTCGGGGCGCGGTCAGCTTCGTAGGGCAGGAAGCTCAGCTGTTTTTTGGAACCGTGCGCGAGAACCTCCTGATGGCCAGGCCGAACGCCAGTGATGAACAGCTGGCCGCCGCGGCCCAGGCGGCCGGTCTTCAGGAAGTCCTCGCGCGGCTACCGAAGGGCTTGGACACACAGATCGGGGAGCGGGGCGCGCATCTCAGTGGAGGCGAGGCACAGCGGGTGACCGTGGCCCGCGCGCTACTGCGCGACGCGCCGGTGGTCGTGCTCGACGAGGTGACATCTCATCTCGATCCCGAAAACGAGCGTGCTGTTCAGCGCGGGGTTGACGCGCTGGCCGTCGGGCGAACGTTGGTCATCATCGCCCACCGGCTCCGGACGATCATCGGCGCCGACGTCATTGCCGTCCTCGATGGGGGGCGACTCGTCGACAAGGGAACCCACGATGAGCTGCGGCGACGCTGCGCAGTGTACGAGAGGATGTGGAGCGCGCAGCAGGCCGCCGCGGGCTGGACGCTGGGCAAACCTCGCGTTGAGGAGAAGGCATCATGATGGATTACGGCTTCGACCTGGCTGCAACCAAAGAGCCGCGTCTTAAGCACGGGTTGGTCATGGCGTCTGTGGGCGCCGTCCTGGAGGCGGCGCCGCTTCTGGTCGCGTTGTTTGTCGTCGACCGGGTGCTGGCTGATCGACCTTCGCCGCTTTCGGTGTGGAGCCTCTTCGCCCTCATGGTTGGCCTGTTGGTGCTCGCCTTCGCGTTTAAGATCGTTGGCGGGCGGCTCAACTTCGGCGCCACCTACGAGCTGGTATGTCGAATCCGGCTGCGGCTCACCGAGCATCTACGGCGCCTGCCCATGGGCTTTTGGAATCAGAGGCGGCTCGGCAGCACGGCGAGCGTTTTGACCGACGAGTTCTCGCTCTACACCGAGATTGTTACGCACTCCTGGAGCCTCGTCGTGGCGAACATCGCGCTGCCGGGTGCCATCGCCATTGTTCTCCTCCTGTCCGACTGGCGCCTCGGGCTGCTGGCGCTGGCGCCGGTACCGCTAGCACTGATGGCGATCCCTTGGAGCTTTCGTCTCGTCAACCGTGCCGCCGACGGCGCGCGGGCTCAAAAACAAGCCACGTCGGACCTCCTCGTAGAGTATGTGCAGGGCATCGAAACGCTGAGGGCGCTCGACGCCGACAGCGCCTACCGGCGCCGCATCGAGCGCCAGCTCGGGATTCTCGAACGGGAGATGATGCGCGCCGAGCTCCTGCCCGCGCCAGCGATCATCACGTACTCCGTGCTGATCTTCAGCGGATTCATCCTCGCGTTTGGTGCCGGGGCCATCTGGCTGGCGAGCGGTCAACTGCCCGCGGCGCGCTTCTTCGTCGTCGTCGTGGTCGCCCTTCACTTTGCGCGGACGCTGTCCGAGCTCGTGATCTACTTGGCGATGTCCCGCCACGCGGCCCGAACCCTCGAACGGATGCGGGACCTGTTTCGGACGCCTGTTCAGTCCGAGGGGGCGCAGGAGGTGGCGGGCGAGCACTTTGTGATCGCGGTCGATGGCGCGTCCTTCTCCTACCAGGAGCAACCCACCTTGCGAAACATCAACGCGAGGTTCGCGCCCGGCACCGTCACCGCGTTGGTAGGACCGTCGGGCTCCGGCAAGTCGACGCTGGCACACCTGCTCACGCGTTTATGGGACGTTGACGAGGGGCGGGTGACCTTCGACGGCACGGATGTCCGCGTGCTGTCCCTAGGTGAGCTGCATCGAAAAACGGCCACGGTGTTTCAGGACGTCGTTCTGTTTCAGGACACCGTGCTCGAGAACATTCGCCTCGGGCGCCCCGATGCTTCCCGCGAGGAGGTGGAGGCGGCAGCGCGGGCGGCGCGCGCGCACGACTTTGTCGCGGCGCTTCCCTCTGGGTACGACACGAAGCTTGGCGCGGGTGGGCACAGTCTGTCCGGCGGCCAGCGGCAGCGGATCTCCATCGCTCGCGCCCTGTTGAAAGACGCGCCGGTGTTGATCCTGGATGAGGCCACCGCGAGCGTCGACCTCGACGAAGAGCGCCATATTCAGGAGGCCATCTCCGCGCTGATGCGAGGCCGCACGGTCATCGTCGTCGCCCACCGCCTGTGGACCGTGCAGCACGCCGACCAGATTCTCGTGCTCGAGGGCGGCAGCATCGTGCAGAGTGGGACCCACGAACAGCTCGTCAACCGCGACGGTCTATACCGGCACTTGTGGGATATGCAGATGGACAACGGCAGCTGGCGGGTCGGTGACGCGGAAGCGGCCACTCGGGCCTGACGAACGTACTATTTGCGACGAACCGGTACCAGCGAAGCTATCTGTGGGCCGACAACGGACGTCCGCTGGGCTCTACCGATCTTGAGGGCAGCCTTGACCCGCAGGCAGCGGCTCTCGTCACACGCTTGGCCCCTAACGTCGACCGTGACTTCGTCGGCGACTCGGGTCGGATCGATCTTCATCGCGAAGTAAGCGGTATCCGAAAACCCCCAGCGAAACCATCGCAGCTTGGGCTTCGACATGTCGACGGGCTCGCTTTGATGCCATTCGCCGGCGGTCTTGACTCCCGTGGTTCGCAGCGACGTGGGCGCCTCGACGCCCAAAGAAGGCTTTCCGGCGAGCTTTTCTTCGGCCCTTAGTTTGTTGTCCAAAGCATACGTGTGCCAACCGACTCGATGGACGACGGATACGACGAGATAGTCGCCCTGAATCTGGGCGCGGTAGGTAACACAGGTCTGGTTTCCGTCACGAATCAAGACCGGCGCTGACCAGTCTGTGGAAGATGCGGTCACCAGGGCCGCCATCATCGCGATGTGCAACATACGTCAGTGTCCTCCGTTGTCCTCTTCGGGAACGGTCTTTCGGTAGTATTGCCGGCGGGTCTTGATCTTCGTTTTCAGCCGCTTCGTCGCCCGAATGACGCTCAGGTCGGCGCTCTTCCCGGGCGTGACGTTCAGACGCATGAAAAGCCTGGCGTCTTGGACGAGCTCATCTCGTTCGACGCCGTTGACCCCGACGATCACGTCTCCGACCTGCAGGTCGTGCAGCTTGAGCATCCCCGCGAGCGCATCGACGGCGGTGACCTTCGCCGCGAGGGCGGTACCATTGAGCCCGAGAGCTTCTCGTTCTTGCGGGAATAGAGGTCGGGATTCGAAATACAGCTGCGGGTCGATGGACCAGTACCGAAATCCGATGTCGTAGTTCCACCAGAGCTTCGGTAGCGTCAGGGCAAGCTGCTTGCGGACTCCCTGACGCTCGATCTCCAGCTTCAGCTGGCGGGCGTCACGCTCGACCCGGTCAAGCTGAAACTGCAGGTCGCCGAAAGTGATGACCGGGACGCCCTCGATGGCTCGGATGCGGTCGTTTCCCTTCATTCCCGCGGTGGCTGCCGCGCCGGACGCGTTGCGGACGACCAGGCCCTTCGGAACATCCAGTTCGATGCCGAGGTTCCGGATGTCCGGAAAGGCGAACATCGATCGTTTCTTGTCGAGCTTGCCCGTCGACTCCAAATGCTGGGCTAAGTAGTCAGCGATATGGTGGCACTCGACGCAACCTCGTTCCTTGATGACGTACCGCTCAAGTGCGGGGATATCTTTTGGGTACATCGGCTTGGCTCGCCGCCTTTTGGGAAGCTTACCGGCCCTGTACCGCTCGTGCTGCGCAAGGCCCTCCGCCAGGGCCAAGCGTAGACTCTCGAGATTGAGATACGAATCCGCCGCCCGCGAGTCACGGCCACCGTATCGCGCATAGATGTATTCATCCGCGTTCGTCATGAAGTACATGATCGACGCGTGGAAATCGAACTTCCAGTGAGCAATGTCTACGCCCTCCAAAGATACGATGCGGGCGCGCACGTACTTGGACAGCACCTTACCCAGTGGTGACGTTTTGCTAGACAGCACAACCTGTGCGTCGAAGATACGCCCGCTGATTCACGGGGCGCAGCGATACTCTAAAAAGATTGGTTTACCCGTCTTCTTGGCCTCTGCTTTGGCCTCCTCGAGCGTCGTGTACCAGTGAAGAGTGTCGTCTTGCGGACTCTGCTCTGATGATTCAGCACTGGCGAAGGCTGGCATCATCGCGGCCGTGCTGATGGTCGTTATCGTTGATAGTATGATCTTATTGATGTTCACTGCTGGCCTAGGTCTTCCGTTTTTTGACTGCTACTTGGCTTGCAATACGAGGTACTCGAACGAGCTGAGCCCTTCCTTGCTCAGCCGCTGCAAAGAACGCTGCAGCTCGGCCCACGTGAGGTCGTCTTCCTTGTCAAAACCTTCGCTCCACTTCGAGTAGCGCCGATCGAGGCTGGGAGCCCCATCTCGCTTCGCCCAGCTGGCGAACCCTGGACCCAACGAGGTCGACGTCGGGTGGCGGTCCACGTCGGAGCGGCGCAGGCAGCCATGGACAGGCCTATCGCACGCGCCATCGAGATTTGCAATTGAATCGCGTTCTCAGGTATTTGTGGCCGAAGGTGCTTCCGAAGTACTCCGCAAGGAGCGACCACACTCAACTTAATTAGGGTTAAACGCATACAAGGTCTCCAGACCAAGCGTTGCGATGAACGCGCCGCCCCAGCCTATTGCTCTTGCGTTTGAGATTCATTGTCAATACGACCGCGACCGATGGTGGTGCTGCGTGGGCCGGCGGTGGCGGTGTTCCTGGCAACGGTGGTGTCGGCACCGACGGTCGTCAACGCGCAGGTCTCCATCGTTACGACCTCTACGGACGCGAACGACATCGAGGAGCTCATCATTCAATCCGATGGCTCGAAGATCGAGAAGCCGCCGGAGGCGGTGACCGAAGTCGACGTCGAGCAGTTCGAGCTCGAGGCCGCGGATCTCGGTCAGATCCTGAATCGGCAGCAAGGCATCACGGTGCGGCGGACGGGGGGCCTAGGCTCGAACATCCGCTTTACGCTCAACGGACTGTCAGGCAATCAAGTTCGCTTCTTCGTCGACGGTGTGCCTTTGGAGCTGTCGGGATTGGGATCGGGAATCGCTGATGTTCCACCGAGCCTGATTGGCCGCGTTGCCATCTACCGCGGTGTCGTTCCTGCTCGGCTCGGCGCCGACGCTCTGGGGGGCGCGATCGAGCTGAGAACACGAGGGACGGTCCTCGACCCGGAGCTGCGCGTGAGTTACCTCGTCGGGTCGTTCGGCACCCACCGGGTTTCGGCCTCGGCGGCGCTTCCGCTGAACGACGACGGTCTATTCGTCCGGGCCTTTGGCTTCTTCGATCGCACCGACAACGATTTCCTCAGCGAACAGCGGGTCGCGGACTTCGACACCGGCGCGGTCGAGCAGCGCCGGGTTCGGCGGTTCCATGACGGCTACGAAGCCTTCGGGGCCTCGCTCGTTGGCGGTTGGTCGGACCATCCGGACTTCGGCACCTTGACTCTCCGGGCCTTTGTCGTCGGTGGCGAGAAGGAAGTTCAGCAGGGCTTGTCGAGCTTTACCGGCGACGCCTTCGGCGAGGCCGAGCGTTCCTCATTCACCATTGGCGGTATTGCTCGTTTCGATGTCCCTATCCGCGAGTCGGTACGGGTCTTCGGGGCCGGGGGCGTGGCCCGGATTCAGAACGAGTTCTTCGATGTGTCGACGTGTACGTACTCATGGCTGGGAGAGTGTGGTCCTTTGGAGAGCACGCCCGGCGAGGCTGGGCCTCCAACGGATTCAACGCAAAACACATTGACGCTGTACCTCCGCTCGTCGGTCGATGTCGAGTTGGTGCCAGGGCACACGCTACGATTGTCTGCTGCGCCAACCTACACCACGGTCGGCGGCGAGGAGCGTTTCCAGCGTTCCGAGGTCGGCGGTCGGCAAAGCAGCTCCGCCGAAGCCGATCGACGCTTGGTGACGGCGGTGATCGGGCTCGAATACGAGCTTCAGGCGTTCGGAGATCGACTCGATGGGCTCGTATTCGGGAAGTGGTATGGGCTCGACGTTGAGTCGGAGAGCTTTGACGTTCTGGAGGAGGACGTCGTCGAGCTCTCGAGGAGCGATTTTGGCGTCGGGACGGTGGTTCAGGTCCGGCTCGTGGGGTCGCTCGCGATCGAGGCGTCGTATGAGTACGCGCTGCGAATCCCGACGCCGGTCGAGTTCTTCGGCGTGCCGGGCCAGATCGAACCGAATCTGCGGCTCGAGCCCGAGCAGGGGCACAACGCCAACGTAGGGCTTCGACTGCGGCCGTGGGCCACGTGGCTCGGAACCTTCAAGTCAGAGCTAAACGCGTTCATGCGAGACACGGATCAGCTGATTCAACTGGCGACCGTTTTCGAGTTTTTGCAGTACCAGAACGTTCGGGCCGCGCGGAGCATCGGTGTGGAGTCGTCGGTCGGATGGACGTCACCGGGGCGCTACGTGAGCGTCGACGGCAGTATCACATACATGGACTTCCGCAACACGAGCACGTCGGGGGAGGACGCGGCCTTCAACGGCGACCGGATTCCCAACACGCCTTACTTCTTCGGTTCGACGACCCTGCGGTTCCTCTTTTCAGAGATATTCATGGACCAAGACCAGATCGAGTTGGCGTGGACGTCTCGTTTTGTGGAGGAGTTCTTCTTGTCGACGGAATCGATCGGGCGACCCGATACCAAAGACAGGGTCGAATTCCAGGTCGAGAATAGCGTTAACGTAGGATATCGCTTCAAGGTTTTCGACCAAGACGTCGCAGTCGCGTTCGACGTGCAAAACCTCACCGACGAATCGCTGTTCGACTTCTTCGGTATTCAACGCCCCGGACGAGGCTTCTTCTTTCGCGTAGCCACCGAAGTGGTTCCGTGAGCGCGGTCGTTGGAAGATTTTTAGGAGAATGAATCAATGATGCAGATGAATCGAAACCTCTTCTTGCTCGGTCTGAGCTGTGCGCTGGCCGTTGGGTGCAGTGATGATGACGATGGAGAACCGGGCCCGAGCGGACCCCAGGCTCAGTATGTAATGGGTCTGACCGTACAGGGAGATCCGACCATTGCTTTCGTGAAGCTTTTTGAAGAGTTCCCGAGCGGCAGCATCACTCTCGACGATGCGATCGAGCTCGGGGCGACCTTTCCGTATGTCTTTGGAGAGCGCGTCTTTTCGCTTGACCGGGCAGACGGCACTCTGACTCGATTTCGAGTAGAGGGCTTGAACCTCGTGCAAGACGGGCAGATCAGCTTCGCGGCGCGAGGCGGGGCCCAAGACCTGTTCTTCATCTCTGAGACCCGTGCCTTTGCGTTCAACGAAGCCGGTCGGGAGTTCGTCGAATTCGACCCCAGCGCCGCGACGATGGCCATCACGGCGAGTGTCTCCGTGGCCGCCGTCGACGAGGCGGGGTTCGGTATGCCAACCCTCTTCCGGCGGGCCTTCGTGCGTCAAAGCGACAACACCATCTTCAGCACAGTGAACTACCCGCTCGCGGGTCCACTTTCGATCGACGACACGTTCTTGCTCGCAACGAACGTCGATACCGCGACCGTCACTCTCATTCGGGACGAGCGTTGCCCCGTATCGCTAGCATTTGGCATCAACGCAGGCTTCTTCAATGCCAACGACGACTTTTTCTTTCTCGCCGACGCGAGTCTCGGTCTTCCCGCCCTCTTGGGAGCCCAGAGTAAAGACCCTTGCATCATTAGAATTCCGGCCGGGACTGTCGACGTCGACCCTGACTTTCAGATTCTCCCGCGAACCGAGACCAATGGTCGGTTCGTGGTCGGCCTGGTCCCGTTGGGCGGCGGTCTCGCATTCACGAACGCCTACGACCTCACCGGCGCAACGCCCGAGACGGCCCTCGACGCGTTCGCGACCGTAGAAGGTCAGTATTGGTTAGTAGATACCAACGATGAGTCCATGCGACAGCTCCCGATTCCAGAGGCTCAGCTCGCCGTCAATGGCTTCTCGTTGGACGGCCGAGCGTTCGTGATTCGGAGCGATTCGACGGATGGTCAAGACGGAGTAGAGTTCGTCGAGAACGTACTGATCGAAATCGACGCCGCCAACGGAACGTCGACCGAAATCCTCCGTGTGCCTGCCAACCTGTTCGTCCTTGAGCGGCTGCGCTGAGGCTCCGAGGCCCCCCCCCCGGGTATTTCAATCAAATCTCGGCGACCAGTTTGAGAAGGAACGCCCGTCCTGGTCGCTGTACGCCAAAAAAGTCAAAAAGCGACTCGTCCGTCAGGTTCTGCATCTCGGCCGTGAGACTCATCGAGTAGAAGTCTTGCCGCAGAAGATACGTCAGGCCGACTGTATGAGCGACCTGGGTCGGGATGGTTTGCTTGAACTCCTGAATGCCCACACTTTCCCAGCTTCGGAAGAACTCAAGAACAAATCGAGTATTCCAAAATAGCGAAAGCTCGTCGTCGTTCACCAGAAGCTCGAACGCCTTCGCCGTGGCTTGGCCATTCGCGAAGAAGTATGGCCGGTTAGGGATGCGGTCCCCTTCGAAGTCTCCGAAAGTCCCTCCGTCGGATACATTTCGAAAGTCGACGTAAGTCGTGTTGCCGTCGATCGCAAAGTGGCCGCCTCTCGACGTCCAGCCTGCGGACGCTTCACCGCCGAGAGAGCGGGCACCGAAGACATTTTGAAAGCTAAACACCCGGTCGTTGCCGAGCAGTACGATCAGTCTGTCCGTCTCGCGAAGAAAGAAATTGAGGTCTCCTCGGAAGTCGCCGTAGCCTGTACTTCGCGCGTCGATGGTCATTCCAAGATTCACGTTGTGGCTGGTTTCAGGCTCGAGCTCGAGGTTAGGAACGATGAGTACTCCGTTGCCGAACACTTCATTGGGCGTCGGCAGGCGTGTTGCCCACTCGTATGAGGCCTTCATGTACATCCAGTCGTAGAACCGATACCGCATCGTGTTGCCCACGCCGACACGGTGGGTGTTGCGGTTTCGTTCGGTGAAGATGTTGCCGGGAAGCGGTTCCTCGGATCGGGCGACCTGAAAGTAGCTTTTGAAAAAAAGAATGTTTTGCAGGCGGTCTTGAAGGACGTCTGCTTGGTACTCGATACCGCTGACCAAGGTCAGCAAGTCACGCTGCGCAGTAAGAGGGTCTCGCGCATCGGGATCTGCTTGAATTCGCTCGTCGCCCGTACGCGTCGTAAAGGTCGGGGAAAGGGCTAGGCGCAGCGAATGCTCTCGAAACGGCGACCATTCCAGCTGAATTCGGCCGTAGGCGTTGTTATCCCAGATGATCTGGTCGCGAGGGCGTCCGTCGATTTCACCCGGGACCCTCCGCTCGCGAATGCAGTTCCCGAACCAATCGTACACGCACTGTCCGACGTCCTCGAACTCGGTAGCGACGTGAGAGTAGCCGGCAACGACTTCAAGAGAAATGTAGTTCTCAAAAGTGTGATTGTAGCGAAGTGTGCCGCCGGCTGAGAATACCCGGGAGTTTACTTCCCCGTACGGCACGGTCATGACGACGTTGTGCTGGAGCTCGTCCACGGAGTCCGTCACGAAACCGCGAAGGATCAATCGGTCGGCCCACGATTTGTCGACGAGCCCGATCTGGAGGTTGCCTCCTGTCGCTCGATACTCGTCGTGGAATCGTTCGACACGGGCCGGGGATAGCCGGCCTCGTTCGTCGGCGACCTCGACGTCGATCTCGTAGTTGTTGGCCGCATCGTCGTAGAAGCCTTCGAGCCGGCTGAAAAAGCCGGTGTCCTCATCGAGGTGTTTGGCGGCCGCGGTGATGCGGTGGGTGTTGAACGAGCCCGCCTGGTAAGAAGCGACGGCTTCGGTACCGTCGACATCCTGCGTCGTGATGAGATTGATCGCGCCGCCCAGCGCGTCGGCGCCGAACCGCACCGGAACGACGCCGCGGTAGATATCGATGCGTTGGACGAAGTTGACGGGCACGTTGGCGATGCCGAAGGGATAGCCCGCGAAGTCCAACGGGATGCCGTCGATGAAGAAGCGAATCTGGTCGTCGGTAAGTCCGTTGACAGCTATGCGCGTGCCGGACCCGAGGCCGCCTGATCGGCGCACGCCGATGCCGCTGGTTCGGGCGAGCACTTCGCCTAGGTCCGCCGACTGCTGCTGGGCGACCTGGGTCGAGATCACCTGAACGGCTTCGGCCGACTCTCGTTTCTTATCGGTCTCCGACCGGCCCATGACCATGATGTTCTCGATCTCCGAATCATCGGGTGGGCGCCGCTGCAACCGGACATCAGTGGACGTCGTCTGATTGGCGGCGATGGTCACCGGTGTCGCGTACGCCGTGGCTCCGGCCAGATCGACCCGTAGGCTGTACTTGCCGGTCGGGACGTTCTCCAGCCGGTACGCGCCAAGCGTGCTCGTCTGCGTGGTGTATGCGACGGCGCCGGGTCGCGTGAGCACGATGTCCGCATCGATCACCGGCTCGTCGAGCGACGCTGAGCCGTCAGCAGTCGGACGCACCACGGTTCCGGCGATGCTGCCGAATACATCGATTCGCGCCACCGGGAATCCGGAACGCGCTTCTCGGTCTTCCGAGCCCGTCGCGTCAGCTTCGGGTTGAGCGATGGAAACGCGCGACAGCAGTGCCAGCACCGCCACCATAGCGGCGATTCTCAAGCTCTTTGCCGTAGGCACTGAGCATACATGGGCGCGGTAACCCCGTTGGGTCATATGCAGTTGAGAACCATTCTCGTTATCAGTTGTCAAAGCCGCGTTTTTTATCCCACATCCGGTCCAGTCGTCGAATCCTGAAGGCAGACCGAAAGGACCGAACGATGTGGTTTGAACATGGGGAAATCGACTAAGTCTCGAGCAATGGAGGTGGCTCTTGGTGTGTCGGTACCACATTGACTTGGGTGGCGGTGGCAACGGCGAGGCATTGCCGATTCTGCATCCTTCAAGCGGAGTCGTAGAGCATCGGACCGGTGCGCGGACGCCTGGGTGTCGTTCGTGGTGAACGGTTGATTCCGGGCGGGCCGAGACGTGGTCAAACTTACGGCAAAGCGAAAACGCGAATCGCCCACCCACCGGTGTCGAGTAGTTCAGTGAGCGAGGCGTTACCTCCCAATTCATACCGATAGGCTGTTGTGGCTGAGAAGTCGCCCTTGGGCAGCAGAAGAATGTCCTCGTTGCCTAGGGGCCACGAGTAATGTGCGCCCGCGTTCCAGTCGACCTCCTCGATCAATGTGGCCGAATGGTCATCGAACCGGACCGTCCACAGACGCCAGTGGGCGCCGAAGGTCACGGCCGCGGCATCGCTAGCGTCGCCCGTGGCGCGGTCGGGATCGAGCGCGGCGAAGATGCCCATTCCGTCGCCGACATGGTACAGCGCGGCGCCTTCGAGTCCACTCGTTAGGGCGTCGAAGCCAGACCAAACCGCCGGCATACTCGAGCCCGCAGCCAATTGAACGATGCACGTCTTGGGCTGCTCCAGCACAGCGGCGCCTCCGGCGGCAAAGACCCAGCTGCTGAAGTATAGGTTATCGTCATCGTCGCGGGTCACGTAGTCGAGGCCAGGGCACGGTGCTTCCAAGACTTCCTCAACTGTGTCGGTCTCGATATCGACGACAGCGATGAAGGACGTTGTGTGGTGCAGAAAGAAGGACTCGTCGGAGAAGTAGAACGGGTGATAGAGTTTTCCGTCCCTGATGACCGCGCTACGGTCATGAAATCCATGTCGAGCCACGAAGCCCGACGGCGGGGCCCAATCATCGAGCTCAATGGTTCCCAAGGTCTCCATCGAATCAGGATTCCAGACAATGTACTCGTTGGGCCCGTTGGACATGTAAGCTTTGTCCAAGGCGACGAATGAGTTATTCCAGAAGGCAACACTCGTTGGTCCGAATGAGGAGAAGCTGACTCTTGACTGCTGCACGAGTTGGCCGCCTTCGACGGCAAACTTCGTCACGCTCAGGTCTTCGTTGTTTCCGATGTATACGAAGCCGTTGTGCACCCACATATCTGCCGACCCTGGAAACTCACGCGCGTTCGCGAGATCGGTGTTGGCGTCCTCGAGGGAATCGAGAAGCAAGACGAAGAGCGAAGACTGGTCTGGGCCGAAGACGATGGTGCTGAGCGCGAACGCCTGCCCGCCGACATCAGAGTCACTGTCATCGTCGCTACAGCCGCCGGTGGCAACGCTCATAGCGAGGGTCAATACCAATGTAAGTCCTCGAAGCGTAGTGGGTTTCAACATGCTCTAACCTTCCATTCAACTTGGGTTGACGGGTCTAGATGACGGTTTTGCCATGAACGGCGGCGGGGGCTCGGGCGGCCGAAGCGGCATCTGGGGCGGAGACACTGGCCAGGCGCTTGGACTGCATCCTCCTTCGGCGCGCCCACATGATCACGCCAGTCGCGCTGAGGATGGCGATGAGGACACCGAGGGCCGAGATGGCGGCGCGGCCGACGACGCCAAACAGGCGCCCCGAGTGCAGCGGAAACTGAAGCTGCATGAACACGTCGCCGGCGGTTCCGCGCCCGGGTAGCTGCTCGGCAACGACGTCACCCGTGAACATGTCGAAGTACAGCCATGGGTTGCCGATCTTGCCGTCCGCATGATCCTGTCCGGGCCCAAAAAAGCCGACCCCGTAGAGCCCCGCCGACGGGGCGTGGTAAATAGCGCCCGCAGGCCCCGGGATCCCGCGCCGTTTCGCTTCGGCGGCGGCCAGCTCCAATACATGCTCGCGAGCTAACGGAGGACGTTTATCCGTGGGATCTATGCTGCCGCGCCGTGCCTCCAGGGGGTCGGGAGTGAGGGCGGAGAAAAGGGAGATCACCGGCTTCACGACCTGGGGGCCCAGGTTCATCGAAACGGCGGTTACCGCCATCATCAGGAGCAGTCCCCAGATCCAGACTCCGCCCGATCGGTGCAGGTCAAATGTGAGCTTGTGCCCTCCCGACCGAAGGCGAAAGATGAACGAGCGACGCCAATACTTGCGGTTCGGGAATGCGATATACAGCGATACCAAGCAGTCAAGCGTCCATGCGATCGCAATGAGTCCGAGCAGCCAGACTCCGAAGTCCACACCATATGCCGTTGGTAGATGAAGGCTGTAGTGAAGTTTGTAGATAAAAGGCAAAAGATTCTCGCGAGACAAGGACAGGGCGCCCCACATGCGGGAGGCCTGAAGCTCGCCAGTGTACGGGCTATAGGCGAGTTGACTCCAGGGTAGGGCGATTGGCTCTCCCGTCGCGCGGTCGACTCGACCGGCAACATATAGGTTGCGGTATGGCCGGGCTCGACGCCCAACGGTAGATATCCGACCCGAACGTGGGGTTGCTCGCGCTCCAGGGTGTTGGCGAGCAACAGCGGGGAGAATGTGGGTTCGGCCGCGCCAGAGGTCGGCGCCGAATAGTACAGCTCGGGATTGAGCCACGCGTCGAGCTCGTGCTCCCACGCGATGACCGCGCCCGTCAGCCCCGTCAGAAATAGAAAGCCTGCCGTGGCGAGGCCGACCCATCTATGCGCCAGCCTGAGGCTCCGTTGCATATCGCACCTCCAGTGGCCTGCGCTAAGGTCGCGCAGGCCGAATTCGGACGCCCGACGGTCCAGTCGTTAGGGCAACGACAAGGACCAGATCCTCGAGCAGTCGCGCTTGCGCGCCGAGTCTATGGGCGCGACAGCTCGTACAGACCGTAGAAGAATCCGTCCATCGTGAAGCGTCTGGCTGCTTCGCCGGTGGTCGGGTCGATCTCGAAGACCTCGGTCGTATTGCCGTCCGGGCTCTCTCCGGAGAATAGACGGCCACGAAACGCGCTGCCGGTGAAGCCGACGGTTGAAAAGGGGATGCCATCGACTTCGCGTGCGGTCGGTGGGTCCCCCAGCTCGATGCGCCACATCTTGTGCGCGGGGTAGTTCCAGAACTCGAAGCTCACGGGTTGAACACCCTCAGGCAGTTCGTTCGGATAGAACATCTTCGAGAATGCCACACCACTGCCTTGGCGACCGGTTTCGAGCTCGGTGATAGACTGCAGGCCACCTGTCAGGGAGGGAAGGGCGTAGAAGTAGTCCTCTTCGAAATCCGTCTCCCCGGGGGCGATCCGAACGATGCAGTTGTCGGGAGCGGTGCCCCCGAGGGCGTTGGCGAACATGTGGATCGAGTACGTTCGTCCGTCGCCCATCACGTAGCCGTAGCCCGCGTCGTCAAAGACGATACGGCCTCCGCTCGCACAGCGGTCGTCCTCAGCGACGCCGACGACCGACAGCTGAACTGGATCGATGATGGTCATGGAGACGCCGTTGCGAATCCGACCGCCTTGCCAGTCTGCGTACCTCGCCGGCACGTACACCAGCCCGTTGTGGGCGACGGTCGTCCACACCTCGAGGTCGAAGCCCTCCTGTACGAGGTGACTGAGGTCGACTTCGCCGCGAATCTCCATCGTCGAGGGATTCCACACAACCGCCGTCGCTTGATCGCTCAGGACGGACACCGCGAGCTCCGAGCTCACCCACGCGTTGCCGAAATCGATGCTGCTCGCGCCGGTGTTCAAAAAGCTCAGTCGGCCGGTCTCTTGGATCACCCCGCTCTCGTCGACGCCATAACGAATCCAGGTGGGCGACTCCGATAAGCCAACAAAGAAGTGTTCGTTCCCCGCCAGCACCACCCCGTTCCCTGGCGCTTCGATCGCCCGTTCATTGCTGAATGGGCCGTCATCGAGTGAGTCGATCGCCTGCACGAAGGTGGTACGACCTCCGTCTGCGTCGATGACGACCGACGCGAGCATGAAGGAGGAGCCCGCTGGCGCGGAATCGCCACCATCGCTGCTGCACCCCACGAGGCTGAGCGTCGATAAGGCGTACAGGTGCGTCGACACCAACAACGATCGGTGAAGCGCATCACGGGCTCGACTCCGAGCACTTTGACGCGGCGTCTGCGATGCGGAGACGTCCATTACGATATTGAGAATCATTATCATTATCTTTTGTCAAGACAATGGAACGGTCTCGGTCATCTCCAATGACGACCCAAGTGACGACTGTCTGGGTGGAACAAGTGAACGCCTCAGAGCCCGGGATCCGGGATCCAAACGTTGTTCGCGATCGATCGCTCGAAGGACGGCCAGAGATCGAGGAGGGTGAAGGGGGCCTGGGCATCGATGGATGCGGGTACCGCCACCCTTCTCACCGAGCCTCGCGCTTCGCCCGCACGGTGAGGCAGCAACAAGACTTGCCTGGTCGGCTCGATCTTCTGCCAGCCGCCTTCACTCCACCGCCATCTTTGACCGAGTTCGGCCAACTTGTTGGCGTTGGCACTCACCACCAGCGCCAAGTCAGAGGCGAGCGGAGCGCCGAGGAGCTGCTCGGCGTGCTCGCGCCCGGCCGCGTCCCGCAACGCATGTGGAACCGATACCCCTTTCCGTACTGCCTGAAGCACGGATTTCACAACGCGACTCGCACCTTCCTGGCCCAGGCCCGACGCCCAAGCAAATGTCGAAAGCGGAGAGTACGGTTCGATCCATTCGGCATCCCCGTCGGCGGCGAGACCGGCGATCGGCGCGTCCAAGACGCCGAGCTCCTCGACTACGGCATCGGAATCCCGCTCGACCACCGCCAGCCATGCTCGGTCCCCGTCGTGCTTACGGACGCAGTCCAGGGCAGTCGCGCCCGCTACGCCTTCGACCAGCCACCGAGCCCCAGGCTGTTGGTGCAGTCTAGCTTGCCGAACTAAGCCTTCGGCGGCCAACATCGCCGCGATGGACCGACGCCGGTTCCAGCGGCCGTAGCCGTCTGTCGTCACATCCCAGCCTTGATCTTCGGGCAGCCATAGGACTTGACCTCGGATCGAGGACTCGCCTTCGCGAGGCGCCTGCAGCACCGTTTTGGTCTTCGCCGTCGCGCCGGGGATTCGGTGCTCGACGCAGGACTGCATGACCTTGAGGTCGTCCAGGATCTCGTTCGCGGTCTCGCGATGACCGGGGCCATGCCACACCGTAACCCCGTCGCGATGCGTCCTTTCGGGGGCCTTCGGGCGCCAGGCCAGCGCAAAGTCGAGTGGGCCGTCGACTTGACCCCGGTTGGGGAGGTGCCAGCCATTGGGGAGCTGAACACTCCAGCGCCATCGCCCCCACGGGGCGACGCCGCTCGCAGAGACGCCGGCGCCCAACGGCAGCCGGGGAAGCGCGACGTCGAGTCCTTGAGTGGCGCGCACCGTGAGACTGCGCAACGATCGATGGGCGTCGAGACCGAGGCGCGGAAGGAGATCGCGCGCGGTGAGCCAAACCTGGGACGGGTGGACCCACGGGGTGTGCCCCTCGACCGGCCAGCCCCAGCGTATCGCCTTCAGCTCGAGGACCACCTCGCAGCCCGTTGCCGGACACCCCGTCACGGCCAAACCGAATGTCTGCCAGCGCGTCTCAACGGCGACCGGTTTCCCTTGCACTGTCGCCTTGGTGATCGTGACGCCGTTTGGAAGCTCACCGAGCAAGAGTTCTTGCGAGACGCGAACGCCCCGAAGGGTCCATCGGGCGGATGCGGTCCGAGAGGACGGATCGACCGAAGCGACGACTTCGCCGCCTTCGACCTCGAACGCGGACGCTTTCGAGACCCATTGGCGCTCCCACTCCGCCTGCATTGCACGCTCATCTTTGGGGTCTTCGTAGTCCCCTTGGATCACGATGCGATCGTGGATGACCGCGCCCGAGCCGATCATGATCGCGATCCCCGTTCCCAGCGTCGCCAACGCGCCTCCTCGAAGGCGAAGCCGAGCGGTTCGGAGCCGTTCGGTCCAGCGATCGATCATTCCGCGTGGCCAGGCCAGCCAGGCCACGCCGACCGCGACAACCAAGAACCCGACCTTATAGATGCCCTGGGCGAGTATCAGCGGCCACCAAGGACGCCATCCCACCAGCTCAGACAGCGTGACTCGGGCCGGAATGCCGACGGCCGAAACGGGATACGTGACGATGCCGAGCTCATTGTTGACGATGAAGATGAAGGTCATCAGCATACTCAACGTGTAAGCGATGCCTGCCTTGCGAACGACGGCGTGCAAGACGATGGTTATCGCGCACAGCTCCAACAGCCCGGGGGCGTAAACGAGCAAAAAGAAGGCCGGAGCGTTGAATAAGGAGAAGCTGTGGGGGGCGGCGAGCCCAGTGACGACGTAGCTAGAGACAATCGGCGGCACCATCAGCGTTCCGACCAAACCGACGGCGCCCAAGACACGACCTACCAGCCGAACCCCCAGCGGGGCTGGCGCTGCGCCCGCGAGTTCGACGTAACCGAGCTCTTCGTCTCGGCGCATCACCACGCCGACGAACCCCGCGATGATGAACGCGGTTGCGAGGTACATGAACTCGCTGAGCAGCGGAATGAGCAGTTCGGGCCGCGGGACCAGAGGGCCATCCGCGTGGCCGACCACATTGACAAACGAGCCCAGAACGCTTCCCAAGCAGAACAGGATCAGCGTCAGCACCACACCCCAGGAACCCACCGACTGCTTGAGGTGCCACCGGGCCTCCAAGAGCGTGGCCCAGAGCCACGATGGGGTTCGAACAGGGTCTGGAAGCTCGGGCCGTGGTGACCGAACGTGGTCCGTCTCCGCCTGTTCGGCTGTTGTCGGTTTGGCATTACGGGCCCGCTCCAGAACCAACCCTTCGCGATTCAGCCGAGCGAGAACGAGACCCAGAAACAGCATCGGCGCCACTCCCCACACCAAGCGGTTCCAGAAGAGCGGGACCGAGAGCACGAGTAGGTTGTTCATCTTCTCGGCCGGGGTCCAGGCGTCGGTTTGCTCTTTGACCTCGGAGAACCCGGTAGGGTCGATGACCGTGGCCAAAGCGGCGTCGACGTCTCCACCACGGATGATGACCATGGCAACCATCCACACGACCGCGACTCCGGCCGCCACCGAGAAGGGGCCGGTGGCGTTCCGGGTTCGAAGAGCCGCCACGAGATACAACGCGCCCGTGCCCATCGCGGACGGGACGATGAGCAGCAGCCACGCCCAGAAGATCGCGCCCCACGGGGTCGGCCCGACCGCGCTGGCGGGCAGGGCGCCGATCGCCTGCAGAGGATGGACGATGATGAATCCGAGCACGCCGACCAACCCTAGCAAGCTGCTGACTCCGAGCGCGCCGAAGTAACGGCCCACGAAGAGCTGGGGGAGCGACGTCGGGGTGGCGAGGACGATCTCGTGCAGCCGTGCATCGCGATCTCGGGCGACGGTTCGGGCAAAGATCCAGGCCCAGGCGAACAGGAACAAGATGCCCTGGCCAGTCGCCATCAGGTACACCACGTGGGGGCTGTTACGTGCGACGTCCGCCGCGCCCATGTTGCGCATGTACTCGGCGCTGAGCACCACGATGGCCACGTAACCTACCAACCCCGTGGCCACGAGGGGGACGAGCGGACCCCGCATGGTGCCCTGGAACTCGTTCCAGGCTTCGCATGTGACGAATCGGCCCGGACTCATGCCGCCGCCCGCCTTTGGTCGGCCCGACTCAGGGCATGGTGATACACGTCTTCCAGCCGCGGAGAATGGGGCTCGAAGCCTTCCCCCGGGTGCTCGGTCGCTTCAACGAAGACCCGGGTTCCAGCCGGAGCGGCCGCGACGTGCAGGACCTCTGTGGGGACGGATTCATGGCGAGGGACCAGCCGGGTCCAGAGGCGACCCTGCAGGGGGACCCGCAGCGCTTCGGGCGTCCCCTCGGCCACGATCTCTCCGTCGGCAAGGATGGAAAGGCGCTCACACAGGTTCTCGACGTCTTCGACGATGTGGGTCGACAGCAAAACCACCGCGTCGGCGGCCACGTCGGCGAGGACTCGGTGAAAGCGATTGCGCTCCGCGGGGTCGAGGCCGGCCGTCGGCTCGTCGACGATCAGCAGCCGCGGTCGCCCGAGCAGAGCCAAAGCGATGCCAAAACGGCGCAGCATCCCTCCCGAATAGGTGTTGACCTGGCGGTGCGCTACATCGGCGAGGTTGACCTGCTCGAGGAGCTGACCGACCTCGCGCCGACGCTCCCGGGCATGGGTTCGACCCTTGAGCCACGCAAAACGCTCGAGGAGGCCTCGGCCGGTCACTCCCGGATAGGTCCCGATCTGTTGGGGGAGATAGCCGAGCCTCCGGCGGAGGCCGTCGGGGTCCCTTCGGCCGTCGAGACCGTCGAGCGAGAATGCGCCGGCATCGGGCGTTTGTAGAGTCGCGAGCGTTCGCATCAATGTACTCTTGCCCGCCCCGTTGGGGCCCAGAAGTCCGTACATGCCTGAGGGCACGCGCAGGTCCACGTTCCGCAGCGCGCGCACACCATTGGCATAAGTCTTGGTTAGTCCGGTCACGGAGAGACCGTCTGGATTCGACATGTCCTATTCCTTTCGCGGGTATGGATCGGCTCAGCGAAGTTGAACGACCGACAGCGGAATGCCGCTGATCTGTAAGCCTGGTGCCGGCGCATCAGGTCCGGTGGTGCGGACGAGCGTTGTCGAGCTGAAGTCGGCGGACGTCTCGTTATCGTAAACTTCACCGTCGATGACGAAGTACAAGATCGCACCGGCCAGCGGGTCTCGTTCGATACGGCGCGATCGCTCGGGCGCCAGCAGATCGATCTCCCAGGTGTCCCACGCCGGTGAACCGAAGAGCTGAAAGTTGGTCGTTTCCTCGGTCACGGGGAATTGTTCAGTGTCGAGGACCCGAACCAGAATCGAAGAATCGCCGAAAGGAATCAGGCCTCCCGTCGGGCCGCCGGTGATGTCGTTGAGCATGATGGGGCTCGGATCCGGTTCCCGGCTTCCCGCGGGAAGTCGAACCAGACAGGGGGCCGGGCCTCGGCTCGGATCGATGGCGTGAATGCCCGCCACCCAGGGATCCGCAGCGAAGTAGATGTCTCCGTTGGGCGCCGTCATGTTGTAGGTGAGCCCTCCGCAGGGCGCGGGCCGGGCCTCGAAGGACCCGTCGGTCGGGTCGAAGAAGACGATCTGCGAGACTTCGGATACCGTCTCTTGGACAGCGTCCGTGGCGTAGGTCGCGCCGACGACTTCTCCGTCGCGAAAGACATCGATGCTGTTCATGAACGTGGGCTGCTCGGCGTCGACAAGCGTGGTCAGATCCACGCGATCGACGATCTCCATCGCTTCCAGGTCGAGCGCGAACCCTTGGCCGGTGGTCACCTGCAGCAGGTAGGCCCGATCGGGGCCGTCGAAGGCCATGAATTCGCCGGCGAGGAACGGAATCTCCTGTGCGAAGCTGGTCCGATCGACGAAGACGGGCTGTCCGTCTTCGAACCGGTACTTGTTCAAGGTCAGGTCTTCACCCCTCGTGATATAGAACTCCCCGCTGCCGTCGACGCCCCAAAGGCCCCCACTTCCGCCGATGTCTATGCTGTTCGAGAGATCGAGCTCTCCCGACTCCACGTCGTCGGTAAATCCAACGAAGATCTGCAGATCGGTCGCGCCCGCGACGAGCAACCGAGTGGCCACCGCGAAGCGAGG
>JANQQN010000134.1 GCA_028289325.1 Myxococcota bacterium | reverse complement strand
AGCGAGGATCTCCGGGGTGGCGGTGATGCTCTGTGGCGCCGCAGCCCACGCGTGCCGAGCCCTCGACCGACGGGCCCTGCGGGAAGCGATCGTGCGCGGCGATGACGGTTACGCGGTCATATTGGCGGGCGACGGACAAACGCAGCTGCTCTGCTTAACGACCGCCGATGCCCGCCTCGGACTCGTTTCAATGGATATGCGCCGCACCGCGGAGCGGATCGCCGCCTACCTATGACCGATCGCCAAGAAGGACCAGTGGGGGAGTCGATGAACGCAGGAACCTATTCACCGAAGCTACGGCTATTGACGTCCCCGGCGACGCAGCCGCCCCCCACTGAGTTTTCGGCCGCCGATTACCTGCAGCTCGGCCGAGTCGGCCGGCGCACGATTCGCATCGAGGTAGGAACCGGGGCCATCGAAATGGTCGAAGGGACGCTGTGCCGCGCGTTCGATCAGCGGGGTGAAGGTCTGGATGCGCTGTTCCGGCTCCTGGTTGGCGGCGGGCTGACGGGTCAAGCCCAAGCACGATGTTACGAAGGCGACACCCACGGCCCGAGGAACCTGGACATCGACTTGGAAAACGCGCTCCTCGAAGCCGCACGCCGCCTCGATGAAAGCGCCCGCGACCACGTGGTGCCGCCGTCCGCGGCGTCGCCCTCGATCGAGGCCGACAACGCCGCCGAAGCGGTCGAGATCGGGGTCTGTGCGGTCCTCGCCAAAGACTACGAACGGGCGTACGCGGCCTTTTTCCGCGCCCACGCCCTCGGCGACTCATCAGGGTTGGTGACCGCCAATCTCGAGCGTTTGGCGGGTCTGCTGGGGCGACCACCGGCGCTGGTCGATCCGCGCGATCCCCAATGCGCACTGGACGAAGCCGAAGTTGGGCTGAGCCAAAGTTAGATAGACGGTCGAGCCGGTGGGCAAATCGCGTCGCTTCACATCGGGTCGAGCCGGCCGATTCAATCCGCTCGATGCCTGCCAGCGAGACGGCCCGCGAATCTCCCCTCACTGTCTGGCGCGTTAGGGCGCTGTACGACCACCTCCGCCCCCTTATCGGACGAGACGACGGCAAAAGCGAAGACGACGCCCCGCCGGCCGGCGACGGGCGGTCTGAGCTGCTCGAGCGCACCGCGGACGGCGTCCGGATCGACCTCACGGACGTCGATAAGGTCGACATGGCCGGCCTACAGCTCCTGTGGTGCGCTTGGCGCACCGCACGCACCACCGGTCTACAGCTGGCCATCAACCCGGGCCCTGGGCTCGAGCGGGCGGCCCAGCGGGCGTTCATACCGCCATTCTGGACGGAGACGAGCACATGAGCGTCGATAAGTATCGAGAGCTGTTTCTGTCCGAGGCCGATGACCTGTTGGAGTCGCTGGAAAGCGCGCTACTGAAGCTCGAAGCCGACCCGACCGACGCCGAGCAGGTGGCGGCGGCTTTTCGTGCTCTCCATACGCTGAAGGGGTCGGGGGCCATGGCCGGCCTCACCGGCCTCGCCGCGTTCGCGCACGAGGTGGAGGCCGTCTTCGACGGGGTCCGCAACGATCGACTCCCGGTGACGTCGAACCTGATCACCTTAGCGCTAGCGGCCAAGGACCACCTGCGCGACGAGTGTGAGGATGTGGCGGATCCGCAGGCCCGCGAGAAGCTGCTCGTGGAGTTTCGGTCGTTCGCCGAGTCCTCGGAAGCGACATCGGAGGCACGCCCCGCGCCCCCCGCGCCGGCATCCACGAAGGAGACCGTCTATCGACTGAACCTCCGCTTCGCGCCCCAGGTATTCGGCGACGGCTCCAGCCTTCTGCTCCTCCTGGACGAGCTCGGTGACCTCGGCGTCCTTTCGCTGCAGGTCGTGGCCGACCAACTGCCCGCGTTCGACGACTTCGATCCCGAGCGTCTGTACCTCACCTGGGCCGGCACGCTGACCACGACCGCGAGCATGGACGAGATCCGTGAAGTGTTCCTGTTCCTGGACGACGACACCGGCATCGAAATCCAGCCGGTCGCAGAAGCCGACGAGGCGCCGACCTCGGCCCCCGCGCCTACGTCCAGCGCCAAAACCGAAGCGCCTCCGCCGCCCAAGCGGGAGGCCGCGGCCCGAACCGCGGTCCTCAAGATCCCTGCCCCCAAGCTGGATCTGATGGTCGACCTCGTCGGCGAGCTGGTCATCGCCCGCAGTCGCCTGTCCGCGGTGGCCGGCCGATTCGACGACCCCGACCTGCAATCGATCTCCGAAGACGTCGAGCGACTGACCAGCGAGCTGCGAGACCGGACCATGGACCTCAGGATGCTGCCGGTCAGCAGCACGTTCCGGCGGTTCGAGCGGCTGATTCGCGATCTGTCCAAGGCCCTGAACAAGCCGCTGGTGCTGTCCACCGAGGGCGGCGACACTGAGCTCGACAAGACGGTGCTCGATCGGCTGGCCGACCCCCTCGTCCACCTGCTTCGCAACGCAGCCGACCACGGGATCGAATCCGTCGAAGAGCGCCAGGCCCGAGGAAAAACCGAACCGGGCACCATTCACCTGCGCGCCCGGCAAACCGAGTCGAAGGTCGTGATCGAGGTGGAGGATGACGGAGGTGGTCTCGATCCGGCTCGGATTCGCAAGAAGGCCATCGAGCGCGGCTTGCTGACCCCCGAGGCGGACGTCTCCGAACAGGAGCTGTTCGCGCTGCTGTTCGAACCAGGATTCAGCACCACGACCGAAGTCTCCGACGTCTCGGGACGAGGGGTCGGTCTCGACGTCGTGCGGCGTTCGATCGTCGAGCTCAACGGCGCCTTCTCCGTGCGCAGCACCCTCGGGGTGGGAACGACGTTCACGATTCGCCTCCCGCTGTCCCTCGCGATCATGGACGGGCTGTTGGTTCTGATCGGCGGCGACCCTTACGTCTTTCCGCTGGCGCTGGTGGAAGAATGCATCGAACCGCCCCGCTCGTCCCACGGGGGCAAAGAAACTCGTCTGTTGCCGGTGCGCGGGGAGCTCGTCCCGTATCTTCGCCTCCGCGACTTCTTCAGGGTGTCTGGTAACGACCAGGTCGACGACAGTCAGATCGTGATCACCCAGCTCAACGAAGGCCGATTCGGGTTCATGGTCGACAAAGTGGTCGGCCAGCACCAGACCGTGCTCAAAGACCCGGGCCCCATCGCCCGCAACGTCGACGGCATCTCCGGGGCAACCATCCTCGGCGACGGCAAAGTCGGTTTGATCATCGACGCTCCCGCCATCGTCGGCATCGCCGACTAAATCGGTCACCTGTCTCAGAGGTTCTTCGCAGAAGAACGCGGGAGACAGTTGACTAGAAAGCCCCTCAGTCCAGGACCTTACGGATCACCGCGAGGAGTTTTTCCGGGTCGAACGGCTTGATGATCCACGCCGTCGCGCCCGCGGCCTTGGCGGCTTTCTTCTTCTCCGCGTCCACGACCGTCGTCAGCATCAGGATGGGCGTATACTTGTGTTCGGGAAGCTTCCGAACTTCGCTCACCATTTCGATTCCGCCCATACGGGGCATGTTGACGTCCACGATCATCAGATCGACGGGGTTGTTCTTGGCGACGTCGAGCCCCGCCAGACCATCCTCCGCCGTGCGGACCGAGAATCCGGCGTCGGTAAGGGTGTCGGACACCAAGGTCCGAATGGACAGCGAATCGTCGACCGAGAGAACCGATGGCATTGCCATGCTGAATCGGATCTCCGGCCTCGAAACTGAGGCTCGATGCGCCGATTGTTGAGCCCTATCGCTGAATTGGCGCGGACAGCGGCCGAACTGGATGGAGGGATGCTGGATCGAGGCCACGGAGCATGAGCGTACGGACTGAGAGCAATCGAACCGCCCTCTCCGCCCACGCGGACACCGCGCTGGAGGAAGCATCGGCGAGTGTGCAACAAGGACGGTCCCTCCTCGCCGACGCCGTGGCCAGCCTCCACGCGAGCTTTCGCGAGACCCAGCGTGAGGCTCGGCACCAGCAGGCCATGCTCGAGGAGACCCTGAGCGGGGCCAGTGACTCCGCGATGAGCGCGGCCGGGGACGCCATTCGCACCACCACCGACGCCTTGTCCGCGATCGAGGATCGCATCCGCCGGCTCGGCGAACGTGCGGACGCCATCGCGGCCGAGGTCCAGCGAATTTTTCGGCTCCTGCAGCAGATCGACGACGTCGCCGAGAGCACCAGCGTCCTCGCCATCAACGCGGCGCTGGAGGCGGTCCGAGCCGGGGATCAGGGTAAGGGGTTCAAGCTCGTTGCCGACGAGATCCGATCGCTGTCCCGGGCGACCAAAGACCTCAGCGCCCGGGTCGAGGACGGGATGACCGGCGCTCGAGAGGAGGTCGGCCGCCTGGCCGGCGAGCTGCAGGCGACGCTCGCGCAAGACCTGCCGGCGGCAGGTAAGGCGCAGCAGACCGCGCACGAAGCCCTCGCCAAAGTGGACGAAGCCCGCAAGACGAACCATTCGAACCGGGAGGCGGCGCGGCAGTCGAGCTGCGCGATCCAGTCAGCGACCGCACAAGCCATCCAGGGTCTGCACTTCGACGACATGGTCGGTCAGATTTTCGACTTCGTGGGCGGCCAGATCGACGCGGTTCGCTCCGGTTCGGTCGACCGCGAAGATCGGACGGTCAAAGCCAGCCAGGTCAGCCAAACCAAGATGTCGGAAGGCGACATCGAGTTCTTCTGAGCCATGAGCGACCTGACTTCCACCATCGATATCGCGCTGAGACGCCGCGCGGTTCGGGTGTTGATCGTCGACGACTCAGCGCTGGTGCGCCGGGTCCTGTCGGACATCCTGAACGGCGACCCCGACATCGAGGTCGTGGGGTGCGCCGCCGATCCGTTCAAGGCGGCCAAAGTCCTCCGCACCACCGAGGTCGACGTCATTACCCTCGACATCGAGATGCCGAGAATGGACGGGCTGACCTTCCTCAAGAAGCTGATGAGCCAGAAGCCGCGGCCGGTGGTGATGTGCTCGACGCTGACCAAGGCACACGCCGAACCCACCATTCGCGCTTTGGAGCTGGGCGCGGTCGACATCATTACGAAGCCGGAGCTGGGTACGAAACGCTTCCTCGAGGAGGCGAGCATCCGGATCTGCGACGCGGTCAAAGCCGCGGCCCGGGTTCGGGTCACCGCCCCGAAGACGACCGTTCGTCCCGTCGAAAGCAAACTCACCGCAGACGTGATCCTTCCCGCGCCGACGAAGGTGATGTCCAAGCCGACCGAACGCATCGTGGTCGTCGGCGCATCCACCGGGGGCACCGAAGCGCTGCGGGTGCTGCTCGGCCAGCTCCCGATCGACTGCCCGGGCACCGTCGTCGTCCAGCATATGCCGGAGAAATTCACCAAGGCCTTCGCGAACCGCCTGAACGACGACTGTTCGGCCCACGTCAAAGAGGCTTGCGACGGCGATCCGGTGCGGCCGGGGCAGGTGTTGATCGCCCCCGGCAACCGACACGTGCTGATCGCCCGGACCGGAAGCCGGTATCGCGTCGACGTTCGGGACGGACCGCTGGTCTGCCGTCATCGGCCGTCGGTCGACGTGCTGTTCCGGTCCGCCGCCCAGTACGCGGGCCGGAATGCGGTCGGGGTGCTGCTGACCGGAATGGGCGACGATGGCGCCCGCGGAATGCTGGAGCTGAAGGAGGCGGGCGCATGGACCATCGCTCAAGACAAGGCGTCTTGCGTGGTGTTCGGAATGCCCAAGGAAGCGATCAAACGGGACGCCGCGCGCGCGGTCCTGCCCCTCGGCGAGATCGCGCCCGCGGTACTCAAGCACCGGCCGGGGCCCTGACCTTCGAGACGCGCGTGACCCAGGGGTCTCATCGCGAACAGCCGGCGTCTAGTTCTCGTCATCGCGCTCGGTGGGCCGTATGCTCCCGCCGGTGAGCGCCCTGGTCATGGTCGCGCTGCTTTCGATGGGCCAGATCGCCCCGGCGGTATCGGAGCCCCGGATCGTGTTCATTCCGGGGCCGCTGCCGCCCGCCCTGCGGGCTCGCATCGACGGCCAGCTCTCCGACCTGTCTTGGGTCGTTCGGCGGGGGCCTCGGTCGGCCTCCGTCCGGACCGCACCGGCCAAAGCGGCGGCCATCGTATCGTTCTCGTTGATCAAAGGCGGCGGCCTCACCGTGCGCTTGTCCCTGCCCGACGGACGGCGTTTTCGCCGAGACATCCGGGGCCTCGGACCCGCCGCGACGTACGAAGCAACGGCGCTCGTCCTTCGGTCGGCCCTGCTGGCCCTCGACGAAGGCGCGGCGCCGGCATGGACCTACGAGCCCCCTGCGACCCCCCAAGCGCAGACGGGCCCCTCGGGATGGGGCTGGACGGTCGCTGGCCGCACCGAAGCGAACGGGATCGCCGCCGTGGCGGGGCTGGAGG